>NZ_JBTNDP010000010.1:0-98643 GCF_054510925.1 Arthrobacter sp. MDT2-16
GGCGTGTCCTCTTGTTCCGGGCGGAGTTTGGGGTTCCTTTTTCGTTTTGGTTTTTTTCCTTTCCCGCCCCCCCCCGAACCCGCGTGCTGCCGCTCCCGGGTGCGGCGGTTCCGCCCCGCGGGGGTCACCCGGGCGGTACTCCTAGAGCTCGTCCAGGCTGCCCGTCAGGTTCCGGTGGGCCGCGAAGGCCGCACCCTCCAGGAAGGCCTTAGCCGACTCCGTCCGCGGATACGAGGTGAGCAGGCCCCAGAACACGGCGTTGTGGGACGGCTCGACGAGGTGCGCCATCTCGTGCAGGATGACGTAGTCCACCACCCAGTCGGGCATCCCCTGCAGCCTGTGCGACAGGCGGATGGAGCGGTACGCCGGCGTCGCCGAGGCCCACCGGGACCTCTGGTTGGTCACCCAGCCGATCGTCGCCGGCACTCCCCTGCCGCCGAGGTAGCGGCGTGCGAGCCCCTCGGCGCGCTGCAGCAGCTCCGGGACGGGTTCGTCGTCGGTGATCGCCGGCGTCTCCAGATACCTGGCCGTCATGCGCTCCACCATCCGCTCCACCCAGTGGCGCTCCTGGCCGGCGGAGAAATGGCCCGGGATGGAGACCCGGATGACGCCGTCCCGGATGTCGGCGCTGACGGTCCTCTTCCGCCGCGCCGAGCGACGCACCTCCACCGGCAAACGCGGTGCGCCCACCCCGGCGGGAGCATCAGGAGTTGTCACTGATGATCCCGAGGACCGCGTCTCCGTACCGCTCGAGCTTGGCGGACCCGACGCCGGCGAGGCCGCCCAGTTCCTCGAGCGTCTGCGGCCTGGCCTCAGCGATCGCGACGAGCGTGGCGTCCGTGAAGACCACGAACGCCGGCACGTCCTTGTCCCGCGCCTCGGCCAGCCGCCAGGCGCGGAGCGCGTCGAACGTCTCCTCCTGGTAGCTCGCGGGGCAGTCGTTGCAGCGCCCGATCTTCCGCTCCGATCCCGTGAGGAGCGGACGCTTGCACACGCGGCACACGGCGGGGGCGGAGGACTTGCGGCCGGCCTTGGCCCGCGGCTGGCGGAAGGACGCCTGCCCGGCCTCCGCGGGCCGGAGCGCGTCGAGGAAGCGCGACGGTTTGCGGCTGGCCCGTCCGCCCGGGGAGCGCGAGGTGGACCAGGACATCGACAGGTGGATCCGGGCGCGGGTGATGCCGACGTACAGCAGCCTGCGTTCCTCATCGATGCCCTCCTGCGTGTCGGCGAACGAGATGGGCATCAGTCCCTCGCTCAGGCCGACGAGGAAGACGGCGTCCCACTCGAGCCCCTTGGCGGAGTGCAGGGACGCGAGCGTCACGCCCTGCACCGTCGGAGCATGCTGGGACGCGGCGCGCTCCTCGAGCTCGGCCACCAGCATCTGCAGGGTGAAGGCTTCGCGGACCCTGTTCAGCTCGTCCGCGAGGCCCACGAGCGCCGCGAGCGACTCCCACTTCTCGCGGACGGCACCGGAGGTCTGGGGGGGCACGGCGGTGTAGCCGAGCGAGGCGAGGACGTCGCGCACCTGCTGGGGCACATCGGCGTCGCCCTGCGTGCGCGCCGCGGCACGGAGCTGGAGCAGGGCGTCACGGACCTCCCGCCGCTGGAAGAACCTCTCACCGCCGCGCAGCTGGTACCCGATGCCGGCACTCGCCAGGGCCTGCTCGTATGCCTCCGACTGCCCGTTGGTGCGGTACAGGATGGCGATCTCGCTCGCCTTGACGCCCTGCCCGAGCAGCACACCGATGCGCCGAGCGCATTCCGCGGCCTCGGCCTCGTCGTCGCTGCACTCGGTGAAGACCGGTTCGGGACCGGCCGGCCGCTGCGCGATCAGTTCGAGGGGTGCGGACCAGGTGGTGCCGACGGCCCGCCGGTCGGCCTCGCTGCTCCTCGCCGCCAGGAGCGTGTTCGCGGCACGGACCACCTGCGGCGTGGACCGGTAGTCACGCACCAGCTTCACCACCTGCGCGCCCTCGTAGCGCTTCGTGAACTCGAGCAGGTGCCGCGACGTGGCACCGGTGAAGGAGTAGATGGTCTGGCTGGCGTCACCGACGACGCACAGCTCCCGGCGCTCGCCCAGCCAGAGATCGAGGAGGCGCTGCTGGAGCGGGGAGACGTCCTGGTACTCGTCGACGACGAAGTGCCGGTACTGGGCCCGCACGGTCGCCGCCACCTTCTCGTCCTCCTCGAGGATGGCGACCGTCGTCAGGAGCACATCCTCGAAGTCGATCAGGTTGCGGTCGATCTTGAGGTCTTCGTAGGCCGAGAAGATGCGCGACACGCTGACGAGGTCCATGCCTGCCGGTTCCGCCCGACCCGCTGCTGCGGCCGCGTATCCGTCGGGGGTCAGCATGGAGACCTTGGCCCATTCGATCTCCGCCGCGACGTCGCGGATGGCGGCGCGGTCCGTGGACAGGCGCAGCCGCCGTGCGGCCTCCGCGATCAGCTGGGCCTTGTGGTCGACCAGTGCGGGCAGGGGTCCGCCCACCGCCTGGGGCCAGAAGTACTGCAGCTGCCTGAGGGCGGCGGCGTGGAAGGTCCGGGCCTGCACACCGCCGGCCCCGAGGTCCCGGAGCCGGGTGCGCATCTCCGCCGCCGCGCGGGCCGTGAAGGTCACCGCGAGCACCTGCTGGGGCTTGTAGACGCCGGTGTGGACGCCGTACGCGATCCTGTGGGTGATCGCGCGGGTCTTGCCCGTGCCCGCTCCCGCGAGCACGCAGAGCGGACCGGTGAGGGTACTCGCCACCGTCCGCTGTTCGTCGTCGAGCCCCTCGAGGATGCTGTCCTCGAGCAGAAGTCCGGACATCAGGGACGTGCCTCCGATGGCTCCTCGTCCAGGGGTCCGCCGTACCAGCGCTCGATGAGTGCGCGTGCGATCGAGACACCTCCGGCCACGGTGATGGTCCCGTCACGCACCTCGGCGAAGAGCTCCTCGCGCGTGAACCAGCGGACGGTGCGCATCTCCACGCGGTCCGGCACGGCGTCGGTGGTGACGGCGCGGGCCGTGAAGCCGAGCATCAGGGAGGCCGGGAAGGGCCAGGGCTGCGATCCGAGGTACTCCGGGGATTCGGTCTCGATGCCGGATTCCTCGGCGACCTCCCGGATGACGGCTGCCTCCAGCGACTCGCCCGGTTCGACGAAGCCCGCGAGGGTCGAGAAACGGTTCTCCGGCCAGGTGGCGGCGGACCCGAGCAGCAGGCGGTCGTCGTCGTCGATCACCGAGACGATGATCGCGGCGTCGGTACGCGGGTAGTGCTGCGAGCCGTCCCTGGGGCACTGACGGACCCAGCCGGCGTCCCGCACGTCGGTGGCCGAGCCGCAGCGGGGACAGTGCGTGTGGGTGGCGTGCCAGTTGGCGACGGACGCACCCTCGACGAAGAGCCCGGCGTCGCGGGCGTCCAGCGACACGGCGATGTCGCGCAGGCCCATCCACTGCTCCCGGGGAGCCAGGTCGTGGTCCTCCTCCTCGAGGACGGCGAGGACCACCCTCTGCCCCGCATCGGCGGATCCCTCGTCGATCCGCCCCAGGTAGACGAGCAGTTCGGGCCGCTGGATGTCGGACGGCGCGACGAGCAGGAGCGCGTTCCCCTGGACCGGGGCCCTCCCCCCGGCCAGCGCGAGGACCCTCGTCCCGTCCGAGGCCCAGAGGTCCTCCAGGAAGTTACCGGTGGTCCTCGCGTCACCGTCCCGGTCCGACCCCGCGCGCGAGAGCGGCAGCGATCCGAGGGGAGGCAGCACAAGGGTCCGGAGGGGATCGGTCATGGTTCTACGGTACGTTCTCGCTCCCCCAAAACCCATTCAGCGCAGAGTAGGTGGAGGACTAGTGCACACCCAGGACGAGTAGTGCATCTGGCGACTCGCCGCACCGGGATTGCGCGGCCGGTGCGCGCACGCCCTACGGTTGATCTTGTGAAACGGACACCCATGGAACTTGCCGCCATCGCAAGCGCCGCAGTACCTGGCCTGGCTCCGACGGGCGTCGCAGGCGCTCCCGACGACGCCGCCGATTTCGACTCCGCCCTGCTGGTCGACGACGCGGGGAAACAGTGGCGGGTCCGTTCACCGAAGCATGCCGAGGCCAGCATGCGGCTCGAGACGGAGCTGCAGGCGCTGCGCGCCTTCACTCCCGCGGTCAAGGCGGAACTCCCCTTCCTCATCCCGCACATGGCAGGGAGCGTACGCCAGGGTGAACTCAGCACGTTCGTGTACTCCCACCTCGCCGGGACCACCCGGTCGCTCGACGCGCTGACCGGCGGCGGACGAACCATGGCACGGGAACTGGGACGCGTCATCGCCGCGATCCACGAACTGCCCAAGGACATGGTGCAGCGCGCCGACCTCCCGGGCTACGAGGCGGACGAGTACCGGCAGCGGAAGCTGAACGAACTCGACCAGGCGGCCACGACCGGCAGGATCCCGGCCATCCTGCTGCGCCGTTGGGAGCACGCCCTCGAGGACGTGACGCTGTGGCGGTTCAGCCCCACAGTGATCCACGGAGACCTGCACGAGGACCATCTCCTGGTCTCCGCGGGCCGGGTGTCCGCCGTGACCGGTTGGACCGACCTGAGCATCAGCGATCCCGCCGAGGACTTCGCCTGGCTCGCAGCCGCCGAGGACACGGCCTTCGTCGACGCCGTGCATGAGGCGTACGCGGGTGCGAGGACGAGCGCCGTCGACCCGCACCTCCCGCGTCGTGCCGCCCTCGCTGCCGAATTCGCCCTGGCGCAGTGGCTGGTGCGCGGGGTGGCCCTCGAGGACGCCGCGATGATCCACGAGGCGGAGGGCATGCTCGCCACGCTCGAGGCCGACGTCGAGTCCATCGAACGTGAGCAGCACGAGGCCGCCGAGCGTGCGCAGCGGGCCCACGAGGAACGCCTCGAGTGGGGTGACGAACTCGGGACCGACGCCCCCGACGAGGCGGAGGGTTCTCCTGCTACCGGTGCTCGCTTGGTCTACGGTCGGCCGCAGCATCCTTCCGTGGACGAGGGCGCTCTGCAGGACTCTCCGGCGCAGGAACGGGCCGGGACGGGCGACCGGGCCGCAGGCGCGGACGGCCATTCCTGGAGGGCGGGTAGCCATGCCTACGATCCGGATGGTCCTGCCGGCCAGCGGTTCCACCGGCTGCCGGGCAGCCCCTCGGCGCAGCCCTCCAGCCGCGACGAGGACCGGTCGGCTCCCCATGGAGACTCCGACGGGACCGCTTCGGGCTCGTCCCTCGCCTACGCCCGCCTGACGGCCGGTCGTCAGCGGACCGGCGCGACCTCCGCCACGGCCCTGCTGCGCAACGACGTGTCGGGCGCAGGGTCGCCGGACGACGTCGCGACCTCGGCCCTGCCGATCGTCTCCTCCCGCAACTGAGGCCGCCGCGCCGCTCGTGCCGGGCGTCGACCTCACCGGCCCCGCACGGGAAGGCGGCCGGCATCGTGCTCACGCCGCCGTGGCCGCAGCCCGGATGATCCCCTCGAGCTCCGCCGCGTCGGCGAGGTCGTGCGGGCGGACCACGAGGTTGTCCGCGACGTAGAAGAAGGCAGCCCGCACCTTCGCGAGCGGGACGTCCTTCAGGCGGGACCAGGCGAGGCGGTAGACCGCGAGCTGCACGGCCTTGGCTGCGCGCCGGTCGGGAGCAGGAGGGCGACCTGTCTTCCAGTCGATGAGGTCCCAGCCGCCGTCAGCGTCCCGGAACACCGCATCGATGCGCCCGCGGACCACGATGCCACCGATCCTCGTCTCGATCGGCGCCTCGATCGCTGCCGGTTCGCGGAGCGCCCACTCGGACTGCTCGAAGATCGCGGCCATGTCCTGCAGGCCGAGGGTCTCGTCCACGTAGGCGTCCGCTCCGCCAGGGTACTCGCCGAGGTCGAGCATGCCGCCGGAGCCGTAGAACTCCTCGATCCAGGCGTGGAACGCCGTCCCCTTCCGCGCAGCCGAGCCCGGGCGCCGGGGCAGCGGACGCCGCAGCTGCTGCATCACCGCGCCCGGGTCCTCACGGAGCTCCACGAGGGTCGAGGCCGAGATGTGCGAGGGCAGCGCGAGGGGCATCCGCTCCCGCTCGCGCGCCTGCCGGGCCAGGGCCAGCCGGACCTCCCGTCCCCAGCGGCCGCCGTCGACCTCCACCTCGGGGGCGGGTGCCGCGGCCTGCTCAAGGACCGCACGCGCAGCGCGTTCCATGGACGTGCGCCGGGCACCCAGGGGGTCGAACGGCCACGCCGCACGCTCGGGGCTCGCGTTCGCGGGATTGGCGTCGCCCTCGTCCTCCTCCGCGACCCAGTGCGGCATCGTAAACCCGGCGGAACCGGACTCGGCGAGGTGCGCGAGGTCCGCGAGGTAGGACGACGGCGCCGACGGCCGCGACCGGCCCCCGCCCCACGCCGACGAGGTGCACACGAGCGCGTGCTTCGCCCGGGTGAAGGCGACGTACGCGAGCCGGCGTTCCTCCCGCTCAGCATGGGCCCGGGCCTCGCCCGTGAACTCCTTCTCGCTGGTCAGCCATTCCTTCTGGTCCTGCTGCTCCCAGTCCCACTGCGGGAGTTCCCTCGCGTCCCCGCGCAACGGCCAGGGGATCGCGGCGTCGCCGCTGCTCCACCGTGAATCCTTGCCGCTGGGGAAGGACCCGTCGTTGAGGCCCGGCACGAAGACGACGTCCCACTCGAGCCCCTTGGAGGCGTGGACCGTCAGGAGCTGCACGGCGTCCCGGCTCGCTTCGAGCTGCGTCACGGGCAGTCCGTCCTCCTCCTGGTCCGCCGCCTCGAGCCAGGCGAGGAACGCCGGGAGGTCGACCCTCTCGGCGGTGGACACGAATCCCGCGACGGCCTCCGTGAAGGCGTCGAGGTTGCGGCGTGCCTCGTGGATGCTCACACCCGGCTTCGCCGCCACCTCGATGTCCAGCAGGATCGCACGCTCGACCTCACCGATCATGGTGCCGAGGTCGTCCCCGACGAAACTCCGCAGCGCCCGCAACTCACGCCGCAGCGCATCGAGCCGGCGCCGGGCCGTCTCGCTGAGCGACCTGCCCGAGGACGACACCCAGTCCGTGGGCGGGAGGTAGTCGACGGCCTCGACCAGGCTGCCCGCCTCGGCGAGGTCGGGCGCCACGACGGCGGCTTCACCCTGCTCGTGGTCGAGCTCCTCCCCTGCCGCCCCACCGCGACGGAACAGGGCCTCGCGCGTCCGGGCGAGCTGCCGGGACCAGTCGCCGAGCGCCATGAGATCGGCCGGGCCCAGCCGCCAGCGCGCGCCGGCCAGGAGCCGGAGCATCGCATCCGAGCGGTCGGGATCACCCAGGACCCGCAGGGTGGCGAGCAGATCGACGATCTCGGGGGTGCGCAGCAACCCGCCGAGGCCCACGATCTGGACCGGGACGCCGGCGCGCTCGAGTTCCCGCCGAATGGGATCGAACTGCTTGCGCCCGCGGCACAGCACGGCCATCGTGGGCCGCAGCGGGCTGCCGTCGTCGTCGGTCTCGAAGCTGCGCCCGCGCTGCCGGAGAACCTCCCGGGCGACGGCCTCCGCCTCGCTCAGGGCCGGCACGGTGTGCTGCACATCCTCCGGTCCGCGATCTGCGACGCTCACGGGGGCGTCCGTGAGGAATCGCCCCAGCAGCACCTCGCCGAGCGGTGCCTGCGGCCTGGCGACGAGACCGGGGACCTGCTGCACCGACGTGGTGCGGAGCCAGGGCGCCGGAACGTTCAGCGGCGCGGACACCGTGTTCGCGGCCTCGAGGATCGACGTCGAGTTCCGCCAGGCGACCGACAGGTGGGCGACCTCCGACGGCGTGAGTCCGCCGTCGTGCACCTTCGGGAAGGCCGTCCGGAAGGTCGCGAGCTGCCCGGCGGAAGCGCCCCGGAAGCCGTAGATCGACTGGTGCGGATCGCCGACCGCCGTGACGGAGCGCCCGTCGGCGAACAGCCGCGAGAACAGGACCATCTGCGCGTGCGAGGTGTCCTGGAACTCGTCCAGCAGCACGACCCTGTACTTCTCGCGTTCCATCGTGCCCGCTTCCGGGATGTCCCGGGCGATCCGTGCAGCGAGGGACACCAGATCCCCGAAGTCGAGCTGGCGGCGCGCGAGCTTCGCAGCGGCGTACCGCTCGGTCAGCTCGGTGACGGTGACGCGGACGCGCAGCCTGTTGAGCAGTTTCGCCGCGTCCTGGGTGGACGTCTTCGGGGAGCCCGCGACATAGGGCCGCGAGGACACGTACTCGATGTGGCGGCGCAGTTCGTCCCGCACGGTCGCGGGGCTGACCAGGTGCTCCGCGCACTCCCCCGCCATGTCCAGCACGGCCTTCACGAGCGTGCTCTTCGCACCCGTGAGGTGTTCCCACTCCCCGTCGTAGGTCTCCACCACGGAGGCGGCGAGCTGCCAGGACTGGGCGGTGCCGAGCATCACCGAGTCGCGTTCGACGCCGATGCGCAGCCCGTAGTCCTGCACGATCCCGTTCGCGAAGGAGTGGTAGGTGGAGATGGTCGGGTCGAGCCGGTCGAGCGCGTCGGCTCCCGCCGGGGCCGACGGCTCCCCGTCGAGGGCCGTGTAGAGCTGGGCCAGGCGCTGCCGGACGCGCGAGGCGAGCTCACCGGCGGCCTTCCGCGTGAAGGTGACGCCGAGGATCTGCTCGGGGCGCACGAGGTCGTTGGCGACGAGCCAGACGACCCTGTCGGCCATGGTCCTGGTCTTTCCGGATCCCGCCCCGGCGATGACGAGGAGCGGCTCCAGAGGGGCCTCGATGACGCGCGCCTGATCCTCGGTGGGGTACGGCACGGGGGCATCGGGGTCGGAGTGGAGCAGCTCCGCGAGTCGCCGGGCGGAGTACCGGATCGTCGTCGGCTCGGGAGCCATCACTGCGTCACCTGCTTGCCTTCTTCGCACAACGGGCAGATCTCGGGCAACCGGCAGCCGCTACCGCCGAACCCGGACCGCCGTGGGTCGTGGATCGTCTCGAACGTCTCGGCAGCCATGAGCGCGGCGGCGTCCTGGATCATGGTCCTCGCCCAGGTGTCCTCGGGGCCCACGGCAGGCTGCGCCTGCACCGAGACGTTCTTGTCGCTCTTGCCCAGCTGGACCAGCGACGCACCGCCCGGTGTGCCCGGGTCTCCCGCGGCGGCCCCGTCGTCGGGCGCACCGCTGTCATCGCCCGCCAGCGCCCCTGCGGCAACGGCCGTCTGGTAGGCGGCGAGTTGCGGATGCCGCGCGATGTCGGCTCCGGCGGGAGCGTTCCTGCCCGTCTTCAGGTCGACGACCACGAACCGGCCCTCCGCGTCGAGCTCGAGCCGGTCGATCTGCCCGCGGAGCCGCGCGATCCGCTCCGCGCCGTCGATCCGCACCTCGAGGTCCACCGAGAAATCGACCTCGGTCGCCTGCAGCATCCGGCCCTCCTTCCGCATCGAGAGCACGTACGCGGCGAGTTTGCGCACCATCGTCTCGGCGCGCCGGAAGTCGGCCCGTCCCTCCCAGGTGTCCTTGATCCCGAGCTGCGGCCAGCGCCGCTCCAGTTCGCGGACGTACTCGTTGCCGGTGGCCTCCGGGAGGTCCTGCGCGATCTGGTGGACGAGGGTCCCGAGGGAGCGGGCGAAGTCGGTGGTCCTCTCTCCCCCGGCGGCCGAGACGAACCAGCTCAGGGGCGAGGTGAGCACCGACTCCACCTTCGAGGGCGAGACCGGCACGGGCTGATCCGGCGGCACCACCGGTTCCTCGCTGCTCAGGCCGAAGACACCCCACCACTGTGCCGGGTGTGCACCGGGCACGGGCGGCTCGAGCACGGCCATGTGCCCCAGGTGCCGGACGGCCTCGCGCGACAGGGCGGGGGCGGCCTGCGGGTCCTGCGCGAACTTGCGCAGCTCGGCGACCAGGGCGCGGAGGGTGACGGGCCGCAGCACCTCGGTGCGCGCGCGCTCCGCCGCACCGGCCGGCAGGGGGTCGAGCACGTCGAGGAACTGGGACGCCTGTTCGTCCTGCGACGAGACCGCGCAGCATACGAGCTCCCGGGTTGCCCGGGACACCGCGAGGGAGAAGGTCCGCAGCTCGTCGAAGCGGATGTCCTGCAGCAGCGACACCGGGTCCCGGGTGCTGCGGAAGGACTCCCCGTGATCGAGCAGTGCACGCAGCTCCCCGGACCCGAGGAGTTCTCCGCGGAGCCGGAGATTCGGCCAGACGCCGTCCTGCACGCCCGCGACGATCACCAACGGCCAGTGCCGCCCGGCTGCGCTCGCGGGTGTGAGCACCGAGACGGACGCCTGCCGGGCTGTGCGCTGCGTCAGCGTGTCCATGGGGATGTCCTGGCTGAGGATGTAGTCGAGGAAGAGCTCGGGGTCGGCTCCCGGCATCTGCTCGACGAAGCGCTCGGCCGTGTGGAACAGCGCCATCATCGCGTCCAGGTCCCGGTCCGCACGGGCCGAGGATGGTCCCTCGGACAGCGCTGCGGCGGACCACTGCTGCGCGAGACCGGACGCCGACCAGAGGGCCCACAGGACGGTCTCGGGGTCCCGTGCCGGGTCCGCTGTCGCGGCCCTGGCGGCCTCCAGCATGCGGTGCAGCCGCCGGACGGGGGCACCCTCGGACGGCAGCGCGGCGATGTCCACGGGTGAGGTGAACAGGGCGGCGAGGAGCTCATCGCTCGTGCGGCCGCCGCCCTGCTGGAGTTCCGTGCGCCGCAGGATCTGGCGGAGCCGGCGGAGGTCGAGACTGCCTGCCCCGCCGATCCGCGAGGTCAGCAGGGAGATGCACAGTTCCGCGTCCAATTCCGTCCTCCCCACCACCACGGCGTAGAGATCGAGCAGAGGCCGGACGGCGGGCTCCTCCCGAATCGCGGTCTCCGCGGCGGGCACGTTCACGGCGATGCCCTGCGCGGTCAGGAAGCGCTGTACGGCGGATACCTGCGCCCCGTTCCGGACGATCACCGCGATGTCGTCGAGACTGCGCTCGTCGAACAGGTGGGCTTCGAGGATCCGCTGGGTGACGAACCGCTGTTCGTGGAACGCGCTGTCCAGGACGTGGGCGGACACCACCGGACGATCAGCCGTCGGACCGTCTTCCCGGGTCCCGTGCTGCTCCCCCATCCGGTGCCCGCCCGGCTCGGCTTCCTGCTCGGAGGCGGTCTCGCCCTGGGGTGTCCGGTAGGCCGTGCTGACGCCGGTCGTGGCGATCCGGGCGGCCACGTTGCCCCACGCCTCCGCGAGCCGGTCCCCCATGGTCAGGGACGCGGGCAGGGTCACGGTGGTCAGGCCCCCGCCGCGGCGGAAGAGGGTGGACAGGCGTCCGGTGAGTTCGGGGCGGGCACCGCGGAAGCCCTGCGCGACGGTATCGGGACAGGAGGTGACGACGACGTCGTTGCCCGTCCCGATGAGGCCCAGGAGCGCATGGATCGCGGGATTGGCCTCCTGGTAGTCGTCGACGAGGATCAGGCGGAGCCGTTGCCGCTCCCGGTCGAGGAAGTCAGGGTCCGTCTCGAGGATCTCCCGGGCGGCGGTCAGGATGCCCGCGGGGTCGAAGGCTTCGGGCATCCGGAGGTCGAGGACGTCGCGGTACTCCCGGTAGAGCGCCGCCGCGGCCACCCAGTCCGGCCGGTCGAAGCGGTGGCCCCACTCCGCGAGGTCGTCCGCCGGTACCCCGTACTCGCTCACACGGTCGAACAGGTCGCGGATCTCCTGCCGGAACCCGCGCGTCGGCAGCGCCAGGGCGAGGCTCGAGGGCCACCCGGGCGATGCGGCGCCGTCCCGTCCGTGCCCGGAGAGCAGCTCCTTGATGATGAGGTCCTGCTCCGCGCCTGACAGGAGCCGCGGCGTGCGCGGGATCAGGGGCATCCGGCCCTCGGCCTTCGCCCGCCGGATGAGGTCGAAGGCGTAGGACGCCCAGGTGCGTGCGGGCGCCGTGCTGATGCTGCGGTCGAGCTTCGCCGTGAGTTCGTCGCGGAGCCGGGTGGCCGCTGCGCGCGTGGGCGCGAGGAGCAGCAGCCCCTCCGGCCCGATGGACCCCGCCTCGATGCGTCGCACGGCCAGATCCGTGAGCAGCGACGACTTCCCGCTCCCGGGAGCACCGAGGACCAGGACCTGCCCCGAGACGTCCTCCAGCGACGCGAGGACGGCCTCGTACCCCCGGTGCCGAGCCGTGGCAGCGGGGTGCGGGGCACCGCCGGCCGCCGGCGGCGCGTCGGGGAGAGTACTCGTCATGCCTCAAGACCATCACATGCCACGGACAATCAGCGGCAGCGCAACGGCTGGCGCTCTCGCCCGGCCTGCAGTGCCGCACCGAGCCCTGCCATCCGCGCCTGGTCCGCCTCCGAGGGCCACCAGCGGGCGACGCCGAGATCGACGCGGTACTCCTCGGGGCCCGCCGGTCCCGACGGGAGGGACAGGGCAGTGCCCTCGTCGTCGTAGTGGCGTCGCGCCGGCAGGGCGAAGCCGCGCGGCGGGTGGCCCCCGGCGCGCAGGACGCGCCACCACGGGACGTCCCGGGTGCTGCGGGACAGGGCCCTGCCGACCTGCCGGGGACCGCCGCAGCCGAGGAGTTCGGCGATGTCCCCGTACGTCAGCACGCGGCGCGCGGGGATCATCCCGGCGACGGCGAGCACGGCCTCGACGTATGCGTCGGGGTCGACGCGCGGGGACGGTGCCCCACCCGGCCCGGCGGCGTCCTGCGGCTCCGGCTCGACACTGTCCGCGGGTCGGGGATGCATGCGCCAACAGTAGCCCTGCCCTCGTCCCGCCACCCGTCGCAGCGTGCCGTCAGGGCGGAGCGGCCCCATGGTCCGCCGTCCCCGGGTGGCGACACCGCCTGGGGCGGCGCTCGCCGGAGGGCTCCGCCAAAGCGTCGGAGCCCGCCAGTACGGTGGTCGCATGACGAGCTGGCATGAGGGTCCGCGGGCGGCCTTCGACCTCGAGACGACGGGGCGCGACCCGCTGTCGGCACGGATCGTGACCGCGACGATCGTCCTCGTCGACGGCAGCGGCGAGGTGCTCGAGCACCACGAGTGGCTGGCCGACCCGGGTGTCGAGATCCCGGAGGGAGCCGCCGCGATCCACGGCGTCTCGACGGAGCACGCCCGCGCTCACGGACTGGCCGCCGTGGAGGTGGTCCGCAGCATCGCGGCGGTCCTCGCACGACTCTTCGGCGAGGGCACCCCCGTGCTGGCCTACAACGCCCGGTACGACTTCACGGTGCTGGAGCAGGAGGGGCGCCGCCATGAGGTGCCCGTCCCCCGCCCATCGCCCGTGATCGATCCCTACGTCATGGACAAGCAGGCGGACCGGTACCGGCGCGGCAAGCGGACGTTGACGGCGCTGTGCGAGCACTACGGCGTCCGCTTCGAGAACGCGCACACGTCTGCCGCCGATGTCCTCGCGACCCTCGAGATCGGCAGGATCCTCGCCGACCGGTACGCGTTCCTCCGGCGACCGGCGACCGACCTCCATGCCGCACTCATCGTCTGGGCGGAGCGGCAGGCGGCCGGTTTCGAGGAGTACCTCCGGCGGACGGAGCCGGACGCCGTGATCGAGCGGGCATGGCCCGTCATCGCGCCGCCGGAGGATCCGGGCCCGGCTCCGGTGGAGCCGCCGACGGCGCTGCGGGCGGGACCGGTCGACACCGTGCCGCCCGTCGGACGATCGGCGCCTTCCCTGCGGACGGCGCCGATCGCGGGCTGATGCGATGCCCCCCGGCCTGCAGGCCCAGCGGGGAGTGGGCCTGCAGGCCGCGCGGGAACCGGCCCGTCGTGGGCCGGCACGCCGAGGAACGGCGCTGCAGCCGCGGCCGCTGCCGTCAGTCGACGGGAACCGCTGCCGCCGCCGCCCGCGCCGCGGCGGGAAGTGCGGCGTGCACGCGTTCCATGGCGGCGTCGTCGTGCGCGGCGGAGAGGAACCATGCCTCGTACACCGACGGCGGGAGGTAGACGCCCGAGTCCAGCATGGAGTGGAAGAACGGTCCGTAGCGGAATGCCTCCTGCGCCTGGGCGTCGGCGTAGTTCCACACGCCGTGCTCGGCGGTGCCGAACGCCACGCTGAACAGGTTCCCGGCCCGCTGGATCGAGTGGTCGACGCCGGCCTTCGAGAGTTCCGCGGTGAGGGCGTCGCTCACCTCGAGCGAGCGCGCGTCGACATGGCGGTAGACGTCGTCGGTGGCGGCCGTCAGGGTCGCGACGCCCGCCGCCATGGCGATCGGATTGCCCGACAGCGTGCCCGCCTGGTAGACGGGCCCGATCGGAGCGAGGTAGTTCATCACGTCGGCACGTCCGCCGAGTGCCGCCGCCGGGATGCCCCCGCCGATGACCTTGCCGAACGTCAGGAGGTCGGGCGTCCAGGGGTGCTCGGCGTCGTCCGCTCCGCCGGTGAGCTTCCAGTACCCGCCGGCATGCGTGCGGAAACCCGTCATGACCTCGTCGACGATGAACAGCGCGCCGTGCTCGGAGGTGATGCGGCTCAGGAACGCGTTGAAGCCGGGCGCCGGCGTCACGACGCCCATGTTCGCGGGGGCGGCTTCCGTGATGACGGCGGCGATGGAGTCGCCGTGCGTCCGGAAGGCCTCCTCGACTGCCTCGACGTCGTTGTACGGCAGCACCAGCGTCTCGGCCGTGGTCGCCTCGGTGACGCCGGCCGAACCCGGCAGCGCCAGCGTGGCGACGCCCGATCCTGCGGACGCGAGGAGGCTGTCGACGTGGCCGTGGTAGCAGCCGGCGAACTTCACGATGAGGTTGCGCGAGGTGAACCCGCGCGCCAGGCGCACCGCGGTCATGGTGGCCTCGGTGCCGGTGGAGACCATGCGCAGGAGTTCGACGGCGGGGACGCGCTCCTTCACGAGCTGCGCGAGGTCGGCCTCGGCCGGCGTCGAGGCGCCGAACGTGAGCCCGTGGTCGACAGCGCGATGGACGGCGGCGATGACGTCCGGGTGCGAGTGCCCGAGCAGCGCCGGACCCCACGAGCAGACGAGGTCCACGTACTCCTGCCCGTCCGCGTCGGTCACGTAGGCGCCGTGGGCGTCGACGAGGAAGCGCGGTGTACCGCCCACCGAACCGAAGGCCCGCACGGGCGAATTGACGCCGCCGGGCATGAGGGCGCGGGCGCGTTCGTACAGGGTGTCCGACGTGGTCGGGGATGTGGTCATGGCGGGTTCCTTAGTTCTTCTCGTCGAGCCAGAGCGCCAGCTCCGAGGCCCAGTAGGTTAGGATCATCTGCGCACCTGCGCGCTTGATACCGAGGACGGACTCCTCGATGGCGCGACGACGGTCGATCCAGCCGTTCGCGGCCGCCGCCTCGATCATGGCGTATTCACCCGAGATCTGGTACGCGGCGACGGGGACCGGGGACATGGCGGCGACGTCGGCGAGGATGTCGAGGTAGCTCATGGCCGGCTTGACCATGACCATGTCGGCGCCCTCCTCGATGTCGAGTTCCACCTCGAGGATCGCCTCGCGCCTGTTCGCGGCGTCCATCTGGTAGGTCCGCCGGTCGCCGACGAGCTGGGAGTCGACGGCCTCCCGGAAGGGCCCGTAGAACGCGGAGGCGTACTTCGCGGCGTAGGCGAGCACCACGGTGTCCTGGTGTCCGGCCTCGTCGAGCGCCTGGCGGATGACGGCCACCTGGCCGTCCATCATGCCGGACGGGCCGAGGACGTGTGCGCCGGCGTTGGCCTGCTCGACGGCCATCCGCGCGTAGAGGGTCAGGGTCGTGTCGTTGTCCACGGAGCCGTCCTCGGCGAGCACGCCGCAGTGGCCGTGGTCCGTGAATTCGTCGAGGCAGACGTCGCTCATCACGACGAGGGCGTCGCCCACCTCGGCGCGGACGTCGGCGATCGCCCGGTTGAGGACGCCGTCGGGGTCGATGCCCGCGCTGCCGGTGGCGTCGCGGTGCTCGGGGATGCCGAAGAGCATGATGCCGCCCACGCCCCGCTCCACGGCTTCGGCCGCCGCGCGCTTCAGGGAGTCCGTGGAGTGCTGCACGACGCCCGGCATGGACAGGATGGGCGAGGGCTCGGTGAGCCCTTCCCGGATGAAGGCCGGCAGGATCAGCTCGGACGGATGGACGCGGTACTCCGCGACCATGCGCCGCAGGGCAGGGGTCGAGCGCAGCCTCCGGGGCCGGTGCTGGGGGAAACTCATGGCTGATCTCCGTTCCGTGATGCGGCGACGGGCACGCCGCGTGTGAAGGCTTCCTCGACGGCCGCCGCGATCCCCTGCGGGGTCGGCTCCGCGGCCGTCGCGGCAGGCTCCCAGCCGTGCGACCGGAGGGCCGCGGCCGTGGTGCGCCCGATGGCCACCGGCAGAAAGGCGAGCGGCCCGCCCCCCAGCCTTTCATGGAACTGCAGCACGGCGCTCGGAGCCGTGAAGACGACGGCGGGGTGGACAGGCCGCGCGGCGAACCCGAGGACGTCGCCTGCGGACAGCAGGGGCGGCGGCGCCCCCTCCTCCGCGACGCCCGGCAGATGCCGGGCGGGGTCCGCCGGATAGGGCACGGTGCGGTATGCGGTGACGCGGCGCACCGACCAGCCGAGGGCGGTCAGGCCGGCCCGCAGGTCGTCGGGGGCGAGGTCGCCCTGAGGCAGGAGGACCGACCCGGGACCGGGCCCGAAGGCATCGAGCAGGCCCGAGGAGGACGCCTGCCCCGGGACGAGGTCGACGAGCAAGCCGGCATCGGCCAGGAGTCCGGCCGTCGCCGACCCCACGGCGGCCACCCTGGCAGCGCCGGTGCGGACGACATCCGCCAGGGTCGTCCCCCGCGCCCGGGCCAGCAGCTCCAGGGCCTGCACACCGTTGCCGCTCGTCACCACGAGCCACGCGTAGTGGCCGCGCCCCAGCGCCGCGAGTTCCGCCGTGACGGCCCCAGGGTCCTCGGGCAGTTCCGTGTCGGTGAGAGGCAGCGCGAACGCAGCCCTGCCTCTGGAGCGCAGGGCCTCGGCGATCCGGACGGACCGTGCGGGATGCCGAAGGACGACCACCGGCGCGTCGGCCCGGGCCTGCACCACGGAGGGCTCAGCCCTTCAGCGGCGCGATGTCCGCGGCACCGGCGGCGAGCAGCTCCTCGGCGAGCTCGAGCCCGAGCTGCGCCGCACCGACGGCATCCGTGGCGGGTGCCGAGCGCGTACGCCGCAGGATCGCGCGGCCGTCCAGGCTGCAGACCACGGCTTCGAGGGCCAGTTCGTCTCCCTGCAGCCGAGCGAGGGCACCGATCGGCGCGGCGCACCCCGCCTCGAGCTGCAGCAGGACGGCACGTTCGGCCGTCACCGCGAGGCGTGTGGGCAGGTGGTCGTAGGCCGCCAGTGCCTCGCGCATGCCCGGTGTGGCCTCGCTCTCGCGGCACTCGACCGCGAGCGCACCCTGGCCGGGCGCCGGCAGCATGACGTCGGTGTCCACCAGTTCCGTGATGGCGTCGTCGCGCCCCAGCCGGCGCAGTCCCGCGGCGGCGAGGACGACGGCGTCGAGGTCTCCCGGAGCCCCGGGGACGAGCCCCGCCACCCGCCCGAGCCGCGTGTCCACGTTCCCGCGGATGTCGACGACCTCCAGGCCCGGCCGTGCGGCCCTCAGCTGGGCGGCGCGGCGGGGCGACCCCGTGCCCACGCGGGCACCGTCGGGAAGCGTGGCGAGCGTCAGGCCGTCCCGCGCGCACAGGGCGTCCCGGACGTCCTCACGCTCGGGGACCGAGGCGACCGTGAGCCCCGGCGCGGGCAGTGTGGGGAGGTCCTTGAGCGAATGCACCGCGACGTCACACCGCTCCTCGAGGAGGGCGTCCCGCAGTGCTGCGACGAACACCCCGGTGCCGCCGATCTGGGAGAGCGACCCCTTGAGGATGTCCCCCTCCGTGCGGACCCGCACGAGCTCGTACGGCAGCCCTGCGAGGTCCGCCACGCACTCGGCGACGGTGGTGGTCTGGGTCAGCGCGAGGGCGCTGCCCCGCGTGCCGACCCGGATACCGGGCACTGTCACATCCCCGGGTTGGGCAGCGGCGTCCCCACGGTGGAATCGACGGCCGCGACGGTCGGCTTCTCGCCGCGGCGGTTGGCGCAGCAGTTGGGACGGCACACGTCGTACCAGGGCCCCAGGGCCGTCGCCGCCGGGCGGTCGGCGATGTTGTTCTCGACGGTGCGCTCGAGGATCAGGTCCACCAGGCCCTCTACGAACTTCCGGTGGGTGCCCGGGGTGGGGACGCGGTCGGCGACGATGCCGAGCTCGGCGCAGGTCTCCATGGCCTCGGTGTCGAGGTCCCAGGCCACCTCCATGTGGTCGGAGACGAAGCCCAGCGGGACGATGACGACGCCGCGGGTCCCGTCCTCGTAGCGGTCGCGCAGCGCGTCGCTGATGTCCGGCTCGAGCCACGGGATGTGGGGCGCGCCGGAGCGCGACTGGTAGACCAGCGACCACTCGACGCCGGCGGCCTCCGGGATGCGGTCCAGCACGGCCTGCGCGGTCGCGAGGTGCTGCGCCACGTAGGCACCCTCCTCGTGGGCTGGGCCGCCCTCGCCGTCCCGGGGTCCCGCCGCCTCGGCGTCGCCCATGGGGATGGAGTGGGTGGAGAACATGATGTGGACGGGTGCGTTCGGCGTGCCCTGCCCGGCGAGCCCCGCGCGGACCTTCGCGAGTCCCTCGCCGACGCCCTCGACGAACGGCTCGACGAAGCCGGGGTGGTCGAAGTACTGCCGCACCTTGTCCACCTCGAGCCTGCCCTCGAGTCCGGTCTTCACGAGGGCCATGCCGAGGTCCTCGCGGTACTGGCGGCAGCTCGAGTAGCAGGAGTAGGCGCTCGTGGTCACGGCGAGGACCTTGCGGTGGCCGGCATCGTAGGCCTCCTGCAGGGTGTCGGCGATGAACGGCTCCCAGTTGCGGTTGCCCCAGTACACGGGCAGGTCGATGCCGCGCCCGCGCAGTTCGGCCTCCATGGCCGCACGCAGGGCGCGGTTCTGGCTGTTGATAGGACTCACCCCGCCGAACGCGCGGTAGTGGTGCGAGACCTCCTCGAGGCGCTCGTCGGGGATGCCGCGGCCGCGGGTGACGTTCCGCAGGAAGGGGATGACGTCGTCCTGCCCCTCCGGGCCGCCGAAGGAGGCTAGCACCACGGCGTCGTACGCCTTCGGGGCCATGCGGCCGTTCTCGTCGACACCCTCGAGGGGGTCGAAAGCCTGTGTCGTCACTGGAGCACCTCTGCAATCTCGTCGGGGTTGATCCGCCGGCCGGTGTAGAACGGCACTTCCTCGCGGACATGGCGGCGCGCCTCGGTCTCCCGGAGGTACCGCATGAGGTCCACGAGGTCCACGAGCTCGGGAGCCTCGAGTGCCAGGATCCATTCGTAGTCGTTCAGGGCGAAGGATGACACCGTGTTGGAGATGACCTGCGGGTACTTGCGTCCCTTCATGCCGTGGTCCATCAGCATCTCGCGACGCTCGTCCTGCGGCAGGATGTACCACTCGTAGGACCGGACGAACGGGTAGACGCACACCCACTCCGCGGGGGCCACCCCCCGCGAGAAGGCCGGGCTGTGCGACTTGGAGAACTCCGCGTCGCGGTGGACGCCCATCGCGGACCACACCACGCCGGTCCCGGCGAACGTCTCGGTGCGGCGCAGTCGGCGTACGGCGGCCTGCAGGTCCTCGGGGCGGGGCCCGTGCAGCCAGACCATCACGTCGGCGTCGGCCCGCATGCCGGAGACGTCGTAGAAACCGCGGAGCACCACGCCGTCCTCCGCGAAGGACGAGGTGACCTCCTCGAGCTGTCGGGCGTCGGATCCGGTGGTCGCGGCAGTGCGCGCGAAGACCGTCCAGAGTGTGTAGAACAGCTCACCGGGGGCATCGGCGCCCTCTCCGGTCTGCTGGGGAGCGTGGGCGGGGTCCGTACCGGTGTGCTCAGTCATGGTACTAGTCTGCCCCTCGCCGGGAGGCGAACCGAATCCCTTCACTTCTACGAGGGGTAGAAGAGATGAACGTCACAGCGCGACGGCAGGACCCTCGGCGAGGGCGTCGGCGAGCACCCCCGCGCGGGCCCGGGCGTCGTCGATGACGGCCACGAGGCCGGTTCCCGCGAGCCATCCACCCGTGACGGCGAGGGACGCGGACTGGTCCGCGACGAGTCCGCGGATCCGGGCCACCCGCTCCCGGTGCCCGACCGAGGCGTGGGGCAGCGCGCCGGCCCAGCGCACCACGTCCCAGTCGAGCACGTCCGCCTCGAGGATCGGTACGCCGAGCAGCGCCGAGGCATCGGCGAGCGCATGGCGGTAGAGGGCGCCGTCGGGCGTCGCGAGCCCCACGTCGGCGGGTGTGTCCCCCACGCGCCCGTAGGACAGCCGCAGGACGTGCGAGCCGGGACCGGCCTGGTCCCGCAGCCACGCCCACTTCGCGGTGGAGTGCGTGAGCGCCTTCGCCGCCACGCCCTCGACGCCGCGGGCCACGAGCACGCCGGTGCCGCGCGGGGCGGCATCCAGTTCCGGCACGTCGACGATCAGCGTCACGAGGGCGACGCCGGGGACCGGATCCGGCCGTTCGGCCGCCAGGGCGGGAATGGCCGGTGCGAGGAGGTCGACGGCGGCGCGGCCCTCGGTGGCCACGAGGACGCCGTCGGCGGAGATGCGCCGCGTCAGCGTCGAGTGCTCGGTGGTCACCGTCCAGCCCGTGCCGGACCGGACGAGACCCGTGACCTGCTCCCCCGTCCTGAGATCGGCGCCGTCGGCCGTGAGCTCTGCCACGAGGGCGTCGCGGAGCTGCGCCATCCCGCCGACGAGTCCGCCGACCGCGGCGCCGGCCGGCGCGGCCTGGCGCAGCGCCCCTGCCGCGGCACCGAGGGAGCCGAGGCGGGCCATGGTCGCCCGGAGCCCCGGCGCCACGGAGTCGACGTCGAGGTCGGCGGGGTCGGCGGAGAACACGCCGCCCGCGACCGGCGCGACGAGTCGGGTGAGCACCTCCTCCCCCATGCGCGTCCGGACGAGTTCCCCGAGGCTCACCTTCTTGCGCGTGGCGAGGGGCCCGACGGGCAGGACCCTGTCCAGGGCGGCTCGGAGGGAGCCGCTGCGGCCGATGACCGCGGTGATCGCCGGGTCGGACGGATCCGCCGGGATGCCGAGGACTCCGGAGCTCGGCAGGGGCTGCGCGGAGGCCCGGAGGTCCCTGCCCGGAAGCTGCACCCAGGCGCCGGTGGCGTCGGGGGTGACGATCCGGCCGTCGAGCCCGAGCTCGGCGGCGAGTGCGGGGACGGTCGCGGAACGCGTGGAGAAGGACTCGGCGCCGCTGTCGAGCTGGAAGCCTCCCAGCAGACGCCCGTCCACCGTGCCGCCGAACCGGCCGGAGCGCTCGAGCACGGTGACGCGGAGCCCCCGCCGCAGCAGCGTCCGCGCGGCGACGAGCCCTGCCATGCCTCCGCCGATGACGACGATGCGGCGCGGCGCACGCTCCGGCGGGCCGCCGGGCGGCGAAGTCGCGGCGTCGCCCTCGGGGCCGGCCGTGCCCTTCGTCATGGTTACGGCTCCACGGAGTGGACGAGCTCGACGACGCGCGTCAGGACGTCCGGGTCCGTGTCCGGCGGGACGCCGTGTCCGAGGTTCACCACATGGCCCGGCGCCGAGGCGCCTGCGGCCAGCACCTCGCGGACGTGCCGTTCCAGGACCGGCCACGGGGCGGGCAGCAGGGCCGGGTCGATATTGCCCTGCACCGGCACGGTCCCACCGAGGCGCCGGCTCGCCTCGTCGAGGGGCAGCCGGTAGTCGACGCCGATGACGTCCACGCCCACCTCGTGCATGGCGACGAGCAGTTCGGACGTCCCGGTCCCGAAGTGGATCAGGGGCGCGCCGAGGCCGCGCACGTGGTCCAGTGCGCGGCGCGAGGCCGGGGCGACGTGGGTCCGGTAGTCCCCGAGGCCGAGGGACCCGGCCCACGAGTCGAAGAGCTGGGCGGCGCTGGCGCCGGCCTCGAGCTGCGCGCGCAGGAACATGCCCGAGGCGTCGGCAGCCCACTGCGTCAGGGCGCGCCAGGTGTCGGGATCGGCGTGCATCATGGTGCGCGGCCCGAGGTGGTCGCGGGACGGCCTGCCCTCGACCATGTACGCGGCCAGCGTGAACGGTGCGCCGGCGAACCCGATCAGCGGCGTGGAGCCAAGCTGGGCGACCGTGAGCGCGACCGCCCGACGGATGGGCTCGAGCGCCTCCCCGGTGAGGGTGGGCAGGGCGGCGACGTCGGCGGCCGACCGCACCGGCTTGCCGAGGACCGGGCCGACGCCGGGGACGATGTCCACGTCCACGCCCGCGAGCTTGAGCGGGATCACGATGTCGGAGAAGAAGATGCCGGCATCGACGTCGTGCCGTCGCACGGGCTGCAGGGTGATCTCGGAGGCCATCTCCGGGTCCAGGCACGAGGCCAGCATGTCCGTGCCCTCGCGCAGCGCCCGGTACTCCGGCAGCGACCGTCCGGCCTGGCGCATGAACCACACGGGGCGCCGGTGCGGCGTCCGCCCCCGATAGGCCGAGATGAGGGCCGAACCGGACGTGCGTCCGTCGACCAGCGGGTGCGATGCGCCAAGGTCCATACAGCCGATTCTGCCGAAGATCGCGGCGGATGGTTAACCGGGGCTGCGCGCCAGGACGCCGCGTGGCCAACATCACGCCCCTGCCGGAGGGGCAGGATCCCGCGGGAATCCGCGGAAGGCAAGCCGCGGTAAGGATCGCCTATTCGGTACGGGACACCCGTTCTCGGTATGATCGAGGGGTTGTGGTACTTCTTTCACTTGTAGCGACACACTCGAACGTGGACCTGGAAACGGTCGCCCGGCTCAGCGTCGGGGCCCCCCAGGTCCCTGCCGCCGTGCTCGCCGACGACCAGGCCGTCTCCGGTGCCGTCGTCCTGGCCACGTGCAACCGGTTCGAGATCTACGCCGAGGCCCCCACCGAGGACGACGTCGAGGCGGCCCGCTCCTCGATCGTCTCGACCATCAGCGAGTACTCGGGCATCCCCGAGCAGTCCGTCTCCGCCTCCTTCGAGACCCACACGGGCCAGGGCGTCGCCGAGCACCTCTTCGCCGTGGGCGCCGGACTCGATTCCGCCGTGATCGGCGAACGCGAGATCGCCGGGCAGGTACGCCGCGCCCTCATCGAGGCGCAGGGCTCGGGAGCCGCCAGCGGCGGCCTCGTGCGCCTGTTCCAGGCCGCCTCCAGGACCGCGAAGGACGTGGGCGCGCAGACGGCCCTCGGCAGCCGCGGGCGCTCCATCGTCTCCGTGGCCCTCGAGCTCGCCGGCGACATCTCCGCCGACGCCGACTGGTCCCGCAAGACGGTGGTGCTCTTCGGAACGGGCGCCTATGCGGGCGCCACGATGGCCGCCCTGAAGGACCGCGGCTGCACCGACATCTCCGTCTTCTCCTCCTCGGGACGCGCCGAGGCCTTCGTCGCCACGCGCGGCGGAACCGCCGTGACGGCCGCCGACCTGCCGGGCGCGATGCGCAGGGCCGACGTCGTCATCGGCTGCAGCGGCAGCGACGCGCGGATCGACGCCGCCGACGTCGAGCGTGTCCGCGAGGGCAGCAACCGCCCCCTCGTCGTCATCGACCTCGCCCTCAGCCACGACTTCGATCCCGCCGTCGGGACCCTCGCCGACGTCGAGCTCATCACGCTCGAGTCCGTGCGTGCCGCGGCTCCCGAGGAGCAGGCCGACGCGCTCGCCCAGGCAGGCGACCTCGTCCGCGAGGCCGCCCGCTCCTTCGAGGAGCAGCAGACCACCCGGGCCATGAACGCCGCCATCGTGGCGCTCCGGCAGCACACCCAGGCGGTCCTCGACTCCGAGATGGAACGCGTCCGCGCGCAGCACGGCTGCACGGCCGCCGCCGAGGAGGTCGAGTTCGCCCTGCGGCGGATGGTGCGTCAGCTCCTGCACGTGCCGACCGTCCGCGCCCGGGAGCTCGCGGCGGAAGGACGCCAGGAGGACTACACCGCCGCCCTCGAGGCGCTGTACGGCATCGACCTCGCGCCGGTCGCCGAGAAGGCCCCCGCGGACCCGGCATCCGGTGCCGCCGTGGTGCTGCGGGACCTCGTGCACGGGCATGCCCACCCGGACGGCGCCGTCTGCCCCGTCGACCACGAACGGCCGGCCCGCAGCGCCTGACCGCGCTGCTGCGACCGGGGGCGCCGGCTAGTACGTGAGCTTGTCCGGTTCGACCCTGTGCACCCAGTCGATGATCCCGCCCTCCACCGACCATGCGGCCGGATGGCCCCGCTCCCGCAGGAAACGCACCACATCGGCGGAACGGACACCGGACTTGCAGTGCACGTAGACCGTCCTGCCACTGTCGATCCGCACGTCGGCGTCGAGGATGAGCTCCTTCGGGACCAGGGTGGCGCCGTCGATGCTCACGATCGCGTGCTCCTCCGGAGTGCGCACGTCCAGCAGGTCGAAGTCCGCCGTGCCCGCTGAGCGCGCGGCGAGGAGTCCGGCGAGCTCGTCGACCGTGACGGTCGGGACCCGGTCCCCGTCCCGTGCCGCCGGCGCCCTGGACGGCAGGCCGCAGAACTCCTCGTAGTCGACGAGTTCCGTGATCCGCGCCGCCGCCGGGTCCGGCCGTACGCGCAGCTCCCGCCAGCTCATGTCCAGGGCGTCGAACACCAGCACCCGCCCGAGCAGCGGCCTGCCCACGCCCGTGATGAGCTTGACGGCCTCGTTGACCATCACGGAGCCGATCTGCCCGCACAGCACACCCAGCACGCCGCCCTCGGCGCACGAGGGCACGGAGCCCGGCGGGGGCGCCTCCGGGTACAGGTCGCGGTAGGTGGGGCCGTGGTCCTGCCAGAACACGCTGACCTGCCCGTCGAAGCGCAGGATCGAGCCCCACACGTACGGCTTGCCGAGGATCGCCGTCGCGTCGTTGACGAGGTAGCGCGTGGCGAAGTTGTCCGTGCCGTCGACGATCAGGTCGTACCCGGCGAAGATCTCCAGCGCGTTCCAGCGGTCCAGCCGCTCCTCGTGCAGGACCACGTCGACCAGCGGGTTCAGAGCGTGGATGCTGTCACGGGCCGATGCCGCCTTGGACCGGCCGAGGTCCGGCATGCCGTGGATGACCTGGCGCTGCAGGTTGGAGAGTTCTACGTCGTCGTCGTCGACGATGCCGAGCGTCCCCACGCCCGCCGCCGCCAGGTACAGCAGCGCCGGAGAGCCCAGACCGCCCGCGCCGATCACGAGCACGCGCGCGTTCTTCAGGCGCAGCTGCGCCTCGGTGCCGAAGCCGGGGATGATGAGGTGCCGCGAGTACCGCAGCGTCTCCTCCTGCGACAGGCTGCCCGTCGCCTCGACCAGGGGCGGCAGCTGCTCCGGTACGCCGGAAGGCGGAGGAGCCTGGATACTCGCGGGGGCCTGCGGCGACGACGGGGAAGCGGTCATGCCCAAGGGTATGGTGCGGCGAGGCCCCCGGGCCACCTGCGGCCCGCGGGAAACCGGCACACGGGAGGGTGGGTAAACTGGGCGGACGCCCCCGCCCGCTGAGCCCGAGGAACACCTCCCGTGAGTGCTGAACCGACCACCGCAGGAAAGGCCGTCCGGCTGCCGCGGGACGAACGCCGGCGGCAGCTCCTCGCCGCGGCGCAGGAGGTCTTCGTGAGCAACGGATACCACGGCGCCGCCATGGACGACATCGCCGAAGCGGCCTCCGTGAGCAAGCCCGTGCTCTACCAGCACTTCCCCGGCAAGCGCGACCTCTACCTCGCACTGCTCGACGGACACCTCGCCGAGCTCACGGAACTGCTCGTGGACGCCCTGCGCTCCACCGACGACAACAAGCTGCGCGTGCACGCGACCATGCGCGCATATTTCCAGTTCATCGCGCAGGACAGCCAGGCCCACCGGCTCGTGTTCGAGTCCGACATCGGCAACGAGCCCGATGTCAGCAGGCGGCTCGAGGCGTTCAACGCCCAGTTCGCGAACGCCATCGCCGGAGTGATCGCCGGCGACACGCAGCTGTCGATGGTCGAGGCCACCCTGCTGGGCCGGGGACTGGCCGGCATGGCCCAGATCAGTGCGCGGTACTGGCTCGAGACGGACGGCAGCCTCGACATCGATGCGGCGGCGGAGCTGATCTACCGTTTAGCTTGGCGCGGAATCAGCCGGTTCCCCAAGGAGATCTAGGGTAGTTTTCGAAGCTGTAGCACGCCCATACAACAGGAGGCATACGCCGTGGAAGTCAAGATCGGTATCCAGAACGTCAACCGGGAGATCATCCTCGAATCCTCCGAGAGCGCTGACGCGATCGCCGAGCTCGTGTCCCAGGCGATGAGCGGCGGCACCGACCTGCGCCTCAAGGATTCCAAGGGACGCCAGGTGATCGTCCCCGTGTCGGTACTCGGCTATGTGGAGATCGGTGCCGAGGAGACACGTCGCGTGGGCTTCGGCGCCCTCTGACGCTGCCCTGAGGACCCGCGGTCGGCCGCTCGCGCCGTCGACCGCGGGTCTTTCTGCACGGCGGCGGACCAGCGGCGGGAAGCACCGACCTATGCCGTGAGTCCCAGGGCGCTCATACGCCGGGAGTGATTGCGGGTCAGCTGCGCGAACAGCGCCGTGGTGTGCTGGGTGTGGTCCGCCTCGTCGGCGAACAGCAACCCGGCCAGGTACTGGCGCTCGATGCCCACGCGCTGCGCCTGGGTCAGGGCCTCCCCCACGAGCCGGCGACCCCACAGGGCCAGGCGGGAGGCGAGCCGGGGATCGTCCGAGAGGGCCTGTTTCAGCCGTCGCTGCAGGTGGGCCGCGCCGTCCCCCGAATCGATCGCGCTGATCAGTTCCCGCGTCCGCGGATCGAAGCTGTCGGCCAGGGCACGGTAGAAGTCGCCGGAGAAGGCATCGATGACGTAGGCCTTCATGAGGGACTCGTACCAGTCCCCGGGGCGGGTGCGCTCGTGGAACGCATCGATGGATGCCTGGAACGGTGTCATGGCGTCCTCGACCGTGATCTGCAGGTCCGCGAGGAAGGCCCCCACCATCTCGAAGTGCTCGAACTCCTGCACGGCCAGCCGGCCCAGGCTCGCACGGTCGGCGAGGCTCGGCGAGAAGCGCGCGTCCGAGGACAGCCGCTCGAACCCGGAGAGCTCGCCGTAGGCCACGATGCCGAGCAGGTCGGTGACGAAACGCGCGTAGAGGGGGTTCGCGAACGCGTCCTCGGCGGTGGCGTCCCGCTGGGTCGCGGTCAGGGCCGTGCTGTCGGAGGAGCCGTTGTTCATTCTGCTAAGAGTACGCACTCCCCGGGGCGCGGCAAGCTGCAGGACGGCGCCGGACGCCGGCCCGGGCACGCGTAGCAACCTTGGGTTCCGCCCAGTGGCGGACGTGCCGCGTGTCTGTGACGTGCGTTACCGTAATGCCTGTGCCCGCACAGCATATGGATCTCAGGGACCGGGAGTCCCAGCAGCGCCTCACCGAGTCGCTGCGTGCCCTGCGTGAAGAACTCGAGATCCGCGAGGACTTCCCGCCGGAGGTCCTCGGCGAGGCGGAGGAGGCGGTGGCGGCCTCCGGCCTCCCGCCGGAGGATCTCCGTGCCCTGCCGTTCCTCACGATCGACCCGCCCGGCTCCACCGACCTCGATCAGGCCGTGCATCTCGCGCGGCTGCCGGGTACGCCGGCGAACGACGGGACGCAGGACACCCCGGACGGCTACGAGGTCCGGTACGCCATCGCGGACGTCCCGCTCTTCGTCCGGCCGGGGGGCGCGATCGACCGCGAGGCGCGGCTCCGCGGGCAGACCCTGTACGCCCCCGACGGGCGGATCTCCCTGCACCCCGAGGTGGTCTCCGAGAACGCCGCGAGCCTCCTGCCCGACCGGGACCGCCCGGCGTTCGTCTGGCACTTCCGGCTCGACGCCGGGGCGCAGGTGCAGTCGGTCACGGTCCGCCGCGCCACCGTGCGCAGCCGCCGCCAGCTCACCTACGCGCAGGTCCAGACGGACATCGACGCCGGCACCGCCGATGAGCAGCTCCTCCTCCTGCGCGAGATCGGCACGCTCCGCATCCAGCAGGAGCTCGACCGCGGCGGCGCGAGCCTCAACCTGCCCCGCCAGGAGATCACGCACGACGGCGAGAGCTACGCGATCGTGACGGAACCCGCCCTGCCGTGCGAGGACTGGAACGCCCAGATCTCGCTGATGACCGGCATGGCCGCAGCCCGCATGATGATCGACGGCGGTATCGGCATCCTGCGCACCATGCCCGAGCCCGACGACGGCGCGCTGGCCAAGTTCCGGCGCCAGTCCGAGGCCCTCGAGCATCCCTGGCCGGAGGACATGCCCTACGGGGCGTTCCTGCGGACCCTCGACGTCGCCGACCCCCGCCAGCTCGCGCTGATGCACGCCGCGGCCTCGCTGTTCCGCGGCGCCGGCTACACCGCCTTCGACGGCCGGGTGCCCGACGCCGTCGTCCAGTCCGCCATCGCCGCACCGTACGCCCACACCACGGCTCCCCTGCGGCGCCTCGTGGACCGGTTCGTCCTCGTGACCTGCGCGTCGCTGTGCGCGGGCGAGGAGGTCCCCGACTGGGTCCGCGCCGCCCTGCCGGACCTGAACGCCCTCATGGCGTCCTCCAACCAGACGGCTTCCCGGCTCGACTCGGGCGCGATGGACGCGGTGCAGGCCGCCCTCCTGAGCAACCGCATCGGCGAGGCGTTCTCCGCCGTGGTCCTGCAGGGCTCCCCTCCCGCCGTCGAGGACGCCCCCGGCAAGCAGGCGCCCCGGCTGTCCGGGACCGTGCAGGTCACCGAGCCGCCGCTCGAGGCCAAGTGCTACGGGGAGCTCGTCGCCGGCGAGCGCGTGACCGTGGTGCTGCTCGAGGCCGACATCGCGCGTCGCCGCCTGCGCTTCGAGGTCAAACCGACCGATGCGCACCTCCAGGCGCGCAATGACGCCCTGCGGGAGCGGGCAGGGTAGTCTGAGAGGCGTAGTAATGGATGCCCGGTCGTTATCACGCGATAACCCGCAGTACCTACTCGATCCCGAGTTTTCCCGCAGGCGCAGGTCTCCCTCCGCAGCCCGCATGCAGTTGCAAGCCCGCGATCGGCTTCCACTGGACGCCTCAGCGTCCGCCGATTCGCTCCGCCCTTCGATGGATTCCACCGGGGGTGTCGAGCCTCAGCGGCCGCGGGGCCTGAATGAACGGTAGAACGTGCACGACATCAACTCAGGCAACACCCCGGTGACGGATGCGCACCACCTCGTCGCCGACGATTCGGTCGACGCCATCGACGTCGAGGAGACGCTGGTCACCACCGACGAGCCGCACGCGGCCGTCGCCGAGACCTTCGCGGACTTCAACGTCCGCCCCGACATCGTCGAGTCCCTCGCCGACGCCGGCATCCTCCACCCCTTCCCCATCCAGGCGATGACGCTCTCGATCGCGCTCGGCGGGCACGACATCATCGGCCAGGCGAAGACGGGCACGGGGAAGACCCTCGGGTTCGGCATCCCGGCCATCCAGCGTGTCGTCGGTCCTGACGACGCCGGCTACGAGCAGCTCCCGGTCCCCGGCGCCCCGCAGGCCCTCGTCGTCGTCCCGACGCGCGAGCTCGCCGTGCAGGTGGCCAACGACCTCACGACGGCGGCGAAGAAGCGCAACGCGCGGATCGTCACCATCTACGGCGGTCGCGCCTACGAGCCCCAGATCGAGGCCATCAAGAAGGGCGTCGAGATCGTGGTCGGCACGCCCGGGCGCCTGATCGACCTGTACCGGCAGAAGCTGCTGGTGCTCAAGAACGTCAAGATCGTGGTGCTGGACGAGGCCGACGAGATGCTGGACCTCGGCTTCCTGCCCGACGTCGAGACGCTGATCGCCGCGACGCCGCCGGTGCGCCAGACGCTCCTGTTCTCCGCGACCATGCCCGGCCCCGTCATCGCGATGGCACGCCGCTACATGACGCAGCCCACGCACATCCGTGCCGCGGATCCCGAGGACGAGGGCATCACCAAGAAGGACATCCGCCAGGTCATCTACCGCGCGCACAACCTGGACAAGGCCGAGGTGGTGGCCCGCATCCTGCAGTCCCGCAACCGCGGCCGCGCCATCATCTTCTGCAAGACCAAGCGCACCGCCGCGAAGCTGTCCGAGGAACTGATCGACCGCGGCTTCGCGGCCGGCGCCATCCACGGCGACCTCGGCCAGGGCGCCCGCGAGCAGGCGCTGCGGGCCTTCCGCGGCGACAAGATCGACGTCCTCGTCGCCACGGAGGTCGCCGCGCGCGGCATCGACGTCGAGGACATCACCCACGTCATCAACTACCAGTGCCCCGAGGACGAGAAGGCCTACCTGCACCGCGTGGGCCGCACGGGCCGTGCCGGCAAGAAGGGCACCGCGGTCACGTTCGTGGACTGGGACGACGTCCCCCGCTGGGGCCTGATCAACAAGGCGCTCGGACTCGACACGCCCGAGCCCGTGGAGACCTACTCCTCGTCGCCGCACCTCTACACGGACCTCGACATCCCCGAGGGCACCAAGGGACGCCTGCCCCGCAAGGACCGCAAGCTCGCCGGCATCCAGGCCGAGGTGCTCGAGGACCTCGGCGAGACCGGCAAGCGCGGCGGCAGCCCACGCCAGGAGGGCGCCGGGAACGACGGCGGTCGCGGTCGCGGACGCGGCGGCCAGCGCCGGGAGGGCGACTCCTCCGGCGAGGGCTCGCGGGGTGCTCGTGGCCGCAGCCGCGGGGGCAACCGTCCGGCCGACGCGTCCGGCGACGCCCAGGCCCCGGCCGTCGCCGCCGGTGACGCGCCCGAGGGCGGACGCCGTCGTCGTCCCGCCGGTGAGGGCGAGGCACCCGCGGGCGACCGCCAGCGCCGCAGCCGGACCCGCCGCCGCAACGGCGAGGTCGTCGCGAAGCCTGCCGGCGGCGCGGAGGACTAACCCCCGGTGACGGAGCTCCCTGCGCCGTCCGTGCCTCCCTCGTGGAGCGCGGACGGCGCCAACCTCGTGGTGCACGCGGACAACGCGGAGTACCTCGCCACGCTGCCGGACGCGGCCTTCACGATGATCTACGTGGACCCGCCCTTCAACACGGGCAGGGTGCAGCGCCGCCAGCAGACCACGATGGTTCGGGCGGTGGAGGGCGCCGGGGACCGCGTGGGCTTCAAGGGCCTGTCCTACTCGACCGTCAAAGGCATGCTCGCGAGCTACGACGACGCCTTCGAGGACTACTGGGACTTCCTCGCGCCGAGGCTCGCCGAGGCGTGGCGGCTCCTGGCCGACGACGGCACGCTCTACCTGCACCTCGACTACCGCGAGGTGCACTATGCGAAGGTCATGCTGGATGCCCTGTTCGGGCGCGACTGCTTCCTGAACGAGATCATCTGGGCGTACGACTACGGTGCACGGGCCAAGCGCAAATGGCCTGCCAAGCACGACAACATCCTCGTGTACGTGAAGAACCCGTCCGGCTACTTCTTCAGCAGCGACGAGGTGGACCGCGAACCGTACATGGCGCCGGGCCTGGTCACGGCGGAGAAGGCGGCCCTCGGCAAGCTCCCCACCGACGTGTGGTGGCATACCATCGTGTCCCCGACCGGCCGGGAGAAGACCGGCTACCCCACCCAGAAACCCGAGGGCCTGCTGCGGCGCGCCGTCGCGGCGAGCAGCCGCGAGGGCGACTGGGTGCTGGACTTCTTCGCCGGCTCGGGGACCCTGGGCGCCGTGGCGGGGAAGCTCGGCCGCCGCTTCGTCTGCGTGGACAGCAACCCGCAGGCCGTCGAGGTCATGCGCGCGCGCCTGTCGCCCTGGACCTGACGCCCGAAGGCGCCCGCCTAGCTGACCGCCGTGCCCGTCCCGAGGCCCATGATGGCCTCGAGGGTCTCCCTCGCGGTGACGTTCTCGCCGAGCAGGTTCGGCTTCCCGCTGCCGTGGTAGTCGCTCGATCCGGTGACGAGCAGCCCCCGGTCCCGCGCGATCCTCCGCAGTTCCACGCGCGCCTCCTCGGGGTTGTCCCGGTGCTCCACCTCCAGGCCCAGCAGGCCCGCGTCGATCATCTCGTGGATCACGGCGCCTCCGACCACCGCTCCGCGGTTGAACGCCGACGGGTGGGCGAACACCGGGACGCCGCCGGCGTCCCGGATGAGGGCGACGGCTGCGGCGGGGTGCGGTGCGTAGTGGCTGACCCAGTAGGGCGATCGCGCCGTCAGGATGCGGTCGAAGGCCTCCGAGCGCGTCTTCACGATCCCGAGGGCGATCAGCGCGTCGGCGATGTGCGGGCGTCCCACGGTGGCGCCCTCGGTCACGTGCCGGAGCACCAGGTCCCACGTGATGGGGAAGTCGCCGGCCATCAGCTCGACCATGCGCCGTGCCCGCGTCAGCCGCGCCTCCCGCGACTTCTCGATCTCCTCACGCAGCCCGGCGTGCAGCGGGTCGTGCAGGTAGGACAGCACGTGCACGCTGATGCCGGTGTCCGTCCGGCAGGAGACCTCCATGCCCGGGACGAAGCTGATGCCGAGCCCCTCCGCGGCGGCCCTGGCCCTGTCCCAGCCGGCCGTGGAGTCGTGATCGGTCAGCGCGACGGCGTCGAGGCCGGCGGCGGCCGCGGAGGCGATGAGGACGTCGGGGTCCTCGGTGCCGTCCGAGACGTTCGAGTGCGTGTGCAGGTCGATTCTCACCGAACCAATCTACGCGCCACCGGCGTGGGGCCCGGCCACGGTAGGCACGCCGGACGATCCGGGACCGCGTGGGCCGAGCCTGCTAGGGGCGACGTCGTCCCGCCACCGGGAGGAGCAGGCCGCGCGCGTGCCCGTCGGCGCTGCGGCAGTGCGTGTCCACCCCGGCCGGCGGGTAGGCGTGCTCCACGACGCGCAGCCTACCGGCGTGGACGAGGCGCACGGGGCCGGACTTCCCGGACCCGCGGCGGGAGTGGGACGATGGCGGTGTGAGCACCGACGACACATTCCCCGCATCCGCCATCCCCACCGACGCACCGGAGGGCCAGCCGCTGTCCGACCGCAACGAGAACCGCTCCCAGCGGCCCGACTCCGACGCCTTCAAGACGTTCATGGCCGGCAGCTGGGCGCCGGCATCCGAGGACCTCCCGCCCGTGGCCCCCGTCGCCGAGCACGCAGCCCGCCGCCGTCGTGCCGTCTCCGACCGGTTCCCCGGCGAGCGCCTCGTGATCCCCGCCGGCCCGTTCAAGGTCCGCTCCAACGACACCGATTACCGGTACCGCCCGCACTCCGGGTTCGCGCACCTGACCGGACTCGGACTGGACCACGAGCCGGACGCCGTGCTGGTCCTCGAACCCGCCGAGCCGGGAGAGGGCGACGACGGCGGGAACCACACCGCCACGCTGTACTTCCGTGAACTCGCGGGCCGCGACAGCGCCGAGTTCTACGCCAACGCCCGCTACGGTGAGTTCTGGATCGGGCAGCGCCTGTCCATGGCGCAGATCAACGCCCAGCTGGACCTCGAGACGGCCGACCTCGCCGAGCTCGAGCTCGCCATCACGAAGGACGCGGGCGTGCCCGAGATCGGCGGGATGAGCATCCGACTGCTCCGCGAGGTGGACCTGAACGCCGACGCCCTCGTGGACACCTCACGCATCAACACCGGCGTGGACCTCGAGAAGGCCGACGCCCTCGACGCGATCCTCGCCGAGGCGCTCTCCGAGCTCAGGCTCCTCAAGGACTCCTGGGAGGTCGAGCAGATGGAGGCGGCCGTGGCCGCGACCGTCGAGGGCTTCCACGACGTGGTCCGCGCGCTCCCCCGCGCCCTCACCCATCCTCGCGGCGAACGTGTGGTCGAGGGTGCCTTCTTCGCCCGGGCGCGCGAGGAGGGCAACGATCTCGGGTACGACACCATCGCCGCGTCGGGCAACAACGCCACCACGCTGCACTGGATCCGCAATACCGGCCAGGTGAGGGCCGGGGACCTGCTCCTGCTCGACGCCGGCGTCGAGGCCGAGAGCCTCTACACCGCGGACATCACCAGGACCCTCCCCGTCACCGGGCAGTACACGGACATCCAGCGCAAGGTGTACCAGGCGGTGCTCGACGCCGCCGACGCCGGCTTCGCCGCCGCACAGCCCGGCCGGAAGTTCCGCGAGGTGCACCAGGCCGCCGTCACGGTCCTCGCCGAGAACCTCGACGCCTGGGGGCTGCTGCCCGTCCCGCTCGAGGAGGCGCTCTCCCCCGAGGGCCAGCACCACCGCCGCTGGATGCCGCACGGCACGAGCCACCACCTGGGGATGGACGTCCACGACTGCGCGCAGGCCAAGCGCGAGCTGTACCTGGACGGGGTCCTCACCGAGGGGATGGTGTTCACCATCGAGCCGGGTCTCTACTTCAAGGCCGAGGACCTCGCGGTCCCCGAGGAGTACCGGGGTATCGGCGTGCGTATCGAGGACGACATCCTCATGACGGCCGACGGTCCGGTCAACCTCAGCGCCGCCCTCCCGCGCAACTCCGACGACGTCGAGGACTGGATGGCGGGCATCTGGGGCAGCACCGGGGAGTAGCCCTCCCGGACGGCCCGCGACGGGTCGGGAAATGACGGAGGCCGGGACCCGCGGGTCCCGGCCTCCGTCATGCCGCGGGCGTGCTCCGCCGTGGCCCGGCGGCAGGAGCCGCTACCGCGTCCCGCCGGCAGCGGACGATCCGTGGCTGCCGGGGCGCTCGTCGTCCCCGGGGCGCTCGGCGCCCGGCGTCGCGTCCTGGCCGGGCCCTCCAGGAGCCCCGGTCGCTCCCTGCGCCGCGGCCCCGGTCCCATCAGGCGCCGCGGTGACGGCGGGCTGGTCGTCGACGCGTACGCCGTACTGGGGCCTGCCGTCGGGGAGGTCGGGGAACTGTCCCCGGCGGGGTCCGGTGGTGCCGGGACCCGCGGTCCCGCCCTCCCCGCCCTCGGGCTGGGGCTGGATCGGCTGGCCCGCGTAGGGGTCGTTCCATCCGGCAGGACGCTCGGGTGCCGGCTGCTGCGGCGCCTGCCCCTGCCCTGGTGCCTGCCCCGGCGTCTGGCCCCAGCCCGTGGGCGCGCCGCCCGGGTGCTGCGCCTGCCCGTTCATGGGCAGCTGCTGCAGGAGGCGTCGGGCTTCACCGGCCAGGCTCGGCTCCACGATGACGTCGTAGCTGGTCGCGATGACCTGGCTCGTGGACGTGAAATCGCGCCGGCCCCGCTGGAACGTGTAGGTCAGGACTCCGAAGAGCAGCCAGAAGATGGCGCCCAGGGCGATCGAGGAGACGATGGTGATCGTGGATTCGCTGTCGCCGAACAGGCTCAGGATCAGGCCGACGAAGAGCCCGAACCAGGCTCCGGTGGCGGCGCTGCCCAGCGCCACCCGCGGGTAGCTCAACCGTCCCGTGACGCGCTCCACGGTCTTCAGGTCGTTGCCGATGATGGCGACCCGCTGGACGGCGAACTTGTTGTCCGCGAGGTAGTCGACGGCTTTCTGGGCGTCCAGGTAGCTGGTGTAGCGGCCGATGGTCTCGCCCGTGGGCAGGACCCGGCCCGAATCGCGGGAGGCTGTTGTTCCAAGAGGTGGTGTCGACATGGTGTCCATTCTTGCCTAACCCCCGCGAGCGCGGGAGATCGGGTGCGTGCGGCCGTCGATCCGCCGGCCGCACGCCTCCCCTCCTCCGGACGGCCGATGCCGCCCGAGCCCTCCGCGCCCGATAGCCTAGGACTGTGACTACCAACCCCACCCGCGTCTTCGTCGCCCGACTGCTGGGCCTGGACGTCTTCGACCCGCTCGGCGATCGCCTGGGCCGCCTGCGGGACGCCGTCGTGCTCGACCGCGGCCCCGCGAAGGCGCCGCAGGTCGTGGGTCTGGTGGTCGAGGTGCCCGGCAAGAAGCGTGTCTTCGTCCCGATGACGCGCATCACGTCGATGGACCCGTCGCAGATCATCTGCACGGGCCTGGTCAACCTCCGCCGCTTCGAGCAGCGCGGTGCCGAGATGCTCGTCGTGGCCGAACTCTTCGACCGCCGGCTCACGCTGCGTGACGGCAGCGGGAGCGCCGTCGTCGAGGACATCGCCATGGAACGCAACCGCGCCGGCGACTGGCACGTCTCCCAGCTGTTCGTGCGCCGCGGTGGCGCGGTATCGCCCCTGCGCGGACTGCGCCGGGGAGGCGAGCGGCTCATCATCGACTGGCTCGACGCCTTGCACGGTGGCACGGACGAGCCGCAGGGCGCCACGCAGTTCGTCGCCCAGCACGACGACCTGAAGGCGGCGGACTTCGCGGACGCGATGCACGAGATGAACGACAAGCGGCGCCTCGAGGTGGCGGGCGAGCTCCAGGACGACCGCCTCGCGGACATCCTCCAGGAACTGCCCGACGACGACCAGGTGCAGATCCTCACGTCCCTCTCGCTCGAGCGCGCGGCCGACGTGCTCGAGGAGATGGACCCCGACGACGCTGCCGACCTCCTCAACGAACTGCCCGAGGCGCAGAAGGAGGAGCTCCTCCAGCTCATGGAGCCCGACGACGCCGAGGACGTACGCCGCCTGCTCGAGTACGAGGAGGGCACGGCCGGTTCCCTCATGACCACCGTGCCGGTGATCCTCCCGCCGGAGGCGACCGTCGCGGAGGCGCTCGCCCATGTGCGGCGCGAGGAGCTGACGCCCGCGCTCGCGTCGTCGATCTTCGTGTGCCGGCCACCCCTCGAGACGCCCACAGGGCGCTACCTCGGCGTGGTGCACATCCAGCAGCTCCTGCGGTATCCGCCACCGGAGCCGCTCGGCAACATCATCGACGCGGACCTCGAGGCGATCGGCGACCAGGCGGCCGTGAGCGAGGTCTCGAGGATCCTCGCGACCTACAACCTGAACTCCGTACCCGTCGTCAACACCGAAGGACGCCTCGTGGGCGCCGTGACCGTCGACGACGTGCTGGACCATCTGCTGCCCGACGACTGGCGGGCACAGGACGACACGACCGTACCGAAACGAGGTGATCGCCGTGGCTGAGAGGACGAGATCCACTTCGCGTGGGCTGGACACCCCCCGCGAGGCGCGCAAGCGCATCCTTCCGCGCCTGCGACCGAACCCGGACCGCTTCGGCAGCGGCACGGAGAACATCGCCCGTTTCATGGGCACACCGCAGTTCCTCTTCTACATGACGGTCTTCGTCGTGGTCTGGCTGACGTGGAACACCATCGCTCCGGAGAACGCGCGCTTCGACAGCGCGGCACTCGGGTTCACGGCACTGACCCTGATGCTCTCCCTGCAGGCCTCCTACGCCGCACCCCTGCTGCTGCTCGCGCAGAACCGCCAGGACGACCGCGACCGCGTCTCCATGCGTGAGGACCGCCAGCGCGCCGAACGGAACCTCTCCGACACCGAGTACCTGACGCGGGAGATCGCGGACCTGCGCATCGCCCTGCGTGAGGTGGCGACACGCGACTACGTGCGGTCCGAGCTGCGCTCCATCCTCGAGGAGCTGCTCGAAACGACCGATGGCCAGGAACTGACCCTGCAGAAACGGAAGCCCCGCAAGCCGTCGGACAACACGGTGACGCTGCCGAAGGTGCAGCCCGCCGGGAGGAAACCCTCCCGGTGAGCCGCGCCATGCCCGACGAGGCGGCCGTCCGTGCTGCCCTCGGCACGGTGATCGATCCCGAGCTTCGCCGGCCCATCGCCGAACTCGGGATGCTCGACGCCGTATCCGTCGAGGGCCGGACGGTCCGCGTCCGCGTCCTGCTGACCATCTCCGGCTGTCCGCTGCGGGACACGATCGTGCAGGACACCGAGGCCGCGCTGGCCGCGGTCGAGGGCGTGGACGCCGTCGAGGTGGAACTGGGCGTCATGGACCAGGCCCAGCGTGACGCCCTGAAGGAGCGGCTGAAGGGCGCCGGCGGGCGGCGCGGCATCCCCTTCAACGAGCCGTCGTCGCTCACGCGCGTGTACGCCGTGGCCAGCGGCAAGGGCGGTGTCGGCAAGTCCAGCGTGACCGTGAACCTCGCGACCGCCATGGCCGCGCAGGGGCTGCGGGTGGGCATCGTGGACGCGGACGTGCACGGCTTCTCCGTCCCCGCCCTGATGGGCATCACGCAGCAGCCCACGCGCGTCGACGAACTCATCCTCCCGCCCGTCGCCCACGGCGTGAAGGTCATCTCGATCGGCATGTTCGTGGAGGGCAACCAGCCCGTCTCCTGGCGCGGGCCCATGCTGCACCGCGCGCTCGAGCAGTTCCTCACCGACGTGTACTTCGGCGACCTGGACGCGCTCTTCCTCGACCTCCCGCCGGGCACCGGCGACATCGCCATCTCCGTGGCCCAGCTGCTGCCGTCGTCCGAACTGCTGGTGGTGACGACGCCGCAGAGCGCGGCCGCCGACGTCGCCGAGCGGGCGGGCTCCATGGCGGCGCAGACCGGCCAGCGGGTGGCCGGGGTCATCGAGAACATGTCATGGCTGGAACTGCCCGACGGCGGGCGGCTCGAGCTGTTCGGCGCCGGCGGAGGGAGCACGGTGGCGGCACGGCTGTCGGCGACGCTCGATACCGGGATCCCGCTTCTGGGCAGCATCCCGCTGGATGTGTCGCTCCGCGAGGGCGGCGACGCCGGCACACCCCTGGTGCTCTCGCGGATGGAATCGAGGGCACGCGAGGAGCTCACCGCGATCGCGTCCACCCTGGCACGCCGACCCCGCGGCCTGGAGGGGCTCAAGCTTCCCGTGAGCGTGCGCTGAAGCGAGGCGACAGCTCCGCCCTGTCCGCGTGGGACAGTCCATGGCTGACCGACCACCGGTCCGGCGAGCGGGACCACCGCCGTCGCCTGCCCCGCGGGGAGGGCCTAGGTGGCTTCGCGGTCGTAGGGCGCGGGTTGGCCGGCTGCGAGCCGGGGACCGACCGGCACGGACACGGCAGGACGGGTGGCGCTGGACACCGCGGCGGTGACCGCGGGCTTCGGCGCCCCGGCGCTGACGGGCTTGAACACGTCCTCGATGTCGTCGAGGAGTGCCTCCTTGATGATGCGGCGGGGATCGTACTGGCGCGGGTCGAGCTTGCGCCAGTCCACCTCGTCCAGTTCGGGGCCCACCTCTTCGCGGAGCTGTTCGCGGGCGCCGGTCGCCATACGCCGCAGACCCTTCACGAGCCGTGCCAGTTGGGCCGCGTACTCCGGAAGACGCTCCGGGCCGAGCACCACGACGGCGATGATCGCCAGGACCACGAGTTCGAGGCCGTTGATTCCCAACACGTGAAAAGACTACCTTCCCGGCATGCGCCGATCACATTCGACTAGCGCCCCCCGGAGGCCGGCAGCACAACGGCCACCGGGGCTTAACGCCCCAGCCACCGGACGGTCATCTAGCCGCCGGCCAGGGGATGCGTGATCCTCGAGAGGCCCCGGAGGATCCGCTCCATCATCGGGTCGTCCTGTACCTGCGGCGTCAGCGCGAGCTGCGCGTGCTCGGTGGTGACCAGTTGGCTGAGGGTGCGCGGCATCGCGGCGGCCGGCAGGTCCGACACGACGGTGTAGGTGACCGTCGGGTTGTCGAGGACAACCTGCCACGGCTCCCCCGAGCGCACCCACAGGTCCTGGTCGGCGCCTCCGATGTGCTCGAAGCCGTCCGAGGTCACGATGTTGCCGGTGACGGCGTTCACGGGCGGCGTGCCGGCCTGTCGGACGCCGCCGACCTTGCGTTGCTCGTACACGGTGACCGTGGCGCCGTCGTTCTCGAGGACGAGTTCCAGGGTGGGCCGCCCGCCCACGGTGATGCCCTCGGCGCTGCTCAGTGTGAAGCCGAGGGACTCGAGCTCGGGGCAGTACCAGCCCCCGGCGCGCAGCGTCTCGAGCTGGCCGGCGTCCAGGTAGGTGGGCGTCCGCTGTGCCACCGACTCCCAGCCGGAGCGCAGCGCCGCGGTCCCGGTGCCGCTCCCGACTGCTTCCGGGGGGACCTCCGCCCCGACCACGTACGCTCCGGCGAGGACGCTGGTCGCGGCGACCGCCGAGCCGCCCGCCACGAGGAGCGTGCGGTGCCGGCGCCGTGGGGAGGTCCGCTCGTGATGCGCGCGGACGAAGGCCGCGCTGGAACCCGAGCGCACGTCATGCCCGTGCGGGGAGGACTTCAGGGAGGACTCGAAGCCCGGTGAGAGGAGGCGGCGCTGCAGTGCCGGATCGGGCGACGGCTTGGAGAGGCCCAGCAGGGCGCTCTTGAGGCCACGGAGGCGGGTGACGGTCTCCGCGCATGCCGAGCAGCGGGAGACGTGCCGCTCCACGGCGATGCGGCGTCGGTCGGACAGCTCGCCGTCCACGAGGTCCTGCAGCGAGCGACGGGGGTGAAGCATCGTCCTCAGCCCAGGCCGGCGATCCGTGGGACGCCGAGGGCGGTCCCGCTCCCGCCGGAGGTCCGGGGGTCGCGGTGGGCGAGCTTCTCGCGCAGCATGGTGCGTCCGCGATGGATGCGCGAGCGCACGGTGCCGAGCTTCACGCCGAGCACGTGCGCCACCTCGTCGTAGGCGAGGCCCTCGAGGTCGCAGAGCACGACGGCGGCGCGGAAGTCCGGCGGCAGTTCCTCGAGGGCGGCCTGGACGTCGATATCGAGGTTGTTGAACTCGAAGCTGCGCTCGGGGCCCGGGTGCTTGCTCGGCAGGCGGCTCTCCGCCTCTTCCGTGAGCCCGTCGAACCGGATACGGGTCTTGCGCCGCGCCTGGTCGAGGAACAGGTTCGTGGTGATGCGGTGCAGCCAGCCGTCGAGCGTGCCCGGCTTGAAGTTGGCGAGGGACCGGAACACGCGTACGAAGACCTCCTGGGTGAGGTCCTCGGCGTCGAATCTGTTGCCCGTCAGCCGGTAGGCGAGGCGGTAGACCTTGGGCGAGTAGGTGGTGACGACCTCCTCCCAGGACGGCGCGACCCATGGGTTGCCGTGCTCGTCGAGGATCGGCGCGTCCGCCCCGGACACGACCTCGGCGGACTGTGCCGCCTTCACGCTGGACATCATGTACCCCTTCTCGCCGAGACTCCCGATCGGGCACCGCTTCCGGCCGCGGGGGCCGTGAACGATGTACCGGGGATTCGGGACCGCACTCGCGCCGGATGTCCCGAGATGGAAGTCTTTCCCACGAAGCTGGGAACTGGCTGGCAGCACCGGGCGTGTTGTGCCGGCCGCAGGTACGTGCGTGGGCTACCCTGCCGCCGCTCCTCCGCGTCCCCCGTGGGATGGGACACGTGCGGCACAGTAGTGTTGGGGCGGGGCTTCAGCCTCCCGACCCGTACCATCTCCCGCGAACCACAGAACGGACGTCCATGGCCGCCGACAAACACAGCAGCTGGTCCTACACGGAAGGGCTCCCCGATGAGGACGACGTCCTGCTCAGGGCGCGCGACCGCTCCCATGAACTGGGCGTAGCCCCCGTGACACCGGCGGTCGGAGCGGCCCTCACCGTGCTCGCGGCGGCCTCGAAGGCCACGACCGCCGTCGAGGTGGGTGCGGGAGCGGGGGTCTCGGGCGTGTGCCTGCTGAGGGGCCTGGGCCGGAACGCCGTGCTCACGACCATCGATTCGGACGTCGACCACCTGCGGGCGGCCCGGGAGGCGTATGCGGAGGCCGGCATCCCGTCGAACCGCACGCGGACCATCTCCGGACGGGCGGCCGACGTGCTGCCGAGGCTCACCGACAGGGCCTACGACCTCGTCTTCATCGACGCGGACAAGCCCGGGCTCCCCGTCTACGTGGAGCAGGCGACGCGGCTGCTCAAGGACGGCGGCATCATGGTGATCAACGACGCCCTGGACCAGGACCGCGTCGCGGAACCGGCCGTGCGCGAGCAGTCGACCAACACGATGCGTCAGGTGGGCAGGATCATCCGGGAGAACGAGGCACTCGTGTCCGCTCTCCTGCCGACCGGCACCGGACTCCTCCTGGCGGTCAAGCAGCGGGCCTGACCGGGCCCCGCCCTTCGAGCGGGGCCCGGTGCTCTCGCGTCGGCTAGTTCGTGACGGTGAGCAGGCAGTCCTTGAGCTTGCCCGCCTCTTCGGCGTTGAGTTCGACGACGAGACGTCCGCCGCCGTCGATCGGCACCCGCATGATGAGGCTGCGCCCCTCCTTGGTGACTTCCATCGGTCCATCGCCGGTACGCGGTTTCATGGCAGCCATGGGGGTGTCCCTTTCAACAGGGCGCCACCGCGATCAGCGGTAGCGCGACAGTAAACAGTGCCCCGACCCGGCGCCCTGCGGAGGGTCCGGCGGTGCACGTCATCACTGTCATTATTCAGCACAAGGCCTGCACCTGCTAATTCAGGTGCGGCGTGGGTCACAGTCAGGGTGGATAATCCCCGTCCGGTCCGGACTGCGTCCAGCCCCACAGCCAGTCCACCCAGAGGAACTGGAGTGCGATCGACACCGGCAGCACCACCCACAGGAGCCGCCCCCTCCGGGCGGTCACCACGGCGAGCGCCAGCGGGAAGAGCGGCGTCAGGATGCGCCACGTGCTCGACTGCGGGTCCCAGAAGGCCGCCAGGTACAGGATGTACCCGGCGCACCAGGCTCCCAGGACGAGCCCCGTCGAGCGCACGGCCGGCGTGAGGAAGAGCGCGGTGACACCGATCAGCAGACCCGCCACCAGCAGCGCCGCCGCACCGGGTCCCAGCAGCGCGGCAGGTGCCTCGAACCAGGGACGAAAGGGGGCGAGCGGCTCCCCGCGCCAGGCCGTCTCCGTCGCGACATACGCGTCGCGGCGCCCCGTCACCAGCCAGGCCAGGGCCGGCCAGGCGAGCGCCGCGCACGAGCTCACCACGCCGAGCAGGAACAGGGGCAGCACCCGGCGGGCCGCCTGCCGGCGGCCGGACGGATCGGTGCCCGAGCGGCGCGCCGTCCAGAGGGCATGGAGGAAGAGGATGCCGACCATCAGCGCGAACGGCACCCCTGCAGGACGCGTGAGGCACATGACGACGACGACGGGCATCGCCCTGTAGTACCGCTGCGTCGCCACGAGGTGGAGCGAGGAGGCGAGGAGCAGCAGGTGCAGGGACTCCGCGTACGGCACCTGCAGGATCGCCGCGACGGGGGCGAAGGACACCACGGCGACGCCGGCCAGGGCGGTCCGGTGGTCGGCCCGCAGACGGAAGAGGCGGTAGACGACCAGGGAGGCGCCGGCGGCGGCGGCGAGGGCGACGACGGGCGCGAGGATCCCCCAGCCGAGGCCCGTGGCCAGATCGAGGAGCCGCACGAGTCCCGGGAAGACGGGATAGAACGCCCACTGGTTGTGACCGACCACCCCCTGCTCGTCCCGGGGCAGCTCGGACGGGTAGCCCTCGGTGAAGATCCTCTCGTACCAGCCGCTGTCCCAGTAGTTGATGAACGTGCCGTACCCGGGGGCCGCTCCCGACCACGGACTGGCCTCCTGGCGTGCTGCGGCGAGCAGGAGGATGGCGGTGGACACGATGCGCCCGGCGAGGAAGACGGCCAGCACCTGCAGGGACCAGTGCGGCGCGGACACCGTGGGCCGGCGGGTCGGGGTCGTGCCCGTGCGGCTCATGGAACGGGCACGCCGGCACCGGGGATCACGGACCGCACCCAGCACTTCCGCAGGTGGTCGTTGACGTACCCGGTGGCCTGCATCATGGCGTAGGCGGTCGTGGGCCCCACGAAGCGGAACCCGAGATGCTTCAGCTCGCGTGCCAGCGCCGTGCTCTCGGACGTGATCGCCGGGACGTCCGCCGGCACCGTGGGCGCCGGGCCGGGGACGGGGCGGTGACTCTCGAGGACCGAGGCGAGGGTGGTCCCGTCCGGGAGCGCGAGCAGCGCCCGGGCATTGACGATCGTGGCGTCGATCTTCTGCCGGTTCCGGACGATCCCCGCGTCGGCGAGGAGCCGGTCGACGTCACCGGCACCGAAGCCCGCGACCACCGCGGGATCGAACTCGGCGAACGCCCGACGGAAGGCCTCGCGCTTCCGCAGGATCGTGATCCAGCTCAGTCCCGACTGGAAGCCCTCGAGGCTCAACCGTTCGAACAGGGCGGCCTCCCCCCGTACTGGACGCCCCCATTCCTCGTCGTGGTAGCGCTCGTAGTCCGGGCTCGAGACCGCCCAGCCGCACCGCGGCCTGCCGTCGGAGCCGGGAACGGCTCCGCTCACCGTCCGGCGTCCCGTCCGGCGAGCCGGGCACGCAGCTCCGAGATCACGGCGTCGCGTTCCTCGAGCGCTGCGGCCAGCCGGTCGAGAACCTCGTCCACCTGGTCCATGCGGTAGCCACGGAGTCCGAGGCCGAAGCGGAGGGCGTCGACGTCCCGCGCGGACGGCGCGTCCGGCAGCAGGACCGGCGGCAGCGAGGCGACCGGTTCCACGAGGCCGAGACCGTTCCACCGTGGCGCGGTGTCCCCGGCGTCGTCGTCCGTCGAGCCGGCTCCGGAGCGCCCGGAGTCGGGCTGCACGGCGGCGGACAGCCGCTGCGAGGGCACGGGAAGCGGCCGCCCCGAGGCGAGGACCGCGGTCCCTCCCACCAGCAGGATGGCGAGGATCACCAGGAGAATAGTCACACGGCAATGGTGCCAGAGTCGTCAGCGGGAACGGGGCTGCTCAGACGCCGTGCTCGTGGCCGGCCGACGCCGCGACGATCGTCACGGCCTCCTCCGCGGTCTCGACGAGCTGCAGCAGCGAGAGGTCCTTCTCGGAGATGGTTCCCTCGGCCAGCAGCGTGCCCTCGATCCAGTCGAGGAGCGGCTGCCAGTAGGCGACGCCGACGAGCACGATCGGGAACGAGGTGACCTTGCGGGTCTGCACGAGGGTCATGGCCTCGAACAGTTCGTCGAGCGTGCCGAAGCCTCCGGGCAGTACGACGAACCCGCTCGCGTACTTGACGAACATGGTCTTGCGGGCGAAGAAGTACCGAAAGTTGATCCCGAGGTCCACCCACTCGTTCATGCCCTGCTCGAACGGCAGTTCGATCCCCAGCCCCACGGAGGTCCCGCCCGCCTCACAGGCGCCCTTGTTCGCGGCCTCCATGGCACCGGGGCCTCCCCCGGTGATGACGGCGTAGCCCGCCTCCACCAGCCGGCGGCCCACCTCCTCGCCGATGGCGTAGAAGGCGGAGTCGCGCGCGGTCCGCGCCGACCCGAAGACGCTGATGGCGGGCCCGAGGTCGGCCAGCGTCCCGAAACCCTCCACGAACTCGCTCTGGATCCGCAGCACCCGCCACGGGTCGGTGCGCGTGAAGCCGCCGTTGTCGTCGGCGTCGAGGAGCATGTTGTCCGATTGCGGCACCGTGGCCTGGCCCCGCCTCAGCTCCACCGATCCCTTGCGCCTGGTCGCCCTGCCTGCGGCGGCCGCCTCGAACGGCTGGACCGACGTCCCGTTGGACGCCCCGTTCGATACACCCGGACCGGACAGGGCGGATCGCGCCTGCCCGTCGTCGTGCGGTGCGGGGAGCCGGGCGTCGTCATCGGCGGACGGGTGCTGGGAAGGAGACATTTTCCTAGGCTAACCAACGCCCCGCGCTCCCGGGGCTTTGGTTGCTCTTGAATCACGATCGCGCCCAATCGGACGCTGTGTATTGCCGGCGAGGAATAGTTCGCTAGATTTCTCCCATGACAAGTGAACCGCTGCCGGCTACGCCCGCGTCCTCGGGAGGACCCCTCGTCTCCCTCAAGAACGTGAACAAGCACTTCGGGGACCTGCACGTGCTCCGGGACATCAATCTCGAGGTAGCCCGCGGTGAGGTCCTGGTGGTCATCGGACCGTCGGGGTCCGGGAAGTCGACGCTCTGCCGCGCGATCAACCGCCTCGAGACCATCGACGACGGCGAGATCGCCATCGACGGCAAGGTGCTGCCCGCCGAAGGCAAGGCCCTCGCGAAACTCCGCGCCGACGTGGGGATGGTCTTCCAGTCCTTCAACCTCTTCGCCCACAAGTCGATCCTCGAGAACGTGACCCTGGGTCCCGTGAAGGTCAAGGGCATGAAGGCCGGCGAGGCCAAGGAGCTGGCGATGTCGCTCCTCAAGCGGGTCGGCGTGGACAACCAGGCGCAGAAACTCCCGGCCCAGCTCTCCGGCGGCCAGCAGCAGCGCGTGGCGATCGCCCGGGCCCTCGCCATGAAGCCGAAGGTCATGCTCTTCGACGAGCCCACGTCCGCACTGGACCCGGAGATGATCAACGAGGTGCTCGACGCGATGGTGTCCCTCGCGAAGGACGGCATGACCATGATCGTGGTGACCCACGAGATGGGCTTCGCCCGCCGCGCCGCCGACCGTGTGATCTTCATGGCCGACGGACAGATCGTGGAACAGGCCACGCCCGAGGAGTTCTTCACCAATCCGCAGAGCGAGCGCGCCAGGGACTTCCTCGGCAAGATCCTCTCGCACTGACCCCTCACATCACCCGCATCCACCAGGCCCTCGAGGCCGGAACGCAAGGAGAACCAATGCAGAAGACCCGATACGCAGCAGCCGCGGTGGCCGCGGTGGCCGCACTGACGCTGTCCGCCTGTGGCGGCGGCGGTGAGAGCGCCGACAGCGGGAGCAGCGGCGAGGCCGGCGGTGGCGAGAGCCTCCGCATCGGCATCAAGTTCGACCAGCCCGGTCTCGGCTACGACGAGGGCGGCTCCTACTCCGGCTTCGACGTCGACGTCGCGAAGTACGTGGCGAACGAGCTCGGCGTGACCGAGGAGAACATCGAGTTCGTGGAGGCCCCGTCCGCCAACCGCGAGAACCTGCTGTCCAACAACCAGGTGGACATGATCTTCGCGACCTACTCCATCACCGACACCCGCAAGCAGACCGTCGACTTCGCCGGTCCGTACTTCGTGGCGGGCCAGGATCTGCTCGTCCCGACGGACAGCGACATCACCGGACCCGAGGACCTCGAGGGCAAGAACCTCTGCTCGGTCACCGGCTCCACCTCGGCACAGAAGATCAAGGACCAGTACCCGGGCGTGCAGCTCGTCGAGCAGCCGGGCTACGCCGAGTGCGTCACCGCGATGGGCGGCGGCCAGATCGACGCCGTCACCACCGATGACATCATCCTCGCCGGCCTCGCCGCCCAGGAGGCCAACGCCGGCAAGTTCAAGGTCGTCGGCAACACGTTCTCCGAGGAGAACTACGGTGTCGGCCTGCCCAAGGGCAGCGACAGGTGCGAGGACATCAACGCGGCCATCACGAAGATGATCGAGGACGGCGCGTGGGAGGAAGCGATCACCAGCAACACCGAGGGTGCCGACTACACCTTCAACGCCGAGCTGAACCCGCCGACGCCGGCGCCCTGCGCCTAGTCGACCGTTCGCATCGGTGGGGTGGTCCGCCCGGACCACCCCACCGATGCCATGTTCCCCACCAGGAAAGAGGTGAACCGTGGAGAACTACCTGTCGCTGTTCGAGACCTACGACGTCCCTGCCGCGTTCTGGGTCAACATCCAGTTGTCCTTCTGGGCCGCCCTCTGGGCCCTGGCCCTCGGTACCGTCCTGGCCCTGTTCCGCATCTCCCCCATCCCGAGCCTGCAGTGGTTCGGTGCGGCCTACGTCAACATCTTCCGTAACACCCCGCTGACGATCATCCTGGCCTTCGGCTTCCTCGGGCTGTTCTCCGTCATGCAGATCAGCCTGGCGTCCGAGCTCAACGTCAGCCTGTTCCGGATCGCCATCGTGGGGCTCGCGCTGTACCACGCAGCCTTCGTCTGCGAGGCGATCCGCAGCGGCGTCAACACCGTCCCGCTGGGTCAGGCCGAAGCGGCCCGTGCCATCGGGCTGAGCTTCCTGCCGGCGGCGCGCCTGATCATCCTGCCGCAAGCCTTCCGCGGCGCGATCGCCCCGCTCGGCAACGTGCTGATCGCCCTCATCAAGAACTCGACGGTCGCGGCCGCGGGCTCCGTCGCTGCCGAGGCCTCGGGACTGATGAAGACCATGATCGAGTTCCGCTCGGACCTCGTCTTCCCGATCTTCCTCACCTTCGCGCTGGGCTTCGTGATCCTCGTGATCCCCGTCGGACTCCTCACCACCTGGGCCTCACGGAAACTGGCGGTGGCACGATGAGCGCGCAGCAGGTCCTCTTCGACGCACCGGGACCCCGTGCGCGCAGGAACATCCTGATCGGCAACATCGTGGGCGTCCTGATCGTCCTCGGGGTCCTCGCCTGGGTGATCTCCGCCCTCGCGGAGAAGGGCCAGTTCGCCGGGAGCATGTGGGCGCCGTTCCTGGAGTCCCGCACCTGGGAGTTCTTCATCCTGCCGGGCCTCGGCAACACCCTGAAGGCCGCCGCCATCGCGATCGTCACCTCGGTGGTCTTCGGGCTGGTCTTCGGCGTCGGCAGGCTCTCGCACGTGGCGCCGGTCCGCTGGATCGCCGGCGTGGTGGTCGAATTCCTGCGGGCCGTGCCGGTACTGCTCATGATGATCTTCTTCTGGCTGGCGCTCGGCAGCTCCGGGGCCGTGAAACCGCAGGACGCCCCGCTCATCGCCGTGATCCTCGCCCTCACGCTCTACAACGGCTCCGTGATCGCCGAACTCGTGCGCTCCGGCGTGCACGGACTGCCCCGGGGCCAGCGCGAGGCGGGCATGGCGATCGGCCTGACGCGCAACCAGTCGTTGCGGAACATCGAGGTACCGCAGGCGCTCATCGCCATGCTGCCCGCGCTGATCAGCCAGTTCGTGGTGATCCTCAAGGACTCCGCACTGGGCTTCATCATCACCTACCCGGAACTGCTGCAGTACACGCGGCGGCTCGGTGTCGGTGAGGGCAACGTGATCCCCTCGCTGTTCGTCGCAGCGGCGATCTTCATCGTCATCAACTTCGCGCTCTCGACCCTGGCCACGCGCCTGTCCGTGCTCCTGAGCTTCCGCACCAAGGGGCGGAAGCCGGTGGCACGGGAGGCCGTCGCGCTGGACGCCGCGTCCACATGAGTCCTGCACGGTAGCGGACGCGGACACGCACCGACGACGAAGGGCCCGGCAACCGCCGGGCCCTTCGTCGTCCTCCCCCGGTCCGGGGGACCGGGCCCGGTGCCGGGAGCACACGATCGGAACGAACCTCCAGGACGGCCCGGTCAGGACAGCCAGTCCACCATGGCCTTCAGGCAGGCACGCACCGCGTCGGCGTGGACGTGCTCGTCGTCGGTGTGCGCCAGGAGCGCGTCGCCGGGGCCGAAGTTGACCGCGGGTACCCCGAGGGCGCTGAACCGCGCGACATCGGTCCAGCCGTACTTGGGCTTGGGCTCCGCGCCCACCGCCGCGACGAACGCGGCCGCCGCCGGATGCTGCAGCCCGGGGCGCGCGCCGGCGGCGGCGTCGGTCCGCTCCACCGTGAAGCCCTCGAGCAGCGCCCGCACGTGTTCCTCCGCCTGGTCGGGGGTCTTGTCGGGGGCGAAGCGGTAGTTCACCTCGATCACCGCGCTGTCCGGGATCACGTTGCCTGCGGTGCCTCCGGTGATCCTCACGGCATTGAGGCTCTCCCGGTAGTCCAGCCCGTCCACGTGGACCGTCGCGGGCTCGTGGTCCCGCAGCCGGACGAGGATCTCGGCGGCGCCGTGGATGGCGTTGACGCCCATCCAGGCCCTCGCGGAGTGGGACGCCCTGCCGGTCACGCGGACCTCGAAACGCGCCGTCCCGTTGCATCCGCCCTCCACCGTGCCGTCCGTGGGCTCCAGCAGGACGGCGAAGTCGGCCCGGAGCCACTCCGGATAGGACGCGGCCACGCGCCCGAGTCCGCTCAGCGACGCCTCGACCTCCTCGTGGTCGTAGAAGATGAACGTGATGTCGCGCGTCGGGTCCGGGAGCGCTGCGGCGAGTGCCAGCTGGACCGCGACGCCACCCTTCATGTCCGTGGCACCCCTGCCGTAGAGCACCTCACCGGCCCATGCGGACGGCACCGTCCCCCGTGCTCCGGGGGTGGTGGGCAGCGGCACGGTGTCGAGGTGTCCCGCCAGGATGACGCGCTCGGAACGGCCCAGCCGCGTCCGCGCCATCACGCAGTCGCCGTCGCGCACCACCTCGAGGTGGCCCAGGCGCCGCAGTGCGTGTTCGACGGCGTCGGCGACGGCCCCCTCGTTGCCGGAGACGCTCTCGATGTCGATGAGCCGGGCCGTCAGGTGGGCCACGTCGGAGGCGGGATCGAGCTCCGCGGAGGAGAGAGGAATCATGCTGCAACACTATCGCTCGGTAGACTCGGACCCATGACTCCTCCCCTGCCCAGCCCGTCCATGCCCGGCACCATCGACCGCGTGGCCGGTGGCCTCGGCCTCGCCACGGTCGCCGCCGACGGCACCGTCCTGGACACCTGGTTCCCCGCGCCGCGGCTCGGCGGGGACGGGGACACCTCCACCCATCTGCGCGACACGCTGGAGGCCCTCGCCGAGGCCGGCGTGGACAATGCCCGGAAGGTCACCCAGCGCGTCGTCGACCTGACCATCGACCTCGACGCCGCTCCGGCAGGCACCGAGGACGCCTATCTGCGGCTCCACCTCCTCTCCCATCGGCTGGTGCAGCCCAACTCGATCAATCTCGACGGCATCTTCGGCCTGCTTCCCAACGTGGTGTGGACGAACCACGGGCCCGCGCCGGTGCAGGACTTCGAGACCGTGCGCGCGGCCCTGCGGGCCCGCGGCCCGGTGGCGGTGCACGGCGTGGACAAGTTCCCCCGCATGGTGGACTACGTGGTGCCCGCCGGGGTACGCATCGCCGATGCGGACCGCGTGCGCCTGGGTGCGCACCTCGCCGACGGCACCACGGTGATGCACGAGGGCTTCGTGAACTTCAACGCCGGGACGCTCGGGCACTCCATGGTGGAGGGCCGCATCTCGGCGGGCGTCGTCGTCGGCGACGGCTCGGACGTGGGCGGGGGGGCCTCCATCATGGGGACGCTCTCGGGTGGCGGCAAGGAACGCATCACCATCGGCGAGCGGTGCCTGCTCGGTGCGGAATCGGGTGTGGGCATCTCCCTCGGGGACGACTGCGTGGTCGAGGCCGGGCTCTACCTCACGGCGGGCACCAAGGTGACGCTGCAGGACGGGACGGTCGTGAAGGCGAGTGCGCTCTCGGGCGAGTCCGGCATCCTGTTCCTGCGCAACTCCACGACCGGAGCCGTCGAGGCGCGCCCCCGTACCGGGGACGGCATCGCCCTCAACCCGGCCCTGCACGCCAACTAGCACGTGGCTCCGCGTGGTCCTTCCGCCGCGGTCCGGCGCCGGAGGCGCCGGCTGCGGACCGGCGTCCTGCTCACCGCCCTGGTGGCCGTCGTCGTCGGCGGGACCGCCGTCGCCGTGCACCAGCTCGACGACAGCGAGGTGCTGGTGCGGGAGCGCTGCAGTGCCACGGTGGGCGCGGACACGTTCGAGCTCACGCCCACCCAGGCGGGCAACGCGGCCCTGATCGCGGGCGTCGCCGTCCGGCGGGGCCTGCCTGCGCGTGCCGCGTCGATCGCGATCGCCACCGCGATCCAGGAGTCGCGGCTGGAGAACATCGGCTACGGCGACGACACCGGACCCGACTCCCGTGGCCTGTTCCAGCAGCGCCCCTCGCAGGGCTGGGGCACGGAGGAGCAGATCATGATGCCCCTCTACGCCACCGGGGCCTTCTACGACGCCCTCGTGCAGGTGCCGGGATACGAGACGCTGCCGATCACCCAGGCCGCGCAGACCGTCCAGCGCTCCGCCTTCCCGGACGCGTACGCGGACCACGAGCCCGAGGGCCGGGCCTTCGCCTCGGCTCTCACCGGCAACTCCCCCGCCGCCCTCGACTGCACGCTGCGCGGACCGACCGGGACAGGCGACGCGCTGGCCCTGTCCACCGCCGCGGAGGAGGTCTTCGGGCCGCTCGGCGGGGTGGTGGACGGGAACCGGCTGACGCTGGAACTCACCGGCGCCACCGGGTGGGCAGCGGCGCAGTGGGCCGTGGCGAACGCCTCCGCCCACTCGATCACCTCGGTGGAGCACGCCGGTCTCCGGTGGGTGCGGTCCGACGGCGGGTGGACGTCGGCGACGTCGGCCCCCGGAACGCTCGTCATCACCGTCGCGGGCGTGACGCCCTGAGCCGGTGCCGGGAACCCGTCAGGTACAGGGGTGAGGACTCAGGCCAGCATCCTCACGACCGGTTCCACGTAGCTGCGGAAGGATTGCTCGTCGTCGACCAGTTCCTGGCACATGATGAGCTTGTCCGGCTCCACCCACCACGCCCTGCGGACCCCGAGCGGCAGTTCCACGATCTCCAGGGTGAAGCGGCGGGCGTCGCGGCCCAGCTCGAGCTCGCGTTCCTGCAGCAGGCGTCCCAGCAGGTACTCCATGCTCTCGGCACCGCGGGCGCCCGTGTGCAGGGCGTACTCGGCGCACCGCTCCTCGGCCCAGTCCATCGCCGCCCCGAAATGGGCCCTCAGCAGTGACTTGAGCGCCTCCATGCCGTCCAGGGCCTCGAAGCGGGGCGGGACGGGCAGCACGGCGTCGCCGATCGGACGGGCGAGGAGGCCGTGCCACCACGCCTCCCACTCGACCCTCAGCGCCGTCACTCCCCCGGGCCCGCTCAGGCGCCGCGTGTCGACGGTCCGCACGGGAGGGATCACCGGTGGAAGCGCAGGCCGGCCCACCCCGCGCAGCCCTGCGCAGTCGCGCAGGTAGAGCGCCACGAGCAGCACTTCCGACGTGTCCACGCTGAAGTAGGCAGTGTGGCCGTGTTCGGGGTTCGACATGGGCCTCCTTCGTCCCTGCCAGGCTGCTCCCCAGAGTAGCCCCCGGCCGGATACCGCTTCAAAGACCGAAGACCACTCGACGTATGCCGTCGGGGCGGGGCCGCGGCACCGACCTAGGATGGAAGCATGAAGATCCTCGTTACCGGTGGCAGCGGCTATATCGGCTCGCACACCGTCCTGACCCTGCTCGACCACGGCCACGACGTCGTCGTGGTCGACAACCTCGCGAACTCCACCGTCACCTCGCTCGACCGCGTCGCGGCCCTGGCCGGACGCGCGGCGACCTTCCACCAGGCCGATCTCCTCGACGAGCCGCGGCTGCGTGCCATCTTCGCCAAGGAGCAGGTGGACGCCGTCATCCACTTCGCCGGGCTGAAGGCGGTGGGCGAGTCGGTCGAGAAGCCGCTGTACTACTACTCCAACAACGTGGGCGGCACCCTGAACCTGCTGCGGGTGATGGACGACGCTGATGTGCGCACGCTCGTGTTCAGCTCCTCGGCGACGGTCTACGGCGCCTCGGAGGAAGTGCCCCTGACGGAGAAGCTGCCCCTCGACGCAGTGAACCCGTACGGGCGCACGAAGGAGCAGATCGAGGACATCCTGAGCGACCTCGGTGCCGCCGATCCGCGCTGGAACATCGCCCTGCTGCGCTACTTCAACCCGGTGGGAGCCCACGCCTCGGGGACCATCGGCGAGGACCCCACCGGTATCCCCAACAACCTCCTGCCGTTCGTGGCGCAGGTGGCCGTGGGCCGGCGCGAGAAGGTCCTGGTGTTCGGCAACGACTACCCCACCAAGGACGGGACGGGTGTGCGCGACTACATCCACGTCGTCGACCTCGCCGAGGGACACCTCGCGGCCCTGGACTACCTCGTGGCCCGCGGCGGCGTGCACACGTGGAACCTGGGGACGGGCAACGGGTCCTCGGTGCTGGAGGTCCTCGCGGCCTTCTCGGCCGCCGTGGGCCGCGACGTCCCCTACGAGTTCGCCCCCCGCCGGCCCGGGGACGCCGCCGTCGTCCTGCGTGCGATCAGTTCGCGGGGTAGTGGCGCTCTCCCTCACCCGTGTACAGCTGGCGGGGGCGGCCGATCTTCGTCTGCGGATCCTGCATCATCTCGCGCCACTGGGCGATCCAGCCCGGGAGGCGTCCGATCGCGAAGAGCACGGTGAACATCTTCTCCGGGAACCCCATGGCCTTGTAGATGAGGCCCGTGTAGAAGTCCACGTTCGGGTAGAGCTTCCGCTCGATGAAGTAGTCGTCGGCGAGGGCCTTCTCCTCGAGCCGCATGGCGATGTCGAGCAGCTCGTCGTTGCCGCCGAGCTTGCTGAGGATGTCATGGGCCGTGGCCTTGACGATCTTCGCGCGCGGGTCGTAGTTCTTGTAGACGCGGTGCCCGAAGCCCATGAGCTTCACGCCGTCTTCCTTGTTCTTGACCTTCTCCATGAAGTCCTCGGGCTGCATGCCCTTGGCCTTGATGTCGCGCAGCATGTTGAGCACTGCCTCATTGGCGCCGCCGTGGAGCGGGCCGAAGAGCGCATTGATGCCGGCCGAGACGGAGGCGAACATGTTGGCGTTCGAGCTGCCGACGAGCCGCACGGTCGACGTCGAGCAGTTCTGCTCGTGGTCCGCGTGCAGGATGAGCAGCAGGTCCAGGGCCTTGACCATCATCGGGTCGAGGTCGTAGGGCTCGGCGGGCAGGCCGAAGGAGAGCCGCAGGAAGTTCTCCACCAGGTTCATGGAGTTGTCGGGGTACAGCATGGGCTGGCCGATGGACTTCTTGTGCGCGTAGGCCGCGATCACGGGCAGCTTCGCCATGAGGCGGAACGTCGAGAGCTCCACCTGCTCGTCGTCGAACGGATCCAGCGAGTCCTGGTAGAAGGTGGACAGCGCCGAGACGGCCGAGGACAACACCGGCATGGGGTGCGCGTCGCGGGGGAACCCGCCGAAGAAGCCCTTAAGCTCCTCGTGCAGCAGCGTGTGGCGGCGGATGCGTCCGTCGAACGCGCTCAGTTCCTGCGGCGTCGGCAGGTTGCCGTAGATCAGGAGATAGGAGACCTCGAGGAAGCTGGAGTTCTTCGCCAGCTCCTCGATCGGGTACCCGCGGTAGCGCAGGATGCCGGCGTCGCCGTCGATGTAGGTGATCGCGGACGTCGTGGCCGCGGTGTTCATGAAGCCGGGGTCGAAGGTGACCTGGCCCGTCTGCTTCAGCAGTTTGGACACGTCGTAGCCGTTGTTACCTTCGACGGCGGGCACCAGCGGCAGGCTGAGCTCCCCGCCGCCGTAGTGCAGGGAAGCAGCATTCTGCTCGGTCATAGGTTCTCCTTCAGGAGCTGGAGCGAGGTCCTCGCCATTATTCGTCACTACGCAGGAGGACACACATCATTCCGGGGACAGCACATTCAAGCGAAACGCTACCGTCAGCGAGCCCCTGATCGCTAATCCTGCCGCCCTTCGCGCACCAGGGCACGGGCCGTCGGCCGGCTCCTCGTCAGTACCCGGCGGCGGCCAGACGCGTCACCGCGGCCCCGACCCTCTCGTCACTGCCCGTCAGGGCGATCCGCACGAAGCCGTGGCCGGCCTCCCCGTAGAAGGTGCCCGGGCCCGCGAGGATCCCGAGTCCGGCGAGCCGGGCGATGCTGTCCCAGGTGGGCCGGCCGTCGGACGCCCACAGGTACAGGCCCGCCTCGGAGCCGCTGATGGTGAAGCCGGCCGCCTCCAGGGCGGGGATGAGCCGTGCCCGACGACGGCGATACAGGTCCTTCTGCTCCGCGACGTGGGCATCGTCCCCGAGGGCCACCCGCATGGCCTCCTGCACCGGGTAGGGCACGATCATGCCGGCATGCTTCCGCGAGTTCACGAGGTTGGCGATGATCGCAGGGTCGCCCGCGGTGAAGGCGGCCCGGTAGCCGGCGAGGTTGGACTGCTTGCTCAGCGAGTAGACGGCCAGCAGGAGCTCGGAGGAGTCGCCGCAGACCCGCGGGTCGAGGACGCTCGGCACCGCTTCGCCGCCCTCGGCGGGGTCCCAGCGGCCCCAGCCCAGTTCGCCGTAGCACTCGTCGGACGCGACGACGGCGCCCAGCGACCGCGCCTCGTCGACGATGGTCCGCAGGCCCGCGACGTCGAGGACGTCGCCGGTGGGGTTCCCCGGCGAGTTGATCCACACGAGGCGCACGCGCGACCGGACGTCGTCGGGGAGATCGGCGAGGGAGTCGGCGGCCACCGGGCTCGCGCCCGCGAGGTGCGCGCCGACGTCGTAGGTGGGGTACGCCACGGTAGGACGCACGACGACGTCGCCGGCACCCAGGCCGAGCAGCAGGGGCAGCCAGGCGACGAGCTCCTTCGATCCCACGGTCGGGAGGATGTCCTGGGGGTCGATGCCGGGCACCGCCCTGCGACGGGCGAACCAGGCACTGACCGCCTCACGCAGGGCGATGGTGCCGTGCGTGGTGGGATAACCGTGCGCGTCGGATGCCGCGGCGAGCGCGGAGCGGATGAGCTGCGGTGTCGGGTCCACGGGCGTGCCGATGGACAGGTCCACGATGCCGTCAGCGTGCTGCGACGCGATGTCCCGGTAGGGCGCCATGGCGTCCCACGGATAGTCGGGCAGGTGCAGGCCGAAGGGCTTCGGCTCCCCGACCGTCACCTAGGCGGGCTGGTTCTGGGGCGGCAGGGCCGCGATGATCGGGTGGTCGAAGCCCGTGTTGCCGACCTTCGCTGCGCCACCGGGCGAGCCGAGGTCGTCGAAGAACTCGACGTTCGCCTTGTAGTACTCGGCCCACTGCTCGGGCGTGTCGTCCTCGTAGTAGATCGCCTCGACGGGGCAGACGGGTTCGCACGCACCGCAGTCGACGCACTCGTCGGGCTGGATGTAGAGGGACCGCTCCCCCTCGTAGATGCAGTCGACAGGGCACTCCTCGATACAGGCCTTGTCCTTGACATCAACGCAGGGCTGCGCGATTACGTAGGTCACTTCCCACGCCTTTCCTTGGAATTCGGGGGCGGCTGCCACACGGTCGGTGCGTTTCCCAGCTTAACGCAACCACCCGCACGGCCCGACCATCGACGTCGGGCCACCGGTCCTCCCTCCGGGCGCCCGAGGGCCTACCCTTGACGGGTGCAGACTCCCGCCGGCCTCCTCGCGTCGCTCCCCCTGCACACGCGCGTGGTGGTGCGGCGCCGCCTGGCCGACGGCTTCACCGATTCGCTGGGTGACCTGGTGGCACTCGATGCGACCACCTGCACCGTACGCACCCGCACGGGCGACGACGTCGTGCCGCTCGCCGACGTCACGGCTGCGAAACCCGTACCGCCCGCTCCCCCGCGCCGCGCTCCGCGACGATAGGCCGTCCGGTCCGGCAGGGCCGGCAGGGCCGGCAGGGTCAGTAGGGCCGGCAGGGCTAGCAGGGCCGGCAGGGCCGGCGGGGACCCTACGAGCGGGGCGGACACGTCGGAGCGGGTTCTGCCGCATCCTCCGGCCTCCCCTGCCGACGCCCGCGGATGTCCGGCCCTGCAGGTGCCACACGGCCCGCTTCGAGGCGGATGACATGATCGGCCGCTGCCAGGGTGACGTCGTCGTGCGAGACGCAGACGACGGTTGCTCCGCGCGCCCGTTCGGTGAGCAGGACGTCGGCGACCACCGCGCGGGTGGCGGCGTCGAGGCCGGTGGTCGGTTCGTCGAGCAGGAGGACGTCCGCCTGCTGGGCCAGGCCCTGGGCCAGGAAGGCCCGCTGGCGCTGGCCGCCCGACAGGGCTCCCAGGGGTCGGTCCTGGTAGCCGTCCAGGCTCACGAGGCCGATGCAGTCGTCGATGATGCGACGATCAGCGGCCCGCAGGCGTCCCAGGAGACCGGTATCGGACCAGCGGCCCATGGTCACGACGTCCCGCACCGTGAGCGGCATGCGATCGGACACCTCGCTGCGCTGCACGACGAGGGCGGTGCGGGCAGGCCCGGCGGATGACACCGTGCCGCTCCGGGGAGCGAGCACACCGGCGAGCAGCGCGAGCACCGTCGACTTCCCGGAGCCGTTCGGACCGATGATGACCGTCACCGCTCCGGGTCGGATCGACAGGGAGACACCGCGCAACGCCTCGACGCCGTCGTGGTCGAACCGGACGTCGGAGAGCGTGAGGGGCTCGAGGACGCGCGGGGCCGACGGTGCGGCGGCGACATCGTGGGGGCTTCGGGACTGCGGCATCCCGCCAAACTACCATGTTGAGAATGAAACTCATTTAAGCCTAGGGTGGGCCCGTGACCTCGTTCATCGGACCCTTCGCCACCGACTTCATGCTGCGTGCACTCATCGGCGGCTCGCTCTGCGCTGCCATCTGCGCCGTCGTCGGCACCTGGGTGGTCATCCGCGGGATGGCGTTCCTGGGTGAGGCGATGGCACACGGCATGCTCCCCGGCGTCGCACTCGCCACGCTGGCCGGCGTGCCCGTCATCCTCGGAGCCGCAGGCAGCGCGGTCGTGATGAGCCTCGGCGTGAGCCTCCTGGCCCGCCGCGGACGACTGTCCCACGACACGAGCATCGGCCTGTTCTTCGTGGGCATGCTCGCCACCGGCGTCATCATCATCTCCCACTCCCGCAGCTTCGCCACGGACGCGACGGCCATCCTCTTCGGCGACGTGCTGGCGATCGGATCCGGTGATCTCCGCCTCCTCGCCGGCGCCCTGCTCCTCACCGTGCTCGTCGCCGCCGCCTTCCACCGCGCGTTCGTGGCCCTCGCCTTCGACCGCCGGATCGCCCAGGTCATGGGGCTGCGTCCGCGCCTGGCACAGGTGCTCCTCGTCGGACTCGTGACCCTTGCCGTCGTCGTGTCCTACCAGGCCGTGGGCGCGCTGCTCGTCATCGGCCTGCTCCTCGCCCCGGCCGTCGCCGCCGCACCCTGGACCACCCGGATCCCGAACACCATGGCCTTCGCGGCCCTCATGGGCGTCCTGTCCGTCGTCCTCGGGCTCCTCGCCTCGTGGCACCTCGGCACCGCTGCCGGAGCCTCCATCGCCCTCGCCGCGATCGCGTGCGCGGCCGTGTCGAGCATCCTCCGCGGCATCACGCGCCGACGCCCCGCCACCAGCCCCATCGACAGCTCCACCGGTTCGGAACCGGTAGCAGCTCCTTCACAGAAAGCCCTTCGTGCGAACGCCTAAGACCCTGCTGCCCTGCCTCCCCCTGCTCGCCCTGACCCTCGCGTCCTGCTCCACGGCCGCGGACTCCGCGGACTCCCCGGCCGACACCCCGACTGCCTCCAGTTCTGCCCCGGCCCCGCTGGGCGACGGCCACGGAACCCTCGAGGGCTCCACGGAGGTCGCCGAGCCCCAGCTCCACCTCATGACCCTGGACGTCGAAGGCCGGGTCGACCTGCTCGACCTGGCCGACGGGACCACCACCGCGCTCGGGCAGGTCCCCGAGGTCAGCGACACCGTCACCGATGGGCGGTACCTCTTCGCGTCGTCCGCGACCACCGGTGCGATGACGGTCATCGACAGCGGCATGTGGACCTGGGACCACGAGGACCACTTCCACTACTACAACGGCGAATCGAGAACCATCGGCACCGTCGAGGGTGAAGGCGAAGCCGTCGTCACCTCCGGCTCCTCGACGACGGGTGTCTACTTCCCCGACAGCGGCAAGGGCAGCGTGCTCGACAACGACGTCCTCGCCAGGGGAGAACTGAGCGTCCGCGCCGAGCTCTCCATCGATCCCCACCCCGGGATGCTCGTTCCCCTGGCGGACGTCACCCTCCTGACCCGACCTGGCACCGACGGGATCGCCGCCTCCGTCCAGGCCCATGACAGGGAAGGCGAACCGATCGACGGTGCGATCGCTGACTGCGTCGATGCCCGGGGGACGATCACCACGTCGGTCGGCGCCGTCATCGGGTGCGACGACGGCGCTCTCCTGGTGACGCTCGACGACGGCGACATCACGTACGAGCGGATCCCCTACCCGGCCGGGACGAGCGCGCCGAAGGGCACGGAGTTCCGGGCCCGCGAAGGACGGCCGACCGTCGCCGCGGTCGCGGGCGACCACGGCGCCTGGCTGCTCGACACCCGGGAGCGGTCCTGGCAACTCGTCCCCACCGATGTGCCGCTGCTCCAGGTCTCCGCGGTCGACGACAGGGAAGGCCACGTCGTCGCCCTCGCCGAGGACGGCCGCGTCCTCGTTCTCACTGCCGGCACCGGCGGGACGATCGCCGCGACCGAACCACTCCTGCCACAGACCCTGACGGACCCCGCCCTCCTGGCCGGTGTCGAACTGACCGTCGACCAGCAGCGCGCCTACCTCAATGCCCCCGCCGAGCAGACCCTGTTCGAGATCGACTTCGCCGACAGCGGCCGTATCGCCCGCAGTTTCGACACCGGCACCGTCCCCGCGCACCTGGCGGAGGTCGGTCGATGAACCGGGCACGACGGCACATCGCCCTGGTCCTGGCCGCGACGACGATCATCGGGGCCTCCGGATGTGCTGCAGCGGCCGGTGACGAACCGGTCATCGTGGTGACCACCAACATCCTCGGGGACGTCGTCCGGAACGTCGTCGGCGACGAGGCCGACATCCGCGTCCTCATGCAGCCGAACGCCGACCCGCACTCCTTCGAGATCTCCGCGCAGGACGGCGCCATGATGCGGCAGGCCGATCTCATCGTGACGAACGGACTCGGCCTCGAGGAGGGCCTGCAGCAGCACATCGACAGCGCGCAGTCCGAAGCCGTACCCCTTCTCGTCGCCGGCGAGGTCATCGAATCCCTCGCGTACGCGGACGGTGAATCCGAAGGCGCACCCGATCCCCACTTCTGGACCGATCCCGCGCTCATGGCCGATGTCGTCGACCGACTCCTGGAACGCGTAGCGGCTATCGACGGGATCGACACCGACGCCGTCGAGACCTCCGCCGCCGAGTACCGGGCAGAACTCACGGACCTCGATGCCGCCATGACGGAAGCCTTCGCGGCGATCCCTGCCGACCGGCGGAACCTGGTCACCAACCACCACGTCTTCGGCTACCTCGCGCAACGCTACGACTTCCGGATCATCGGCGCCGTCATCCCGGGCGGTACCACCCTCGCCTCCCCCAGCGCCTCCGACCTGCGCGACCTCGTCGCGGCCATCGAGGAAGCGAAGGTGGACACCGTCTTCGCGGAATCCTCCCAGCCCGACCGTCTCGTCCAGGTCCTCGCCGACGGCGCGAACATCGACGTCGACGTCGTCGAGCTCTTCACCGAATCCCTCACGAACCCCGGTGAGGGCGCTGACACGTATCTCACCATGATGCGCACCAATACAGAGCGCATCTCCACCGGACTCTCACCCTGAGATCCGTCCACACAGGAAGAATGATGATGACAGCCATTCCGCTCACGAAACGCCCACGGCACCTGGCCCTTGCTGCCACGGTGGCCACATCCGCCCTGCTCCTGACAGCGTGCGGCTCCTCCTCCGAACCGGCGACGGACACGTCGGCTGCTCCGGAGACCACCGCATCGGCCGAGGCCCTCGCCCCTGCCTCCCGCGTCGCCCTGACGTACGACGGCGGCATCGTCGTCGTCGACGGCACCACCCTGGAGGTCGAGGGCGACATGCCCATCGAGGGCTTCACGCGCCTGAACCCCGCCGGCGACGGACGCCACGCCCTGGTCACGGTCCCCGAGGGCTTCCGGGTCCTCGACCTCGGAACCTGGACGGACTCCTCAGGATCCCGGCGGGCGCAGCCGAAGCTCACCGACCTCGTCTTCGAGGCCGACACCGCCGGCCACGTCGTCCAGCACGGGGACAAGACCATCCTCTACGCCGACGGCACCAGCGACACCACCGTCTTCACCACCGATGACCTCCTCGGCGATCCCGACAGCCTCCCGGCGACCGAGGTCATCCCCGGTGACGAGGCACACCACGGCGTGTCCATCGTCCTCGAGGACGGCACCTTCCTCACGACCGTCGGCACCTCCGAGAGCCGCTCCGGCATCAGGGTCCTCGACGCCGACGGCAAGGAGATCGCCACCAGTGACCAGTGCCCGTCCGTCCACGGTGAAGGCACCGCCATGAACGAGGTCGTCGTCTTCGGCTGCAGCGACGGGGCGCTCGTCTTCGACAGTGGGACGATCACCAAGATCGACGCCCCCGACGAGTTCGGACGCATGGGCAACGCCTACGTCAGCGAGACCAGCCCCATCATCGCCGGGGACTACAAGGACGATCCCGACATCGAGGGCTACCTCCTGCACCAGCTCACCCTGATCGACACCGAGTCGAAGACGATGAAGGTCATCGACCTCCCCGAGGGCGTCGAGTACACCTTCCGTGACGTCGCCCGCGGCCCGGACGGCGAGGTCCTGATCCTCGCCTCCGACGGCGCCCTGCACAGCATGGACCCCGTGACGGGCGAGATCACCGGCTCCACGCCGGTCATCGACGCGTGGGAAGGACCCGTCGAGTGGCAGGACCCGCACCCCGCCATCAAGGTCCTCGGAGGCACCGCCTACATCACCGACCCCACAGCGAAGAAGCTGCATGCAGTGGACATCGCGACCGGGAGGATCACCTCGTCCGACGAACTCCCCGGCATCCCGAACGAGATCGCCGCCGTCGAGGGATAGCCCCTCCCGCCCGGTGGAGCCGGTGTCTCACGGGCGCCGGTCCCACCGGACGGCCCCCCCCCCATGGAGGAGCAGCCGACGAGACCGCCACGGATCCGGTGGTCCTTCAGTGATTGGGACTCGTCAATCATCGGCGCGATCTCCCGTATGATCGGCGGATGGAATCAGACGAGGACCTCCAGGCCCGCGGCCGGGCGCTCAGCTCCCCCGTCAGGCTCCGCATCCTGCGGCTGTGCCTCCATAGACCGAGGACCAACAAGGAGATCGCGGAGACGCTGGACCTCAACCCGGCGACGGCCCTGCACCATGTCCGGACACTGCTCTCGACGGGTTTCCTCGCCGCGGACGAGGCCCGCACCGGTAATCGGGGGGCGAAGGAGATCCCGTACCGTGCCACGGGTCTGTCCTGGCACACCCGCATCCCCCACTCCGCGCCGGTCCTGATCGAGACGTTCCTGCAGGAGATCGAGGGCCTGCAGCCGTCCGAGATCGACGTATGGCGGCTCGGTGTGCGGCTCAGTGACGAGCACCGCGCGGAGATGATGGGGCGCATTCGCGAGGTCTTCGAGGACTACGCGCAACGGGCGCCCGATCCCGACGGCACGGCGACGTCGATCATGCTGGCGCACCACCTGGACCGCGCCTCCGACTGATCCGGAACCGCGCGGGCTCCGCGGGAACGCCTCAGCGGCGACGCACAGGACGCAGCAGGACACTGCCGGTCACGACGGCGGCAAGCGTCACCGCGAGCACGCCGAAGAGCCAGAGATTCCCGGCGAGGGCCGTGCCCGGTGCGGCCTCCGACGAGCCGGTGAGGATCAGGGTCTTCGACGACGTCGAGAGCAGCGCCACGATCCCGTAGGCCACGGCCCCGGCCACGGCCGTCAGGATGACGTTCCGGGCCCAGAGCCCGCAGAGCAGGAACAGGCTGCCGGCGAGGACGAGGGCGGCCAGCGCCCCGACGGGAAGAGCCGTCGGGCCCAGGTGGACCAGCTGGCCGTGCAGCACTGTACCGAACACCGCGGCGATTCCGCCTGCCATCGTCGAGCCGAGGACCGCCGTCACCCGGTGGGGTACTGTGCCGCCGGCGGCAGGAGGGGCCGGCGCCTCGGCGGCCGCCCCCGTAGGAGTGGCGGACGCATCGATGCCTGCTGGGACCGCCGGACGCGTACCCCGCGCCGGAGGGGCGTCCGCCGGGACGGCAGGTGCACCGTCGGGAAGCTCCGGGAACGCCGAACGCCGGCCCTCCCCTGCTGGGGAGGAACCGGCGTCGTCGTGTGCCATGGTGGTGCGGTGCTAGGCGCGGGCGCGTGAACGCGACGCGCGCATGCGCTCGTTGGCGTCGAGGATGACCTTGCGGATGCGGATGGACTCCGGTGTGACCTCGACGCACTCGTCCTCGCGGGCGAACTCGAGGGACTCCTCGAGGGTGAGGTTGCGCGGCGGGGTCAGGTTCTCGAAGGTGTCCGAGGACGCCGCCCGCATGTTGGTGAGCTTCTTCTCCTTCGTGATGTTGACCTCCATGTCGTCGGCGCGGGAGTTCTCGCCGACGATCATGCCCTCGTACACCTCGGAGGTGGGCTGCACGAAGAACGAGCCGCGCTCCTGGAGGTTGATCATCGCGAACGGGGTGACGACGCCGGCGCGGTCCGCGATCATCGAGCCGTTGGTGCGGTACTCGATGTCACCGGCCCACGGCTCGTAGCCCTCGGAGATCGACGCGGCGATACCGGCACCGCGCGTGTCCGTCAGGAAGCGCGTGCGGAAGCCGATGAGGCCACGGGCGGGGACGATGAACTCCATGCGTACCCAGCCGGTGCCGTGGTTGGCCATGTTCGTCATGCGGCCCTTGCGGGCGGCCATGAGCTGGGTGACGCCGCCGAGGTACTCCTCGGGGACATCGATGGTCATGTGCTCCATCGGCTCGTGGATCTTGCCGTCGATGGTCTTGGTGACGACCTGCGGCTTGCCGACCGTGAGCTCGAAGCCCTCGCGGCGCATCTGCTCCACGAGGATGGCCAGCGCGAGCTCGCCGCGACCCTGGACCTCCCAGGCGTCGGGGCGCGCGGTCGGCAGGACGCGGAGCGACACGTTGCCGATGAGCTCCTTGTCGAGGCGGTCCTTGACCTGGCGCGCGGTGACCTTGGCGCCCTTGACCTTGCCCGCCAGCGGCGAGGTGTTGATACCGATGGTCACGGAGATCGCGGGATCGTCGACCGTGATGAGCGGCAGCGGCTGCGGGTTGTCGACGTCGGTGAGGGTCTCACCGATGGTGATGCCCTCGATACCGGCCACGGCCACGATCTCGCCGGGGCCGGCGGACTCGGTGGGCACGCGGTCCAGGGCCTTGGTGGCCAGGAGCTCGGTGATCTTGACGGTCTTCAGCTCGCCGTTCTGGCGGGCCCAGGCGACCTGCTGGCCCTTGCGCAGGGTGCCGTTGAAGATGCGCAGCAGCGCGAGGCGGCCGAGGAACGGCGAGGCGTCGAGGTTGGTGACGTGGGCCTGCAGCACACCCTCGGGGTTGTAGCGGGGCGCGGGGATGTGCTCGATGATCGTCTGGAACAGGGGCTCCAGGTTGTCGTTGGTCGGCACGGTGCCGTCCGCCGGCTGCTCGAGCGACGCCGCTCCTGCACGGGCCGCGGCGTACACGACGGGCACATTCAGGATCGAGTCGAGGTCGAGGTCGGGGACCTCGTCGGCGAGGTCGGACGCCAGTCCGAGGAGGAGGTCCATCGACTCGCTGACGACGTCCTCGATGCGGGAGTCGGGGCGGTCGGTCTTGTTGACCAGCAGGATGACGGGGAGCTTCGCCGCCAGGGCCTTGCGGAGCACGAAGCGGGTCTGGGGCAGCGGGCCCTCGGACGCGTCGACGAGGAGGACGACGCCGTCGACCATGGACAGGCCGCGCTCCACCTCGCCACCGAAGTCGGCGTGGCCCGGGGTGTCGATGACGTTGATGGTGATCGTCTCGCCCTTGGCGGAGGGGCCGTCGTAGAACACCGTGGTGTTCTTCGCGAGGATGGTGATGCCCTTCTCGCGCTCGAGGTCACCGGAGTCCATGACGCGGTCGGCCACGTCGCCGTGGGCAGCGAACGAATTGGTCTGCTTCAGCATGGCATCGACCAGGGTGGTTTTTCCGTGGTCAACGTGAGCCACGATGGCTACGTTGCGGAGATCGCTGCGGACAGCGGTGTTGCCTGTGGTTTCAGACATGCGTGATTACTCAATTCGGTATCTACTGCGGGGAAATTAACGGCGGCTGCACTGCACGCCCTCTTACCAGTCTAGGCGCTGGGGAAAAACAGACCTAATGCGCATGGGCGCTGCGGGTCCGGATCAGCTGTGGGCGCACCCGGGGCGGACCGTTCCGGGACGACGACGGCGGCCCTCCGGTGGAGGACCGCCGTCGTGCTCGGGGCGCCGGTTGCCTGGGAGACGCCTACGCGACCTCGGGAGGCAGGACGAGGCCCGCTCCCGGGATCGCCGCGAGCAGCGCCTGTGTGTAGGCGGTCCTCGGGTTGTCGAACACCTCGTCGGTGGTGCCCTGCTCCACGAGCTTGCCCTTCTCCATGACGGCCACGTGGTCGGCGATCTGGCGGACCACCGCCAGGTCGTGCGTGATGAAGAGGTAGCTCAGGCCCAGCTCCGCCTGCAGGTCGGCGAGCAGGTTCAGGATCTGGGCCTGCACCAGCACGTCGAGAGCCGAGACGGCCTCGTCGCAGATAACCACCTCGGGGTCCAGGGCGAGCGCCCGGGCGATGGCCACGCGCTGACGCTGACCGCCGGAGAGCTCGTTCGGGAAGCGCTGCATCATCGAGGACGGCAGGGCCACCTGGTCCAGGAGTGCGCGGACCTTCTTCTCCCGGCTCTTCGCGTCGCCGACCCCGTGGACGCGCAGCGGCTCCTCGATGGTGCGGTAGATGTTGTACATCGGGTCGAGCGAGCCGTACGGGTCCTGGAAGATGGGCTGGACGCGGCGACGGAAGTCGAACATCTGCTTGCGCCCGAGGGTGGTGATGTCCACGCCGTCGAACCGGATGCTGCCTGATGAAGCGCCCTCGAGTCCGAGCACCATCTTCGCGACGGTGGACTTGCCCGAGCCGGATTCGCCCACGACGGCGGTGGTGGTGCCTCGGGCGATCGAGAAGGAGACCTTGTCCACGGCCGTGAAGTCGGTGGACCTGCCCCAGCTCCCCCGGATCTTGAAGACCTTCGTCAGGTCCTCGACCTCGATCACCTTGTCCAGCGCCGCACCCTGCGCCGCGGCGGGCGCGAGGAGGTCCTCCGTCTCGACGCCGGCCCTCTTGGCCGACTCGATGCGCCGCGAGGCGATGGACGGGGCGGAGGCCACGAGCTTCTGGGTGTACGGGTGGCGCGGGTTCGTCAGCAGTTCGAGGGCCGGACCGGCCTCGACGACCTGCCCCTTGTACATCACGATCACCTTGTGCGCGCGCTCGGCGGCGAGGCCGAGATCGTGGGTGATGAGGAGCACGGCGGTGCCGAGCTCCTCGGTCATGGTGTCGAGGTGGTCCAGGATCTGCCGCTGCACCGTGACGTCGAGCGCCGAGGTCGGCTCGTCGGCGATGAGCAGGCGCGGCCGGCAGGACAGGCCGATGGCGATGAGGGCCCGCTGGCGCATGCCACCGGAGAACTCGTGCGGGTACTGGTTGGCGCGCGACGCGGCGTCGGGCAGGCCCGCTTCCGCGAGCACCTTCGCCACGTCCTGTGGGCCGCTCGGCAATCCGTTGGCCTTCAGCGTCTCCCTGACCTGGAAGCCGATCTTCCAGACGGGATTCAGGTTGGACATCGGATCCTGCGGCACCATGCCGATGGACGAGCCGCGGAGCTCGACGATGCGCTTCTCCGAGGCATGGGTGATGTCCTCGCCGTCGAAGATGATGCTGCCGTGGGAGACGCGCCCGTTGCCGGGCAGCAGGCCGATGGCGGCCAGCGCCGTCGTCGACTTGCCGGACCCCGACTCCCCCACGATCGCGACCGTCTCACCGGGCATCACGGTGAGGTGCGCGTTGCGCACCGCCGGGACGTCACCGTTGGACGTCGTGAAGGTGATCGCGAGGTCGCGGAGCTCGAGCAGCGGCCGGGGGGTCCCCGCGGGTGCCGGGGCCGCCGCCGTGGCGGTGCGGGCGGCGCGGCGGCCGCCCTCGTTGCTGATGCTGTGGCTCATCGTTTGCGTGCCTTCGGATCGAGAGCGTCACGCAGGGCGTCGCCCAGCATGATGAAGCTCAGAACGGTGATCGACAGGGCGAGGCCCGGCCAGAAGATCGCCATCGGGTTGCTGCGCAGCGACGGCTTCGCCGAGAAGATGTCATTGCCCCACGACATGACCTCGGGAGGGAGGCCGATGCCGAGGAAGGACAGCGTGGACTCGGCCACGATGAACGTGCCGAGTGAGATCGTCGCGATGACGATGACCGGGGCGAGCGCGTTCGGGATGACGTGCTTGACGAGCGCACCCAGCGGCGAGACGCCGAGCGAGCGGGCCGCCGTCACGAAGTCCGCGTTGCGGACCTCGATCACCGCGGCGCGCGTGATCCGGGCTATCTGCGGCCAGCCGAAGGCCACCAGGATGACGACGAGCGTCCATACGTTCCGGTTCTGCTGGAACACGGGAAGCTGCACGACCACGATCGCGCCGAGGATCAGCGGGAGGGCGAAGAAGATGTCACCCACGCGGGCGAGCACCGCATCGACCCAGCCCCCGAAGAAGCCGGCCAGCGCGCCGATGAGGCCGCCGATCAGCACCACGCCGAGCGTGGCGAACAGGCCGACGGTGAGCGAGGACTGCGTGCCGTGTACCACGCGGGAGAGGATGTCGCAGCCCTGGACGGTGAAGCCCAGGGGGTGGCCGGGAGCGGGACCGCCGTCCGAGTTCTCGAGCAGGCAGTTCTCGTTCGGCGGCTCGTTCGTGAACAGCCCGGGGAACAGCGCCACGAAGATGACCGCGAGGATCAGGATCGCGCTGATGATGAACAGCGGCTGCTTCCGCAGGCTGCGCCACGCCTCGCCCCAGAGGCTGCGGGGCGCGGCGTCGGACACCGCGCTGTCCGTGGCCCGGACCGGTGTCTCGTCCAGGTCGGCGACGAAGTGCTCGATCGGGTAGGCGGACCGCTTCGTGCGCGCCACGGGCGTGGGAGCCTGGGTGGGCACGGCGGCCTCGGTGGGTGAAATCGGTTCAGGCATATCGAATCCTTGGGTCCAGCCAGGCGTACAGGAGATCCACCAGCAGGTTCGCCAGGCAGAAGATGAGGATCAGGAACGTGACGATCGAGACGACCATCGGTCCGTCACCGTTCAGTACGGCGCGGTAGAGGGTGTTGCCGACCCCGTTGACGTTGAAGATGCCTTCGGTGACGATCGCACCGCCCATGAGGGCGCCGAGGTCGGCACCGAGGAAGGTCACGACGGGGATCAGCGAGTTGCGGAGGACGTGCACGACGACGACGCGCCGGCGGCTGAGGCCCTTGGCCGTCGCCGTACGGACGTAGTCCGCGTTCACGTTCTCGATGATGCTCGTGCGGGTCAGGCGCAGCACGTAGGCGAAGGACACGAGCCCGAGGACGATGGCCGGGAGCAGGAGCTCGGTGAAGGTCGCATCACCGCTCACGGTCGGGTTGGTCCACTGCAGCTTGACGCCGATGAGGAACTGCATCAGGAAGCCGAGCACGAAGATGGGCACGGCGATGACGATCAGGGAGAGCACGAGGACGGAGGAGTCGAAGATCCTGCCCTTGCGCAGCCCCGCGATGAGGCCGAAAACGATGCCGAAGACGGCTTCGATGACGAGGGCCATGATGGCGAGCTTCGCCGTGGTCGGGAAGACCTCGGCGATGATGGTGGCGATCGGGCGGCCCGAGAAGTTGGTGCCGAGGTCGAACGTCAGGACGCCCTTGAGGTACAGCAGGTACTGGATCCAGAAGGGCTGGTCCAGGTTGTACTGCTCGCGCAGGCCCGCGACGACGGCCGGGGTGCAGCCGCGCTCGCCGCAGATGGCCGCGGTGGCGTCACCCGGGAGGCTGAAGACGAGGAAGTACACCAGCAGCGTCGCGCCGAGGAAGACGGGGATCAGCTGCAGGAAGCGTCGGGCTATGTACCAGACCATCAGTGCGCACCTCCCGGTGCGGCGTGCGTCCGGACGGGACGCAGTGAGGGGTTGCTCATGAGGTGTTGAACCTTTTCGTTGGAGCACGGAAAAGGGGCCCGCCGGCGTGCCGGGCGGGCCCCGAGACCGTTAGGGGTTACTTGCCGGTGATGGCGTAGTAGAGCGGAACACCGTTCCAGCCGAACTCGACGTTGTCCACGTTGTTGCTCCAGCCGCCCTGGGCGACCTGGTACCACAGCGGGATGGCCGGGAGGTCCTCCAGGAGGTCCTCCTGGGCCTTGTTCATGGCCTCGTTGCCCTCCTCGACGGAGCTGGCGGCGAGTCCGTCGGTCAGCTGCTGGTCGAACTCGGGGTTGCTGTAGCGGGCGTCGTTGGACCCGGCGCCGGTGGCGTAGATGGGCCCGAGGAAGTTGTACAGAGACGGGTAGTCGGCCTGCCAGCCGGCACGCAGGGCACCGGAGAGGGTCTCCTCCGTGGCTTCCGTGCGGGCTTCCTTGAACGTCGCGTACGGCTTGCCCGAGATCTCGATGCCGAGGTTGTTCTTGATGTTGTTCACCACGGCCTCGACCCACGTCTTGTGGTCGCCCTTATCGGCGTTGTAGCCGATCGTCAGGGGCTGCGAGGCGTCGTAGGGCTCGATCTTCTCGGCCTCGGCCCAGAGCTTCTTGGCCTCGTCCGGGTTGTACTCGAGGTTCTCGCTGCCGGGCAGGTCCTCGCTGTAGCCGTCGAGGACGGGGGCGGTGAAGTCCTTGGCGGGCGTACGGCCGTTGTTGAAGATGACCTCGGTGATCTCGTCACGGTTGATCGCCATCGACAGCGCCTGACGGCGGAGCTTGCCGGCCTCGCCGTCCCAGTTCGGGAGGTAGTAGGGGATGGCGATGGTCTGGTTGCCCGCGTAGGGAGACTCGATGGAGCGCTCGCCGAGGTCGTTCTTGAAGTTCTTGATGTCGCTCGTCGGGATCGTCTTGAGGACGTCCAGGTTGTCCGAGATCAGGTCCTGGTAGGCCGTGGTGTCGTTCTGGTAGATCTTGAACGTCACGCCGGCGTTCTGCGCGGCCTGAGGACCCTCGTACTCGTCGTTCGGAACGAGTTCGATCTGCTGGTTGTGCTGCCAGGCACCCTCGGAGGCGAACTTGTAGGGGCCGTTGCCGATCGGGTTCTCACCGAACGCGGCGGGGTCCTCGAGGGCTGCGGCGGGCAGCGGGAAGAACGCGCTGTAGCCGAGGCGCAGCGGCCAGTCGGATTCCGGCTGGGCCAGCGTGACGGTGAAGGTCGTGTCGTCGACGACGGCCAGACCGCTCATGGTCTCCACGGTGGAGCCCTCGGCGCTGGCCTCGTCGTAGCCTTCGATGCTCTCGAAGAAGTAGCTGGAGAGCTGGGCGTTCTTGGCGGCGGCACCGTAGTTCCACGCGTCCACGAAGGAGCTCGCGGTGACGGGGTCACCGTTGGTGAAGGTCTTGCCTTCCTTGAGCTTGATCGTGTAGGTCTGCGCGTCCTCGGTCTCGATGGACTCGGCCATCTCGTTCTGGGGCTTGCCGTCGGCGTCGTAGCTGACGAGGCCCGCGAAGATGAGGTCGAGGATCGCTCCGCCGCCCACCTCGTTGGTGCTGGTGGGGATCAGCGGGTTCTGGGGCTCGGAGCCGTCGACGACGATGACCGCGTCCGTGGCGCCGGTGGTGCCGCTGGTGGTGCCGGACTCAGAGCTTCCGCCACCGCATGCGCTGAGTGACAGTGCGGCGAGGGCCGCGACGCTGAGCATCTTGGAAGTGCGCGTGAAACGCATTCCGCCTCCTAGGTATTGGGTCGATCCGGCGCTGATGTGGCCGGGAAAGTTGCTCCGCAGATAGCGAGAGCCAACTCACACCGGAAGATCATATGCCCGTTCCGTTGCTTTCCCGAACATGCTGTATACAAAAACGGCCGTCTGCTCGGCGGCACCCAGCATTCCTCCGTCATTTCCGCAGGCCAGCGCGCCACCTGGTGTTACATCACAGTTTGGCCACGGGGCGGGAGGAAGACACCAGAGCACTGTATAGGCGGTGATCGGACCGTTCGAAATCACCCGACGACGGGAGCAGGGCGAAGCATGCAGGAAACGCGCTCCACCTGCCGCTGGACGGCCGCCCCTTCCTCGACGCCGGACCGTCAGTCGGTCGAGGCCATGAGCTTCGCACGCAGTTCACGGCGCTCGCGCTGCAGGGCCGGGTCCGGCAGCGGGACGGCGGCCAGCAGGCGCTGCGTGTACGGATTCCGAGGGCTCCGCAGGATCTGGTCGCGTGTCCCCTGTTCCACGATGCGCCCGCGCTGCATCACGCAGATGTAATCCGCCAGGACATCCACCACCGCGAGGTCGTGCGTGACGAACAGGCAGGCGAAGCCGAGTTCGCGCTGCAGGTTCTGGAAGAGCTCGAGGACTTTGGCCTGCACCGATACGTCCAGGGCGGAGGTCGGCTCGTCCGCGACCATGAGCTTCGGTTTCAGCGACAGGGCCCGCGCGATCCCCACGCGCTGCTTCTGCCCGCCGGAGAGTTCGTGCGGGTACCTGTTGCGGTAGGACCGCGGCAGTTCGACCTGGTCCAGGAGTGTCTCGATGCGCTTCTGCAGCTCTCCGCCCTTGGCCTCGCCCGCGAGGTACATGGGTTCCCCGATGCTCTCACCGATCGGCAGCCGCGGGTTGAGCGACGACGCCGGGTCCTGGAACACCATCCCGACATGGCGCCGCACCTTCACGAGTTCCCTGGACGAGGGCCGGAACCCCGAGACGTCGGTGCCCACCACCTTCAGCGAACCCTGCGCCACCGGCAGCAGCCCGACGGCGGCCCGCCCGATGGTCGTCTTGCCGGAACCGGACTCCCCCACGAGGCCGATGACCTGACCCGGATGGACCGTGAGGTTCACTCCCTCGACGGCGCGGAAGGCGGGCACACGGCCCTGCTTGGGGTACTCGATGGCGACGTCGACGAGCTCGAGGACGGGCTCGTCGGTCCGGGATGCGACGGCCCCGTCCCCGTCGAGCCGGGCGAGGACCATCCGCTCCCGCCGTTCCAGTTCGTCGTGGTCCACCGTCTGCAGCTCGGTGTGGGTGGCCGCCGCCAGTGCCGCGGTGATGTCGACGTCGTCGTGCCCGTCCCCCTGCCCGAGGTGCGGCACGGCTGCCAGGAGCGACCGCGTGTACTCGTGCTGCGGGTTGTTGAAGATCTGCTCCGCCGTGCCGGTCTCGACGATCCGGCCCTTGCGCATCACGGCGATCCGGTCGGCGAGGTCCGCCACCACGCCCATGTCGTGCGTGATGAGCACGATCGCGCTGTTCAGCTGGTTGCGCAGGTTGCGCATCAGGTCGAGGATCTCGGCCTGGACGGTGACGTCGAGCGCGGTGGTCGGTTCATCGGCGATCAGGAGCTTGGGGTCGCACGACAGGGACTGGGCGATCATGGCGCGCTGCCGCTGACCCCCCGACAGCTGGTGCGGGTAGGACCGGAACGCCTTCTCAGGGTCCGGCAGCTCCACCATCTGCAGCAGCCGCAGGGCGCGCTGTCGGGCCTCGTCCGGCGAGATCTCGTTGTGCAGGCGCAGCGTCTCGACGATCTGGAACCCCACGGTGTACACCGGGTTCAGGGCCGTCATGGGCTCCTGGAAGATGACCGCGACGTCGTTACCGCGGACCTGCCGCAGCCGCCCGGCGGGCATCGACAGGACGGACTGCCCGTTGAGCAGCACCTCGCCCGTGACACGGCTGTTGGAGGGCAGCAGTCCGAGCAGCGACATGGAGCTGGCGCTCTTGCCGGAGCCTGATTCACCGACGATCGCCAGAACCTCGCCGGCGGCCACCTGGTAGTTGAGGTCGACGGCGGCGGGCACCCACTTCTTGTCCACGCCGAAGTCGACGCTGAGGTTGCGGACCTCGAGGACGGGTCCCTGGAAGGCGGGACCTCCCGCGCCGGTCTCCCCTGCGCCGCCGATGACCTGGGTACTCATGAGTCCCTCTCCTTCGTGACGGACGCCGCACGCGGTCGCGGACGCCCCGGGCGTCCAGCAGGCTGCGGCTGTGCTGGGACCATTGAGGCATGGAACGATCGGAGGTGGCCGGCGCCACCGTCTTCAGGCCGCGGACGAGCCCCTGGTTCACGGCGGCCGCGGCACTCGTCGCGGCAGGCGGGCTCGTGTCCGTGGTCGTCACGGACGGGGTTCCCGGCCTGCTCCGGGCCTGGCCGCTCATCGGCATCGCCTATGCGGGCTGGTGGCTCTTCTGGTACCCCGCGGTCGAGATCTCCGAGGACGCCGTCACCCTGCGCAACCCCCTGGCGACCGTCCGGGTCCCGTGGAACGCGCTGATCGACGTCGACACGAAGTACGCCCTCCGGCTCGTGACGCCCACAGGCGGCCATACGGCGTGGGCGGCTCCCGCTCCCGGCGTCTGGGGGACCCATGCCGGGAAGCCCGAGCACGTGACCGACCTGCCGTCCACGAGCTACGGTGCCGGGGGTTCCATCCGCCCGGGCGACCTGAAGAACACCGACTCCGGGTACGCGGCCTACCTGGTGCGCTCGCGCTGGCAGGAGCTGGTGGAGGCGGGAGCGGTCGACGTCGATGCACCTGACCGCGTGCACCGCAGGTGGAACCGCGCACCCCTTGCGGTCGCCGTCGTGCTGATCGCCGCGGCCGCCATGTCGCTCGGACCCTTCTCCTAGGGTTCTCATACGGCGGCAGGCTCCCCTGTATCCCTGACCCGGGCGGCGTTGAATTTCTTCTGCCGGGGGTCGAAGGCGTCGCGCAGACCGTCGCCGATGAAGTTGATGCACAGGCAGATCAGCACGATGAACAGGCCGGGGAACCAGAACAGCCACGGACGCGTCTGGAACGCCTCCTGGTTCTGGCTGATGATCAGGCCCAGGGACACGTCGGGGGCCTTGACCCCGAAGCCGATGTAGCTCAGCGCCGTCTCGAGCAGGATGGCCGAGGACATGAGCAGCGTGGTGTTCACGATGATGACGCCCACCGCGTTCGGCAGGATGTGCTTGAAGATGATGCGCGCATTCGACGCACCGGCGATCTTCGCCGCGTCCACGAACTCCCGCTCGCGCAGGGTGAGGAACTCGCCGCGGACGAGACGAGCGAGACCTGTCCAGAGTACGAGCCCGAGGAACAGTCCCAGGAGCCAGATCTGCGCGCCGGGCCCGACGAAGCGGTTGACCGCCTCGCCGAGGGTGGCTGCCGCGAGGACGACGGGGATGATGATGATGATGTCCGTGAAGCGCATCAGCACCGCTTCCGGCCAGCCGCGGAAGTACCCGGAGCAGGCGCCGACCACGACACCCACCAGCCCGGCGAGGGCCCCGATGATGAACATGATGATGATCGAGTTCTGCGTCCCGCGCATGGTCATGGCGAAGTAGTCGCGCCCGATCGAGTCCTGCCCGAAAGGATGATCCCCCCAGCTGAAGGGACCCGCGATCGTGGGCGCTCCGCCCTCGATCAGCGGCAGGAACTCGGTGTGGTTGTACTTCCACCACCCGGGGATCCCGGCGAACCCGACGGACGTGAATGCCAGGAGGAAGACGAGGGCGAACATGATGAGGCTGACGACGGCCGCGGTGTTGTCGAAGAACTTCCGTCGGACGATCTGCCCCTGCGACAGGCCCCTCGGCTCGTGCTCCGGGACGGGATGCGTGGGACCGGCTGTCGCCGTCCCGGTGCCGGGGAGGTCGGCGGGGGTCTGTGTGCTCATGCTTTCACCCTTACGCGGGGATCGAGGAAGGAGTAGACGATGTCCGCCACCAGGTTGAACACCAGTGCGAGCATTCCGGCCACGAGGAAGAACCCCATGATCGGGTCGGGATCGGTGCGCTGCAGTGCCTGGACGAAGAGCTGGCCCATGCCGGCGAAGGCGAACACCTGCTCGGTGATGATGGCGCCGCCGATGAGCGCACCGATGTCGAAGGCGACGAGTGTGGCCAGCGGGATGAGCGCGTTGCGGAAGGCATGCCGCACGACGACGGTCCGTTCGCTGAGGCCCTTGGCACGCGCGGTGCGGATGTAGTCCATGTTCATGATCTCCAGCATGGACGCCCGGGAGTAGCGGCTGTAGCTCGCGAGGGAGGCCAGCAGCAGCGCGAGGGTCGGCAGGAGAAGGTGCGTGAACGTGTCCAGGCCGGTGACCCAGAACGTCCCGTCGAGCCCGGGGGTCTCGGCACCCACGGTGGCGATCGGCCTCCCGCGCACGCGCGGATTGTTGAAGTAGGACGGCCAGGTGACCATGAAACGGTCCACCACGATGAGAAGACCCATCAGCAGACCGGTGAGCGCAGCAGCCCGCATGCTCTGCCCTCGGTCGTAGCCGCCCAGCGCGTAGCCGACGGCGAGGCCCACCACCACCGTCAGGGCCGCGAAGGCGAGGATCATCCAGATCGTCGCGGCGTTCAGGATCGGGTTGACCACGTAGTAGGCCACGAGGCCGAGGGCCACCATGATCAGGGACGAAGAGAGCGCCTTGCGGTTCCGGAGTCCTGCGGTGAGCAGGACGATGCCGAAGGCGATGCCGACGCCGGTGACGAGGATGACGATCGGCCCCAGTCCGGGGTTGGTGAACCAGTCGGCGAGCTCGAGGATGGACAGCAGTGCCGCAGCGACGACAGCTCCGAGGACGAACGCGACGGCCTTGCGCTTCCAGGACCTGCTGGCGAACAGCGCCCAGATGAGTCCGCTGGCGAGGGCCACGACGAGGATGGTCGAGGCGGGGATCTCCGGGTCGGCCAGGAAGTTGTTGAAGCCGATGGCACCGAATTCCTTGAGCAGGACGGCGAGCCAGAAGATCGGCAGGGAGAAGAACAGGAACGACATGAAGGTCACGCCGTAGTCCAGGCCGCTGTACTGGCGGAGGGCGGTGATGATGCCGAGCGAGATCCCGATGATGATGGCGAGCACGGTGGCGGTGGTGACGAGTGTGATGGTGTTGCCCATGGCCCGCAGAAGCGCGGTGGTGACGGCCTCACCCTGGATGCTCGACCCGAGGTCACAGGTGGCGGCGAACGGAATCAGGCACTTCGCAGCACCGGCCAACCACCCGAAGTACCGCAGCGGAGCCGGCGTGTTGAGATCGAGGAGCTCGATGCGCGCCTGGATGAGCTGATCCCGGTTGGGGGCATTGCTGGCCCGCAGTTCCTCGAGCGGATCCCCGGACAGGGCGGTGAGCTGGTAGACGACGAAGGACGCGCCGAGCAGGATGAGAACGGCCGTCACCAGTCGCCGGACGATATAGGTCACCATGTGAATCGGGCCTCGATGCTGTTCGGGGTGAGCGAAGACGCCGGGACGGGTTTCCCGGTCCCGGCGTCTTCGCTCACCGACGAGCGTGCCGGATGCTGGAGCTACTGCGTGATCTGCCAATCCCAGAAGTTCCACCAGACACCTGTCAGGTTCGGCATGTATTCGACGCCGGTGATGGCGTCGCTGTGTGCGTTCATGCCGGGCACCTGGTACAGGGGCAGTCCGTACTTGGAGTCCCAGATCAGCTTGTCGATCTGGATCTGCAGTTCGTCCTGCTTGTCCGGGTCGGTCTCGACGATCAGTTGATCCATGAGCTCGTCGGCCTCCGGACTGGAGAACCCGTTGAAATTGGAGCCGGTGCCGGTTCTGAAGATCTGCGGCACGCCGGACACGCCGACACCCGTGTTGATCCAACCGAAGATCGCGGCGTCGTAGGTTCCGTTGCCGAGCGCAGCGCTCCAGTCGGAGGCACCGAGGCCTCCGTCCACGATCTTGAAGCCGGCCTGCGAGGCGGACTCGGCGATCAGTGTGTAGGAGTTCAGTCGGTTCGGGTTGTCGCGGTTGTACATGATCCGGACCTCCGGGGTGGCACCGGCGAGAAGCTCCTTGGCTCCCTCGATGTCCACCTCCGCGTAGGCGTCCGAGCCGTTGTTGGCAGTGGACTCCTCGTACGGCGCCTGGTCGGCGAGGAAGAGCTGCGAGTCGAGCGGCTCGGCGTCCGGATTGAGCTTCTTGATGATGGAGTCGACCAGCTGCTGCCGGGGGACGGTCTTCATGAAGGCCTCACGGACGGCTTCGTCCTCGAAGACGCCGCTGAAGTTGAGATCGAGGTGGTCGTAGGACAGCTCGTTCCCGCGCACGACGGTGACGCCCTCGAGTGCCTCCAGCTGCTCCGCCGTGTCCGCCGATGCCTGCGGCGCGATGATGTCCACCTCACCGTTCTGCAGGGCCTGGACCTGCGCCGGCGCCTCACCGATGTAGCGGACGGTGATCTCGTCCACCTTCGGCATCGGCCCCCAGTCGTAATCCTCATTCCGTGTCAGGGTCATCGACTGATCCGGCGTCATGGCCGAGGCGATGAACGGCCCGTTGGAGAGGAAGAGCGAGGGATCCGATGGCAGGGACTTGGTGTCGAAGCCCGTGTTCCAGAAGTCGGCGATGGCCTGCACCTCGGGCCGTTCGACGGGGCTGGCGGGGTCGCCCGCCGGTTCCGTGCGGATGAGCTCGATGAGTGCGTCCTCGTCGGCGAGGCCGCCCTTCTCCGCCAGGACGTGGGCCGGGGTGTCGAGGCCCCCCTCGTTCATGACGCCGAAGGCGATCTGGTAGTCCGCGAAGGGCTTGGAGTAATTGAGTGTGATCGAGCGCCCGTCGTCGCCGATCTCCGGGAGTTCGGTCAAAGCGAGTCCGGCCGTGTCACCCGCGTAGTCGAAGTACGTGGCACCCGACACGACCTCACCTGCATCGTCGGTGGTGGCGTCGTTGAAGTAGCCCGATTCGATGGCCCACTGGAGCAGCAGATCGCCACCGTCGACGGGTTCGCCGTCGGACCAGCTCACACCTTCATTGATCGTGTACTTGACGCTGAGCGGGTCCTCGGAGAGAACTTCGATGCTTCCGAAGTCCTCGTTGGCGACGACCTCGAGGTCGTTGTTGATGTAGTTGAAGCCGGAGTGGGTCGCATAGGCGATCACACCGTTGATGTCCACATTGCCCTCGGAGCTGCTCGCGTTGAACGAACTGAAGGCGTTCACTTCGACGACCCGGACGTTCCCGCCGGTCGCCTCGCCCTCGGCGCTCTCCTGAGGGGTCTCGGTTCCCGTATTCGCGGCGCAGGCACTCAATGCAAGTGCAGCTACGGCAGCAACCCCCACCGCTCTGGAAGTACGTACGAAACGCATTCCGCCTCCTTTTCCCTAGCGTGATCGCGGCCTCACGCGGTATTACGGGATAGCCGACACGCGCCCCGAAAAGGTGACGCAACTCACGTGAGCAGAAGCGTAGGGGAAGTTCGTCACCGGCAGGGATCGATCGAGGGCGCCAGGGGCGGTTGTTACCGAGCTGCAACCGAAACAGTCGTGATCGTCTGCATCCCGCCCCGGGCGGCCGCGTTCCTCCGGTGTGCACCGAGGCTGCGGCTCCGGGTACGACGGCGGTGGTGGAGGCTGCTTGATCCGGCGCGTGGCGCGGTGATTTGCTAGAACGACCCCGAAGGGCAGCATGCCCGCCACGGGTGCCGCATGCTGCACGGGCATGCGGGAATCCGACCCGGATGGGTGGTGCGCATGGCCTGGCTCTTCGTCGACAAGCACGCTGCGGTATGGGACGACGACGCCGACGTCCAGGCCGCCATCGGCGCCCTCAAGGTACGCCTCGACCAGCACGCGGAGGTCCATCTGTCGATCCAGAGCAAGGGGCTCAAGGGTCCGGTGTTCGTCATCACGAGGGACACCGTGCTCAGCTCTCCCGAACTGAGCAACCGTTTCAACGCGGACCTGTTCTCGGAGCTCACGACGCCGACGGCGCGGAGGAGCCCGACCATCCACTGGTTCTCCGACGGGCGCGGCTTCGTGTCGGAGACCAACAGCCGCATGTGGTGACGGCGCACCCTCCGATCAGACGTTGAAACGGAACTCCACCACGTTCCGTGGCCGAATCACCGTAGATGGCGACATCCTTCACCCGCTGTCAAGAAACCACGTCCTGCGCGATCGCAGGACGAACCTCGAGACTGTCTCGGTGGATGAACTACAGCTAGCAGGGCTGTTGCTCACCGGTTCATCAAGCGCAGGAACGTCATGACCCACAACATCCAGCGGCCGGGTTGGGGGTGATCCCGAGGCCAACGTGTATCACAGCATTTCGAGGGGTTCTGGGTGTGTCGGCGGCGGGAAAGCGCGATCGAGGCGCTCGAGATTGTCGTCGCTGAGGTGAAGGTCGCGGGCGGCGGCGTTCTCGAGCACATGCTCGGCGGTCGAAGCCTTCGGGATCGCGAGCACGCTGCTGGTGCGCATCGTCCACGCCAGTGCGACCTGCGCGGGCGTCGCGCCAAGCTCCCGTGCGATCTGCGTCAGATCCGGGTTGCCGAGCAGTCGTCCCTGCTCCACGGGCGAATAGGCCATCACGGGCATCTTCGTCGAAGCGGACCATGGCATCAGGTCGAACTCAGGACCGCGGCGGGTCAGGTTGTACAGCACCTGATCGGTCTGGCATCCCTCCGGCAGACTCCGGAGCTCGTCAGTGTCGAGGTTACTCACACCCCACGCACGGATCGAGCCCTCTTCGATGAGGGACTCGAACGCTGCGACGGTCTCCTCGAATGGGAATCTCCCCCGCCAATGCAGGAGGTACAGGTCCAGGCAGTCCGTGCCCAGACGGTCCAGGCTTGCATGACAGGCCTCGATCGTCCCTGATGCGGAGGCGTTCGAGGGTAGGACCTTGCTCACCAGGAAAACCTCATCGCGCCTACCCCTGATGGCTTCTTCGACAAGGTCCTCACTGCGCCCATTACCGTACATTTCGGCGGTATCGATCACGGTCAGACCCAGATCAATACCTGTGCGCAGCGCCCGGATCTCAGCGTTCCGGCTGGCAGGAGAGTCACCGAGGTTCCACGTTCCCTGCCCCAGCGCAGGAACCACAGTGCCGTCCGGGAAAGTAATCACTCGCCAACGCTACAACCAGGGCCATCAACTAGCGAGGTGTGATGGATACCGAACCATGGGCCAGGTCAGAGTGCCACCAATCGGTGCAGCAGACCCAGCTGGCTATGACGGCGCTTACGGTTGTGCCAGATCTCGAGGTAGTCGAACAGCGCAATTGCCAGTTCGACCCGGGTGTTCGGCTTCTATCGGCCCAGGAGCACGTCGAGTATTATGTCGGCGCCCTATCAAGCCGGCTACGCCAGCAATTCCTCAGAGCCGGAATTACACTGATGTTCCAGTCATTCGGACAACGCACGTAGGTATATCGAGCTAAACGTTGAATCGGAATTCAACGACGTCGCCGTCGGCCATGACGTACTCCTTGCCCTCGATGCGGACCTTGCCGCGGGACTTCGCCTCGCTCATGGAGCCGGCACCGATCAGGTCCTCGAAATGAACCACCTCGGCCTTGATGAAGCCGCGCTGGAAGTCGGAGTGGATGACGCCGGCGGCTTCGGGCGCCGTCGCGCCCTTCCTGATCGTCCAGGCACGGCTCTCCTTGGGACCCGCCGTGAGGTACGTCTGCAGGCCGAGGGTGTGGAAACCCACGCGCGCGAGCTGGTCGAGGCCCGACTCCTCCTGCCCGTTCATCTCGAGCATCTCGCGGGCCTCTGCCTCGTCGAGTTCCACGAGGTCCGCCTCGAGCTTGGCGTCGAGGAAGATGGCGTCGGCAGGGGCCACGAGCTGCCGCAGCTCCTCCTGGCGCTCGGGGCTGCCGAGGACGGCGTCGTCGACGTTGAAGACGTAGATGAACGGCTTGGCCGTGAGCAGGCTGAGCTCGCGGAGGTGTTCCATCTCGAGCTTGTCGCTCGCGACGGACGAGAAGATGGTGTCGCCGCGCTCGAGGACGGACTGCGCGGCCTGCATGGCGCTGAGCTGCGCGGCCTCACGCTTCTTGATCTTCACTTCCTTCTCGACGCGCGGGATGGCCTTCTCGAGCGTCTGCAGGTCGGCGAGGATCAGTTCCGTGTTGATGGTCTCCATGTCCGAGCGCGGGTCCACCTTGCCGTCCACGTGGATGACGTCGGGGTCGTCGAAGACGCGGATGACCTGGGCGATCGCCTCGGCCTCACGGATGTTGGCGAGGAACTGGTTGCCGAGGCCCTCACCCTCCGAGGCACCCTTCACGATGCCCGCGATGTCCACGAAGGAGACTGTCGCCGGCAGGATCTGCTTCGACCCGAAGACCTCGGCGAGCTGCGCCAGGCGCGGATCGGGGAGGTTGACGACGCCGACGTTCGGCTCGATGGTCGCGAACGGGTAGTTCGCCGCCAGGACGTTGTTGCGCGTCAGCGCGTTGAAGAGTGTTGATTTGCCGACGTTGGGCAGTCCGACGATGCCGATAGTAAGAGCCACGGGAGACAAGTCTACCGGGCGCCGACGCGCCGCCCGGCGGCGGGGACGTGCGTGAATGTCGGCGGTTCCTGCGACAGTGTGGGCATGAGCACCACAGCCGTCCTCCTCGTCCTGCTCGCCTTCGTCCTGGGCTGCGCCGTCGGCGCGTTCCTGGTGTACCGCAGCCTGCGGCTACGAGCGGAGGAGCTGCGTATGGAGCTCGACGACGCGACCGCGCGTCTCGGGAGGACGACGACGGACCTCGCGGCCGCCGCGGCCCAGCGCGACCTCCTGCAGCAGCACAACCGCGAGCTGACGGGCAGGACGTCCATCGACAACGACGTCCTGCGGGCCCTCGCCCCGGTGGCGGAGAAGCTGACGCAGGTGCAGCGGCAGGTCGGGCTGCTCGAGCGGGACCGCGTGGAGCAGTACGGGCAGCTCGCACGGCAGCTCGAGGAGTCGCGAGAGGCGGATGCCCTGCTGCTCTCGACCACCTCCTCCCTCGCGGGGGCGCTGCGCAGCAACAGCGCGCGCGGCCAGTGGGGCGAGGTGCAGCTGCGGCGCGTCGTGGAGGCGGCCGGCATGCTCTCGCGCGTCGACTTCCTCGAGCAGGTGTCCTTCGCCGCAGGGGACGAGGGCGAGCGCTCGCGGCCGGACATGGTCGTCCAGCTGCCCGGCGACAAGCAGCTCGTGATCGACGCCAAGGTCCCCCTCAGCGCCTTCCTCGCGGCCCAGGAGCTGTCGGGGGCATCGGACGAGCGGGGCGATGTCGACGCCCGTCGCAGCGATCTGCTGAAACAGCATTCGAAGGCGCTGCGGGCACACGTCGACGCCCTGGCCCGGAAGAAGTACTGGGAAGGCGCCGCGAACTCACCCGAACTCGTCATCTGCTTCATCCCGGTCGAGTCCGTGCTCTCCGAGGCGCTGCGGGCGGACCCCGAACTGCTCGACTACGCGTTCTCGCGCAGTGTGGCCCTCGCGTCCCCGGTCTCGCTCCTGGGCATCCTCAAGGGCGCCGCGTTCAGCTGGCGGCAGGCCGTCCTCACCGACAACGCCCGCGAGCTGTTCGACCTGTCCAAGCAGCTGTACGAACGCCTCGGCACCATGGGTGGCCACGTCACGCGTCTCGGGACGTCCCTGAAGACGTCGGTGGAGCGCTACAACTCCTTCGTCGGCGCCCTCGAATCGAGGGTGCTGCCGACGGCCCGCCGCATCGGCGCTTTCGACTCCGCGTCCCTCGATGCCGTCGAGGCGGCCGTGGAAGGGGCCGGCGGTGACACCGCTGCGGACGGCGGATCGGGCGCCGACGTCAGTCTGCTCGGTGCCGCCCGCGCCCAGCGTGCCGGAGCGATGACGGGACCTGCCCAGGCCGCGGCGGCGATCGACGCCACACCACGCTCCCTGACGGCCCACGAGCTCATCGAGGAGACGGCCGGCTGACGCGACGCACGACCGCCCGTCCCGGGCGGCGACAGCAGCCTGCCCTCCTGTACGACGACGGCGGCCCCTCGGTAGGAGGGCCGCCGTCGTCGTTCCGTTCTCGGTGCGTCGCCGCACTCCCGCCGTCAGTTGAGGTTCGAGCGGTCCTGCAGCTGGCCCCGGCCGCCGCGCCCCTGGGAGGGATCGCCCATGGCCTTCAGCGCCGCACGGATCTCCTTGGGCAGGGAGAAGATGATGTCCTCCTGGGCCGTCACGACCTCCTCGACGTCACCGTAGCCGTACTCGGCGAGGAGCCGCAGGACGTCCTGGACGAGGTTCTCGGGCACCGATGCACCCGAGGAGATGCCGACGGTGGCGACGCCCTCGAACCAGGACTCGTCCACCTCGTTCGCGAAGTCCACCCGGTACGACGCCTTCGCCCCGTACTCCAGCGCCACCTCGACCAGGCGGACCGAGTTCGAGGAATTGGCCGAGCCGACCACGATGACGAGATCGGTCTGCGGTGCGATCTTCTTGATCGCGGCCTGGCGGTTCGAGGTGGCGTAGCAGATGTCGTCGCTGGGCGGATCCTGGAGCGTCGGGAAGCGCTCCTTGAGCAGATTCACGGTCAGCATGGTCTCGTCGACGCTGAGCGTGGTCTGGGAGAGCCAGATGAGCCGCTCCGGGTCGCGTACCTGGACCTTGTCGACGTCCTCCGGCCCGTTGACGATCTGGATGTGGTCGGGGGCCTCGCCGGCGGTGCCCTCCACTTCCTCGTGGCCCTCGTGGCCGATCAGGAGGATGTCGAAGTCGTCGCGGGCGAAGCGCTGGGCCTCACGGTGCACCTTGGTCACCAGCGGGCAGGTGGCGTCGATCGTGCGCAGGCCGCGGTCCTTGGCGGACTGGACGACGGCGGGTGACACACCGTGGGCGGAGAACACCACGAGTGCACCCTCGGGGACCTCGTCGGTCTCGTCGACGAAGACGGCGCCCTTCGCCTCGAGCGTGGAGACGACGTGCAGGTTGTGCACGATCTGCTTCCGGACGTACACCGGCGGTCCGTAGTGCTCCAGCGCCTTCTCGACGGCGATGACGGCACGGTCCACGCCGGCACAGTACCCGCGGGGGGCGGCGAGCAGTACCTTCTTCTCCCCCGCTACCGGCGCGGCGGCGAGCACGTCCTCCGGGGAGCGACGCCTGCGCGGGATGGTGGGCATGGGGACCTGAACGGTGGTACTGGTCATTCCCCGATTCTACCGGGTCGGCTGTCCGCGGCCCGCTGATCCGTCCGTACTCCGCTGTGAGCTAAGCCCTACGGCGCCGACCGGATGCGAGCCGCCCGACGACGCCGAGAACGAGCCCGATGATTCCCGCGACGATCACGGGCGTGCTCGAGACCGCGATGTCCGCCCCGGCCCTATCCGCGAGGCCCCCGATGAACACGTCCGCGATGGCGCTCGTCCCGGGGACGGTGGCGGCAGCTGCAGGAACCCACGCCGCCGCGAGCAGCCCGAGCATGCCGATTCCGATGATCCCGAGCCCCAGCAGCGCGAGGGTGGTACCGCGCCGCCGCGCAACCAGCAGAGCGAGCACCCCGAGCACTGCGGCGCCCGCGAGGTACAGCCGCCAGGGCTCCACAGCCTGGGCGATGCCGCTCAGCAGGCCGCCGCGCTCGAGGGATCCCACCTCGATCGTGGTGTCCTGCGGGAGGGGCACGTCCACGCCCACGCTGCCGCCCACGCTCTCCGCGACGAGACCGAGCACCGGTCCGAGGTCGAGGGTCAGGATCGCCGGCGCCGCTTCCAAGGGTCCGGGCGCCTGCGCGAACGTGACGGCATGGGACAGCCGTAGTGTCTCCGTCCACGCTCCCGGGTAGCGGGAGGAACCGGTGACAGCGCCGGCGGCGTCCCGGATGAGCGGTTCCACGAAGGACTGCACCTGTTCCGGCAGCCCGGTGTTGGCCGTGACCTCCTGCACGAGCGACTCCGAGAGCGCCGTCTGGAAGACGGCGTCCTCCGCGAGGGGAGCCGCGAGCGCGATGAACCCGGATTCCTCCACGAGGTTCTCGTGGAGCCAGGCCGATGACAGACCTCCGGCGGCGGCAACGAGCGCGAGAAGGCCCAGGAGGGCAGAGAGGAGGGTCCGCATGGAATCCTTAGATGGAGGTCGAAGGCACGATTATGCCGGTTCCCTGATCCGGGGGCACGGCCGTCCCCGGCCCCGGTCCCTCCCGGCACTGCACATGGCCGCCCCGGGCGATGGGCTGTGGGTCGGGGATGGTAGAGATGAACAGTGCACTTTCGAGCAGCGGAAGCGGGATCATGGGCCTCCCCGCGGACAGGACGGTCATGACGAGCGAGGGAATGCGCGCGCCGTCCGCGGGCGCCGATGAGGCGCCGCGCTCGTCCACGATCCCCGCGACGGCGGCCGAGACCTCGCCCGATGCGCCGTGGCCGCTGCACCTGCTCTCCGAGAAGCTGAAGGCGCACATCGAACGCGCCCCGGCGGCGTGGGTCGAGGGACAGGTCATCGAGCTGAACCGCCGCGCGAGCATGTGCTACATCACGCTGCGCGACGTCGACTCGGAGGTGTCCCTCTCCCTGTCCGTGTTCGGCTCGGTGATGGACCGGGTGTCCTCTCCCCTGGAGCGGGGATCGCGGGTTGTCGCCCGCCTCAAGCCCGACTTCTGGGTCAAGACCGGGCGGCTCTCGATGCAGACCATCGACATCCGGCCCGTGGGTATCGGCGACCTCCTCGCGCGCATCGAACGCCTGCGGCAGGCGCTGGCCGCCGAGGGGCTCTTCGCGGTGGGGCGCAAGAAGCCGCTGCCCCTCCTGCCCCACCGGATCGGGCTCATCACGGGTCGCGACTCGGACGCGATGAAGGACGTCATGCGCAACGCCGCGCTGCGGTGGCCCGCCGTCGAGTTCGAGGTGCGCGAGGTCGCGGTCCAGGGCGTGAGCAGCGTGGCCCAGGTGTCCGCGGCGCTCGCTGAGCTGGACGCCCACCCGCAGGTCGACGTCATCATCATCGCCCGCGGCGGAGGCGCCCTCGAGGATCTCCTGCCGTTCAGCGATGAATCGCTCGTCCGGGCCGTCTCGATGGCCAGGACCCCCGTGGTCAGCGCGATCGGCCACGAGGCCGACCGACCCCTGCTCGACGAGGTGGCCGATCTGCGTGCCTCGACGCCCACCGACGCGGCCAAGCGCGTGGTTCCCGATGTCACCGAGGAGCTCGGCAGGATCCGGCAGGCCCGGGCGGCACTCGAACGCTCCATCCGGCTGCTCGTGCATCGCGAGAGCGAGAGCCTGGCGAACCTGCGGTCCCGGCCGTCCCTGGCGAAGCCGGAAGGGATGGTCGACGTGCGTGAGGCCGACGTCGAGCGCCTCCGATCCCGGGCGCTGCGGAGCACCTCCGCCGCCGTCGAGCGGGATGCCGACGCGATCCACCACCTGCGCGAACGCGTGCGGTCCCTCTCCCCCCAGAAGACCCTCGACCGCGGGTACGCCGTCGTGCAGACCGCCGACGGACACGTGGTCCGGGAGCCCGACGACGTCGGGACCGGGGACGTCCTGCGAATCCGCGTCGCTGGTGGACAGTTCGGGGCCGTCGCCCGGACAGAACAGGGCCCGGAAGCGGGCCGTCAAGAGAGGAAGCCGGCATGACCGAGAACAACACCCAGGCACCACAGCGCCCCGATGTCGACACGCTGTCCTACGAGCAGGCCCGGGAGGAACTCGTCGCCGTCGTGTCCCGACTCGAGGCCGGAGGCGTAAGCCTCGAGGACTCCCTCGCGCTGTGGGAGCGCGGCGAGGCCCTGGCGGACCGCTGTGAGGCATGGCTCGAGGGCGCGAAGGTGAGACTCGCGGCGGCACGGGACAAGGCCGAGGACCAGTAATCCGCGTGCGGTCGAGTGGATGCGCCGGCAGGACGGCGACGGCGTACGACCTCGTCGCAGCCACCTATGCCGCCGCCCTGCCGGACGACGGGTTCGAGGCGCCCCTCGATCGGGCGATGATCGCCGATTTCGCCGGCCGCGTCGCGCGGACCACGGGATGCCGCGTGATCGACGCGGGCAGTGGTGCCGGCCGCATGGCGCCGGTCCTGGTCAGGCACGGGCTGCAGTACACCGGAGTGGATCTGTCCCAGGGAATGGTGGACACATCCCGCGTCGATCATCCCGACCAGGACTTCCTCCAGGGCTCCGTCACGGCGCTACCCGCGCCTGATGGCTCGGCGGACGGCGTCCTGTCCTGGTACTCGGTCATCCACACCGATCCCGAGGAATTGCCCGTGGTGCTCGCGGAGTTCGCGCGGGTGCTGCGACCCGACGGCCTCCTGCTTCTGGGCTTCCAGGCCGGCCGCGGACGACGCGAGATCCACCGGGCGTACGGGCACGACGTCGCTCTCACCGCGTTCCTCCATGAACCGGGTGCGGTGCAACGGCAGCTTGCCGACGCGGGATTCACCACGGAGGCGACGCTCGTCCGCCGGCCGCGGACCTCGGAGAAGGACGATCAGGCGATCATCCTCGCCACCCTGCCGGCAGAGGGATCCGGTCGGCGGTAGTCGCGGAGGCGCCTACGTCACCTCCGGTCGGGCAGCTCCTGCAGGGCCCATGCGTTCCCGTCCGGGTCGGCGAAGTACACGAACTTCCCCCAGGGCTGCTCGTCGACGTCCGACGCCGCCACTCCGCGCTCCATCAGCTCTGTCTGCGCTTTCACCGCATCCGCCACGACCACCTGGATGCCGCGCAGCGATCCCGGGACCATGTCGCTGATGCCCTCGCCGAAGGCGATGGAACAGGCGGAGCCCGGCGGCGTGAACTGCACGAACCGCACGCCCTCGCTCACCCGGTGGTCATGGTCGAGCACGAAGCCCGCCTGGTCCCGGTAGAACGCGATGGAACGGTCCACGTCGCTGACGGGCACGCCGATGAGTTCGATCCTGTAGTCCATGATGACCTCCGTGCTGGTGATGGAGCCTCAAGACTAGGAGCGGTCGCGGACAGGAACGGTCCGCGGAGGGCGATCGGCGAGCCGACCGGCCTCACGTGGCGCCGAGGCGCCGCTTCTCGACGTCGACGTCGAACGACGCGCGCGGCCAGCTCAGCTGCATGTCCTCCAGAGCGGCGGTCAGCAGGTGCTGGACGGCGAGCCGTGCGTACCATTTGCGGTCCGCGGGCACCACGTACCAGGGCGCATCCGGCGTGCTCGTCCGCTCGATGGCCACCTGGTACGCCTCCTGGTACTGCTGCCAGCGGACGCGGTCGTCGATGTCGCCCGGGTTGTACTTCCAGTACTTGTCCGGGCGCTCGAGCCGCTGGGTGAGGCGCGCCTTCTGCTCGTCCTTGCCGATGTGGAGCATCACCTTGAGCAGGCGCGTACCGGAGGCGGCGACGTCGGCCTCGAACTGCTGGACCGCCGCGTACCGTTCCTCGATCTCCGCGGGCGAGGACAGCCCGCGCACCCGGTGGACCAGGACGTCCTCGTAGTGCGACCGGTCGAAGACCCCGATCAGCCCCGCACCGGGCAGCTGCCGGCGGATGCGCCAGAGGAAGTCGTGCTGCCGTTCCTCCTCCGTGGGCGCCTTGAAGGCGTGGTGGTGGACGCCCTGCGGGTCCACGAGGCCGAGCACGTGCCGCACGATCCCGCCCTTGCCCGAGGTGTCCATCCCCTGCAGCACGAGCAGCACGGCCATCTCGCTGCCGGACCGGCTCTCCGCGAACAGCTTCTCCTGCAGGGACGACAGCGCATCCGCACCGGCGGCGAGCGCCGCCTTGCCCTGCTCCTTGCCGCCGTCGAACCCCGGCGTGGAGTGCGGGTCCACGGACGCGAGCGAGAAGTCCGGCCCCGCCAGGAGGAGGTGCCGGAAATCGGTGGTGGCGGTGGCGGGCATGCTTCCTCCTGCTATCGGTCTGCGGCGGGTGTCAGGGCTTGTAGGTCGAGAGGAAGTCGGCGAGCCGTCCGATGGCGTCCTCGATGACCTCCACGCTCGGCAGCGTCACCATCCGGAAGTGGTCGGTGTGCACCCAGTTGAAGGCGCTGCCGTGCGAGATCAGGATCTTCTGCTGCTTCAGGAGGTCCAGGGCAAACTTCTCGTCGTCCTTGATGGGGTAGACCTCGGGGTCCAGCTTCGGGAAGAGATACAGCGCGCCCTGCGCCACCTCGCAGCTCACGCCGTCGATCGCGTTGAGCATCTGCGCGGCCTTGTCGCGCTGCTGCTTCAGGCGCCCCCCGGGCAGGATGAGGTCGTTGATGCTCTGGTAGCCGCCGAGTGCCGTCTGGATGGCGTGCTGCGCCGGCACGTTGGCGCACAGGCGCATGTTGGCGAGGAGGTTGATGCCCTCGACGTAGTTCGCGGCGTCCCGCTTCGGACCCGAGATCGCCATCCAGCCGCTGCGGAAGCCGGCGATGCGGTAGGCCTTGGACAGCCCGCTGAACGTGAGGCAGAGCACGTCGTCGCCCGTGACGGAGGCCGCATTGATGTGCACGGCGTCGTCGTAGAGGATCTTCTCGTAGATCTCGTCGGCAAAGATGATGAGCCCGTGCTCGCGGGCGAGGCGCACGATCGCCTCGAGGACGGACCGGGGGTAGACCGATCCCGTGGGGTTGTTCGGGTTGATCAGCACGATGCCCCGGGTGTTCGGGGTGATCTTGGAGGCCATGTCCTCGAGGTCCGGCCACCAGTGGTTGTCCTCGTCGCAGAGGTAGTGCACGGGCGTGCCGCTGGCGAGCGCCACGGAGGCCGTCCAGAGCGGGTAGTCCGGCGTGGGGATGAGGATCTCGTCGCCGGCGTTGAGCAGGGCCTGCATGGAGAGGGTGATGAGTTCGCTGACGCCGTTGCCGAGGTACACGTCGTCGACGTCGATCGAGTGGATGCCGCGGCCCTGGTAGTACTGCACGACGGCGGTGCGCGCCGAGAAGATGCCCCGGGAGTCGCTGTAGCCCTGCGACTTGGGCAGGTTGCGGATCATGTCCACGAGGATCGCGTCGGGGGCCTCGAAGCCGAAGGGCGCCGGGTTGCCGATGTTGAGCTTGAGGATCCGGTGGCCCTGGGCCTCCATGGTCATGGCGTGTTCGAGCAGCGGCCCCCGGATGTCGTAGAGGACGTTACGGAGCTTTTCCGACTGCTTGTAGGTGGCCATTGGATCAGGATGCCACAGCCGGGGCCCGGAGCAGGGGCCCGGGACGCGGCATGTCGATGCCGGGCACCGGGCCCCTGAGGAATAACCGGGAACCGCTGGACTAGCCGGCGAGCCCCTTCTCCTTGAGCCAGTCGGCCGCCGCATCCGCGGGGTTCCGCTTCTCGGATCCGCTGACCTCGCGATTGAGCGAGAGGAGGTCCTCGGTGGTCAGCTCGGCCGACACCTTGTTGAGGGTCTCCTGCGCCTGGCTGCTGACGGTCCCGGTGTTGACGAGCGGCAGCACCTGCTGGGCGATGAAGTTGTTCTCGGGGTCCTCGAGGACCACGAGGTCGTTGTCCTGGATGGACGGCGTCGTGGTGTAGATGTCCGCCGCCTGCACGTCGTCGTTCAGCAGGGCCTGCAGCGTGATGTCGCCGCCGCCGTCGTTGATCGCCTCGAAGCCGCCGGGTTCGCAGTTGTACTTCTCCTTGAGGCCCGGCAGGCCGTAGGCGCGCTCCTGGAACGTGCTCGGGGCGCCGATGGTGATCTCGCCGCAGACCTTCGCGAGGTCCTCGAGGGACTCGAGGTTGTACTTCTCGGCCGTGGCCGCCGTGACGACGAGCGCATCCTTGTCCTCGGCCTCCGAGGGTTCGAGCACGCCCAGCTCCACGTCGGGCGACTTCGCGGCGAGCGCGTCCGGCAGGGCCGCGAGGATGTCCTCGGCGGAGGCGGCCGTCGCCTCGGGATCGGCGAACAGCAGCAGGTTGCCGCCGTATTCCGGCATGATGTCGATCGATCCGTCCTCGAGGGCCGTGTAGTAGATCTCGCGCGAGCCGATGCTGAGCTTCGTGGTCGCCTCGACCCCGGCGGCCTCGAGTGCCCCGGCGTAGATCTCCGCGATGATCTGGCTCTCGGGGAAGTCCGCCGAACCGACGACGACGGAGCCGCCGGCGGCGCTCGCGGTGCTCTCCGGTTCACCCTGGGGGTCGCTGTTGGCGCCGCAGGCGGTCAACGCCAGCGCGGCCGTCAGGCCGCCCGCCAGTCCCATCAGAGCGCGCCGTGTGGCGCGGTGCGGTGACAGGTTCTTCATGGTGTTCCTCCTTGTGCGCTGGCGACGGCTTTCTGCCGGCCAGATCCCTGGGCCCTCCCCGCGCCGGACGTACGGAGTCCGGGCGGGATGGCGAATCTCTGGACCAGTCCCAGCAGCAGATCGACGGCGATCGCGAGGACGGTGATGACGACGGCGCCGCCGAACAGGCGCCCGTAGTCGGCGAGCTGGGTGCCCTCCACGAGGAACACCCCGAGCCCGCCGAGGTTGATGAACGCGACGACGGCCGCGGTCGCGATGACCTGCAGGACCGCTGCGCGCACTCCCCCGAGGATCACCTGTAGCCCGTTGGGCACCTCGACCCGGAACAGGACCTGCCGCTCCGTCATGCCCATGCTCCGCGCGGCGTCCACCACGGTCCGGTTCACGGACGAGATGCCGGCGTAGATGCCGCTCAGCAGGGGCGGGACGGCGAGCAGGACGAGCGCCCAGATGGGCGGCATGAGTCCCAGGCCCGCGAGCAGCACGAACAGGAACACCATGCCGAGCGTCGGCAGGGCCCGGAGGATGCCGACGCCGGAGACGATGACGACGCGCCCGCGTCCGGTGTGGCCGACGTAGAGTCCGATCGGCACGGCGATCGCGAGGGCTATCAGCAGGGTCAGCCCCGTGTAGCCCAGGTGCTCGAGGACGCGCGTGGGTATGCCGCGCGAGCCCTCCCAGTTCGCGGGGGCGCTCAGCCACTCCCACATCTGCACGAAGAGGTTGGTGCTCGAGTACTCCATCAGGCGCCCGCCACCTTCGCCTCGAGTGCGACGACGCTGCCCGGCCTGCCTCCACCGGCGTTGCGCGTCCAGGGTGTCAGCAGGCGTTCGACGAGCACGAGGAGGAGGTCCAGGACGAGGGCCAGCAGGAGGATGATGGCGATCCCGACGGCGATCTCCGTGGGGAAGGAGCGGAACAGACCGTCGGTGAACAGCGTCCCGAGGCTGGGCACCCCGATGAGCGCGCCCACGCTGACCAGGGAGATGTTGGTGACCGAGACCACGCGCAGCCCGGCGAACAGCACGGGCAGGGACAGCGGGAGGTCCACGGTGAGGAACCGGCGCACGGGCGTGTACCCCATGGCGACGGCGGCCTGCCGGACGCCGTCGTCGATCGAGTCGAGGGCATCGAGCGTGGACCGGACGAGCAGGGAGAAGGCGTAGACGGACAGCGCCACGATCACGTTGACGGGATCGATCACCCGGGTCCCGAGGACCACGGGGAGGAACACGAACATCGCCAGCGACGGGATGGTGTAGAGGATCGACGAACCGGTCAGCAGCACCGATCCGACCACCGGGTTGAGCCGGGCGAGCTGGGCGAGCGGCACGGCGGCCAGGACTCCGAGGACCAGCGGGACGATCGCCTGGACGAGGTGCAGGCGCGTGTGCAGCCAGATGAAGTCGAGGTTGGAGAGGAACCAGTCCATGATCAGACCGCCGTGTCGTGCTGGGCGCGGCCCCGGTCCAGGCGGGCGGCCTCGATGAGTTCGAAGACCTCGGCCGCCCGGACCACACCGACGGCGCGCCCGTCGTCGTCGACCGCCACACCGAGGCCCGACGGCGAGGACAGGGCGGCGTCGAGCGCGCGGCGCAGGGAGTCGCCGCGGGTGTAGAGCGATCCACCCGGCACGGCCTGAGCCTGCCGGGTGATGTTGCCGCGGGTGGCCTGCGGGACCCAGCCGTGCGGGCGCCCCTCCGCGTCGACCAGCAGGGTCCACGGGGAGCGTACGGACACCGTCGGGTCCGCGAGGCTCTCCGCGTCGATGGTCTCGACGGGGTGGATGGCGACGCCGTCGCCCTCCTGGAAGGAGAGGTGGCGGAACCCGCGGTCGCGGCCCACGAAGCCGGCCACGAAGTCGTCCACCGGGGCCCGCAGGATCTCCTCGGGGGCGGCGTACTGCGCGAGGCGCCCGCCGACGGCGAACACGGCGACCCTGTCCCCGAGGATGGTGGCCTCGTCGATGTCGTGGGTGACGAAGACGATCGTCTTGGCGAGGTCGCGCTGCAGGCGCAGCAGCTCCTCCTGCAGTTCGGCGCGGACCACGGGGTCCACCGCGCTGAAGGGCTCGTCCATGAGGAGCACGGGCGGATCGGCGGCAAGGGCGCGGGCCACGCCGACGCGTTGCTGCTGCCCGCCCGAGAGCTGCCCGGGATAGCGGCGGCCCAGCTCGGAGGCGAGGCCGACGACGTCGAGCAGCTCCTGCGCACGCCTGCGTGCCTCGGTCTTCGGGACGCCGTTGAGGCGGGGGACGGTGGCGATGTTGTCGAGGACCGACCGGTGCGGCAGCAATCCCGAGGACTGCATGACGTAGCCCATGGAGCGCCGCAGCTCCGCGGCCTTCTGCCGGCTCACGTCCTGCCCGTCGAGGAGGATCTGCCCGGAGGTCGGTTCCACCATCCGGTTGATCATGCGCAGGGAGGTGGTCTTTCCGCAGCCCGACGGGCCGACGAACACGGTGATCCTGCCGCGGTCGATCTCCATGCTGAGGTCGTCGACGGCGGGGCGTCCGCCGTCGTAGGTCTTGGTGACGTCGCGGAACTCGATCATGGGGCGGCCGGAGGCCTGCTCGGCGGGTGTCATGGCAGCTGCGCCTTTCCTGGCAGGAGCTTCTCGGCCGGGCTACGCCCGCGGACCGCAGGGGATGCGGCTCCGGCTTGCCGTCCGGGCCGCTGGGCGGGGGCGCAGCGGTCGGTTCAAGCTGTCGGAGGTTCTGAGTCTAACCATGAGTTCGGAGCGGACACGACCCCATATGGGTAGCGGATGTGTGCTGCATCAGCGCTGCTCGGGGCCGCTTGGCGGGTTGCTACCCGTCGGCGAGGAAGCGGACGCCCATCACGGGATCACCGGCGAGGAACACGACGTCGTCCGTGCCCGCGGCGGCGAGGCGGTCCCGGAGGCGCGACTGCAGGTCCGGCTGGTGCGTGGCGAGCCCCCCACCCAGGACCACGGGACCGGGGACGCCGATCACGGATGCGACGTCGAGGACGAGGCGCGTGATGTCGTCGGCCGCACGGTCGAGGATGGCCGCCGCGTCGCCGTGACCGTCCTGGGCGGCGTCGAAGACGGCCCGCGACTGCGCCGCCCAGTAGGTGCGCCCCGTCCCGGAGTGGAAGAGCCCGATCAGTTCGGTGGGCGTGGTGACGGCATTGAGCGCCAGGACCGCGGCGTCGAGGGTGTCGGGCAGGAGCCCGACGTCGTGCCGGTGCAGTGCCCGTCGCACCGCTTCGCGGGCCACCCAGTAGCCGCTGCCCTCGTCGCCCAGCAGGTAGCCCCAGCCGCCGGAGCGTGCCTCGCGCCCGTCCGCCGTGACACCCCAGGCCACCGAGCCGGTGCCGGCGATGACGGCGATCCCGGTCCGCGCTCCCCCGGCGGCGAGGATGAGCCGCGTGTCGTGGATGACCTCGATCAGCGCCCCCGGGGCGTGCGGCGCGATCAGGGCACGGAGGCGGTCGGCATCGGCGCCGGTGTCCACGCCGCCGGAGCCGGCGACGACACGCCCGATGCTGCGCGCCCCGTCGTCCGGCAGGAGCTCGCCGAAGAGCTCGCGGAGGCTGCATGCGGCCTCGTCGGCGGTCACGTTCTGCACGTTGGCGCTTCCGGCGCGGGCCTCGGCGACCAGATCCCCGTTGCGCCAGAGGGCTCCGTGCGTCTTCGAGCCGCCGATGTCGAGGCCCACGACGAGCTTGTCGCCCCCCTCCGCGACCCCCGTCGCTTCCTGAGCCGGGCCGGAGCCGATCGGGGCGGCGGACGGAGGCGGGGAGCTTTTCGACATGTGTACAGGGTACAAACAGGCTGCGCTCCCCGGCAGCGCGACGCCGTCGACCGGCAGGGTGACGAGCGCCCTAGCGGGCGCTGCGGCGGCGGACCACCAGCGAGCCTGTGGCGAGGACCGCACACACCCCGGCGATCGCGAGCGCGAAGACGGTCACCGACGCGTCCAGGCCCCAGATGCCCGCCGCCGCACCGAGGCCGAGCACCGGGACGGCGCTGCCGAGGTAGGTGAGCACGTACACGGCGCTCACCGTCTGCGCGTGCAGTGCCGGATCCACCGTCACGGACACCTCGTTGAAGACCACCCGGAAGGCCATCCCCTGCCCGAACCCGGCCGTGATGCATGCACCGACGAGCAGGGGCAGGCTGCCCGTGGCACCGGCGACGGGCAGGAGCCCGACACCCAGCGCCATGCCCGCGAGGCCCAGCGGCACCACGAGACGCCCGCGGGGCGACAGGACCTGGCTGACCGCGGAGGATCCGAGCACGAGCGCTGCGAGGACTCCGATGAGCGGCCGCGAGGTGGTATCCGCGATCCCTGCGAACCAGGTGGGCGCCAGACTCAGCGTGAAGCCGAAGACGGCGAAACTGAGGAACCCGACGGCCGATGCGGTCCAGAAGGACCGGCGCGCATCCCGGGACACCGCCGGTCGGCGGGGACGCAGCACCGCGAGGGGGTTCTGCTCCACCGCGGGCTTGATGGCGGGACGCGCGCGCAGCAGCACGAGTGGCACGAGGAGGCTCGCGAGCACCACGAGGTAGACGAGGAAAGGCGTCCTGGTGGGGGCGGGCAGGAGCGACAGGAGTCCACCGATCACGGGCCCGGCCGCGACGCCCCCCGCGGAGGCCATCAGGGTGAAGCGGGACGCCCAGTCGGGCCGCGTGGGCAGCAGGTCACGGAGAGCGGCGGCACTCGCGCCCGTGGCGAGGGCCACGGCCCCGCCCTGCAGGGCGCGTCCGGCCGCCAGCATCGGCAGCGACGTGGCGGCGGCGAACAGCGCGGCGCCGAGCAGCCCGAGCACGACGGCGAGCACCAGTGCCGCGCGCCGGCCGATGTGGTCCGACCAGTGGCCCGCCAGGACCAGCCCGCCGATCAGCGCCATGACGTAGGAAGCGAAGGCGACGGTGACGGCGAAGGGTGTCAGCCCGAGTTCGGCCTGGATGAGCGGGTAGATGGGGGTGGCGAGGTTGGCTCCGACCAGGAGGGTGGAGATCACGGTGACCGCGAGCGCCAGGCGGACGGCGAGGGAGGCGTCCCAGCTGCGGTGCCCGACGGACGCCGGCCTCATGCGCAGCTCGTTGAGAACGCTCATCCCACTCCTCCTTCGCGGCGCCAGGACCAGGCGCCTTCCGGGCGCGCCCGTGTGCCGCCCTCTATAGGATGGGGTCGACTGCACGTCCTGTAGCGATCCGATGCTGCCTTTTGAGCGGCGTGCGCAACACCGATGATGCCGACTGACAGGAAGTGAGCTTCGTGAGCAAGCTGGATCGGCTCGACCTGCGCCTGCTGCTGGAGCTCGTACGCGACCCCCGCGCGCAGGTGAGCGAGCTCGGCGAGCTGCTCGGTGTCGCACGGAACACGGCCCAGAGCAGGATCCGCCGGCTGCTCCGTGCCGGGATCCTCCGCCCGAGCGGGCGCGAGCTCGACCTCGAGGCACTCGGGTACGACGTCATCGCCTTCGTCACCATCGAGGTGGCCCACCGCGAGCTCGACGGCGTGATCGCCGGACTGCGCACCCTCGACCAGGTCCTCGAGGTGCACGAGATCTCCGGGCGGGGTGATGTCTGGTGCCGGGTGGCCGCGACCGACACCCACAACCTGCAGGCCGCCCTGCGCTCGGTCCTGAGGATCAAGGGCGTCATCCGCACCGAGACGGTCCTCGCACTGCACGAGCACATCCCGTACCGCACGGAGCCCCTGCTGGAACGGCTGGCACAGCGTCCCGCGGACGACTGAGCGGCACCCGGTCGAGGCCACCCCACCCCGACCCCATACCACCAAGGAGAGCATCATGACCCTGCCCACCACCGACACGCGCGTCACCTACCCCTCCGGCGCCGTCGAATCGGCGTCCCGGGTGCTGCACGTGGAGATCCGCGAGGACGGCCGCCGTGCCGTCCTGCTGGACACCACGGCCTTCCACCCGGTCGACTCCGCGTGGCCCGACCAGGGCGCCGACCGCGGCGAGCTCCGCGGCTCCGACGGGCGCAGCTGGCCCGTCACCGACTGCGTGGTCGGTGCCACGGACGGGACCACGCTGCACCTGGGGGCGGAGTCACCCGTCCGCAAGGGCACCGAGGGCTGGGCGTTCGTCGTCGTGCACCTCACCGACGGCGACGGACCGGCGGAGGGCGACGACGTCACGGTCTCCGTCGACGCCGTCCACCGCGCGGCCGTCTCGGCAGGACACACCGGCTGCCACCTCGCCTCGCTGGCCCTCAACCGCGCCCTGGCAGACCGCTGGAGGAAGGACGTGGCCCCGGACGCCCTCGGCGCGCCGAACTTCGACGCGCTGGCGATCGACACCACGGTGATCGGCGAGTTTGGATCCCTGGACACCTACCGCCTGGGCAAGTCCCTGCGCCGGAAGGGTTTCACGGTCGAGGACCTGGACCCCGAGGAGACGGCGGCGGCGGTGAATGCGACGCTCGCGGCGTGGACGGCGACCGGAGCCTCCATCGGCATCACGGCGGACGGGCCGGGTCTGACGGACCGGCGCCGGTGGGTCTGCGACCTGCCGGGTGAACACGCGGAGATCCCCTGCGGCGGCACGCACCTGACGTCCCTGGCCGGACTCGAGGTCCTGGTGCGGCTCGATATGACGGACGCCGACGGCACGCCGGTCCTGCTGATGCACACGCGGGTCGGGGTGCCCGCGACGGCCTGACCCCGCAGACCTCCCATCGGTCCGGCCGGTCCTGCTGACGCCCGGATCGGGCGCCTGGACCGCCTACCTCCGCCCGGATCGTCCCGCCGTCCCCGAGGGACCGAGGGCGATGGCGTCTGCGAGGAACTGCTCGGCGACCTCGAGGCGGGACAGCGCTTCGGCGGCCCCGCCGTCGTCGGTCCCCCTCCTCCGGGCCCCCGCCACGAGCGTGAGGCTCACGGCGGCAGCTCTGCTCCTGAGCGCCGCCGGATCCACGTGCTCGTCGAAGACCCGCAGGAAGCGCAGCAGCGCCTGCGGGACGCGCGCATAACCTGCGTGCAGTCCGGGCAGCACGGCGACATGCCCGAGGAAGCAGGCGAGGTCGTCCACGAGCCGCCCCGGTCCGAGCGCATCGACGTCCAGCAGCCCCGTCACAGCACCATCGGTGATCAGGAGGTTGCCCTCGTAGAAATCGCCGTGGGTGGGCACGAGCGGACCGCCGTCGCTCGAGCGGACGACATCGTCGATGCCTGCCGCGAGACGACGGATGCGGGCCGCTCGCGCCGGAAGGGCGACCGCCGCACCTTCGCCGTAGTCACGCACCCGGGCAGCCCAGGGCGGACGCACGGGAAGCGAGAGCACGGCGGGGGGCAGCGAGGTGAGCACCTGCACGAGGCGGCGCGGATCGACGCCGGCCGCACCGTCCCGCATGAGGAGTTCGGCGAGCGGGGTGCCCGGTGCGGGATGCGTGACCACGACGTCCTGCACCGGCTCCCCGGCGAGGAGGGGCGCGGGGACGCCTGCCGCGCGCAGCATGCGGTGCTTCGCGGCCAGTGGTGGGGGGGGGGGGGGGGGGGGCGAACCCCACAGAGCGAAGCTAGACCCCCCCCCCCCCGACAA
>NZ_JBTNDP010000011.1:0-97852 GCF_054510925.1 Arthrobacter sp. MDT2-16
CTCTCCTCCCCCCCCCCCCCCCCCCCCCCCCCCCCCCCCCCCCCCCCCCCCCCCCCCCCCACCACCCCCCCCCCCGGGCCGGTGGCGTCAGGGGACGAAGCGCGTCACGCCGTCGAAGGCCCCGGCCTCCTGCACGAGCGCGAGATGCCGGGGGTTCAGCGGCGGCAGGTCGTCCAGCGGGAACCAGCGGACGTCGAGGGATTCGTCGTCGTTCACGCGCGCGGTCCCGCTCACCCACCGGCACCGGAAGTCGAGGGTGAGGAAGGTGCACACGTCCCCGTTGGGGAAGGTGATGGGACCGTCGACGCCGGTGGCCAGCAGGTACTCGACCTCGACCGCGACGCCGGTCTCCTCCTCGATCTCCCGCCGCAGCGCGACGGCGGGCTGCTCGCCGGGTTCGACCATGCCGGTGATGATGGCCCAGCGCCCGTTGTCGGCGCGTCGGCCGAGCAGCACCCGGCCGTCGTCGTCGAACACCACGCCGCCGACACCGGGCAGCCACAGCGGGTCATGGCCGATCTTGCGGCGCAGGTCGACGACGAACTCGGGGGTGGGCATGCTTTTCAGGGTAGTACAGCCAGTGCCAGCGCAGCCCCGCCGATGAGGAACGGGCCGAACGCCACGGACGAGGTGAGCGTCGCCCGCCGGGTGGCGACGAGCGCGAGGCTCCACGCACCACCGAGGACGACGGCGAAGAAGGGACCCCACCACACCTCGGCCCCGCCCGCGAAGCCCAGGTAGAGGCCGAGGAGCCCGGCAAGCTTGACGTCGCCGAAACCCAGCCCCCGGCGGGACAGCAGGTGCAGCACCGCGAAACCCGCCCACAGCGCGAGGCCGCCCGCGAGCATCCCGAGGACCCGGTACCACTCGCCCGCGGTCCCGCCCGCCGCCCCGAGCAGGAGGGCGGCCGCCGGATAGGAGGGGAGCACGAGACGGTCCGGCAGGCGATGGGTGCGCCAGTCGATCACGACGAGCCGCCCTCCGACCACCAGGAAACCCAGGAGAGCGAGCGCGAGCAGGGCGAAGGCGGCAGGCTCCTCCACGAGGTAGCCGGCGAGCACGGCGGTCACGCCCCCACGCTAGCCCACGCCCCGTCCCGGGCCCGGAGGCGGCGGTTACACTGTGGAAATGTCGGCCCAGCACAGTTCCAGTTCCGAGGAGACGTTCCGCTCGCTCTGCCGCTCCTCCCCCTGGCGCTGGGAGACGCTGCGGTTCACGATCACCTGGCGCACCCCGACGGAGCAGGGCGACGACACCGCACCCCCGCTCACGGCCTGGCTGCGCAGGCCCGCGGCACTGCGCGTGGAAGCCGCGGACGGCACCCTGCTCCACTCGACGACCGGCAACGAGACCTCCCGCGACGCGCTCTACGTGAGCGCCACCCGCAAGTCCTGGCTCCTCGCCCCCCGGCTCGTCACGCCCGTCTACGACGACGCCGGACTCGTGCGCCGCCGGCCCGAGGCCGCGTACGGCGAGGCGGTGTTCGGCGATCCCCGCTGGTCCTCGATGCTCGACCCGGTGGAGCTCGCCGGGAACGCGCCGGTGGCCATGGTGTACCCGGGGGCGAACCGCGTGGAGGTGGCGGACGTCGCGGAGGAGACGTTCGCGGGCCGTCCCGTCCTCGCGGCGACCGTCAGCCCCAACGCCTCCTACGAGCCCGCCGCTCCGGGCCGCCCGCTGGTCGGTGAGGGCCGCAGCCGGGTGCTCCTCGATGTCGGCACCGCGGTCTGCGTGTCGACGACGGCGCTGGACGGACCCGCGCGTGGAGCGGGACACGATCTCCACATCCTCGGCGTCGACGAGTACCTGACGGACGACTACTTCCGGGCGGCTCCCCCGGAGCTCAGCGACGTGAGCCGCCACGTGCCCTGGATCGTCGGGTAGGACGCGGGCCGCTGTCACGCGGCCCGCGTACCGGACGTCCTAGAGTTCCGCCTCCTCCAGCAGCTCCGTCACGAGGGCTGCGATCGGCGAGCGTTCGGACCGCGTCAGCGTGACGTGGCCGAAGAGCGGATGCCCCTTGAGGATCTCGACGACGGCCGCGATGCCGTCGTGCCGGCCCACCCGGAGGTTGTCGCGCTGCGCGACGTCGTGGGTGAGGACGATCTTCGAGTTCTGGCCGATGCGGCTCATGACGGTGAGCAGCACGTTCTTCTCGAGGGACTGCGCCTCGTCGACGATCACGAACGAGTCGTGCAGACTGCGGCCCCGGATGTGGGTGAGCGGCAGGACCTCGAGCATGCCACGGTCCAGGACCTCCTCGACCACCTCGGCCGAGACGAGCGCACCGAGGGTATCGAACACGGCCTGCGCCCATGGGTTCATCTTGTCGTTCTCGCTCCCGGGCAGGTAGCCCAGCTCCTGGCCGCCCACCGCGTAGAGGGGACGGAAGACCACGACCTTGCGGTGCTCGCGGCGTTCCAGGACCGCCTCGAGCCCCGCGCACAGGGCCAGGGCGGACTTCCCCGTCCCGGCGCGCCCGCCCAGGGACACGATCCCCACCTCGGGATCCAGCAGCAGGTCGATGGCCAGGCGCTGTTCCGCGGACCGGCCGTGCAGGCCGAAGACGTCGCGGTCCCCGCGCACCAGGCGGACCTGCTTGTCGGTGCCCACGCGGCCCAGGGCGGAACCGCGCGGGGAGACCATGATGACCCCTGTGTTGACGGGCTGCTCGGCGGCGCCGGGCGTGAGGACCGCCTCGTGGTCGTAGAGGGCGTTGACCTCCTCGATCGTGGCGTCGAGCTCCGCCACCCCCGTCCAGCCGGAGTCTTTCACGAACTCGTTGCGGTACTCGTCGGCGCGGAGCCCCATCGCGGAGGCCTTCACGCGCATGGGCAGGTCCTTCGAGACCACCGTGACGTCGCGCCCCTCGACGGCGAGGCCCTTGGCCACGGCGAGGATCCGGGAGTCGTTGTCACCGTTGCGGAAGCCTATCGGCAGCACCTCGGGTGAGACGTGGTTCAGCTCCACCCGCAGCGTCCCGCCCGCGTCCCCGATCGGGACATCGGTGTCCAGCCCGTCGTTCTCCACCCTCAGGTCATCGAGCAGCCTCAGGGCCTTCCGCGCGAAGTAGCCGAGTTCCGGGTCGTGGCGCTTGCCCTCGAGTTCGCTGATGACGACCACGGGCAGGATCACTTCGTGTTCGGCGAACCGCAGGATCGCGCGGGGATCGGACAGGAGCACCGAGGTGTCGACGACGTAGCTGCGCCGCGGGTCGGCGGCCTGCTGCGGGGTGTTGGGTGTAGCCACATGAACTCCGCTCCGGGGTGGAAGCACCCCGAATTCGTAGGGGGGTGGGCGATCCGGCCAGGAGGCCGGCCGGCCTCCCCGACTCGTACGAGATGCAGGGCACCATCGGCGTCATCAGCGGCCTTCCGTCGGCGGATCGGATGTCCGCCGATGGGATGACCCTACGCCGTCGGCCGGGCCTGCGCAGTCCCCTTCCCCGTGTCGTTCATGAAGGGCCGGTGAACACTCAGGAGCCGAAGCGGCGCTGCCGGCGGCCGAAGTCGCGCAGGGCGCGGAGGAAGTCGACCCGGCGGAAATCGGGCCACAGGGCCTCGCAGAAATAGAACTCACTGTAGGCGCTCTGCCACATGAGGAAGCCCGACAGCCGCTGCTCGCCCGAGGTGCGGATCACGAGATCCGGGTCCTGCTGTCCGCGGGTGTAGAGGAAGGAGGAGATGTGCTGGTCCGTCAGTTCCTCGGCGAGGGTCTCGAGGGACAACCCCCGGCCCGCGGCGTCCCGCATCAGCTCCTTGACGGCGTCGACGATCTCGCGGCGTCCACCGTAGCCCACCGCCACGTTGACGTGGAGACCGTCGATCTTCTCCGTGGACGCCGCCAGGCCCACGAGCTTCTCCGCCAGGTCGTCGGGCAGCAGGTCGAGGGCGCCGACCGGCTGCACCCTCACGCGGTTGCTCTCCCCCAGCCGGTCGAGGGTGTTGGCGATGATGTCGAGGAGCTGGTCGATCTCCTCCTGGGGCCGTCCCATGTTGTCCGTGGAGAGCATGTACAGCGTCACGACGTCGACGCCGAGCTCCTCGCACCAGCCCAGGAACTCGTGGATCTTGTCCGCGCCGGCCTGGTGCCCGTGGCTCGTGGGGGCGCCCGCGAGCTTCGCCCACCGACGGTTGCCGTCGACCATGACGCCGATGTGGTGCGGGATCCGCTCGGGCGCGAGGTTCCGCTGCAGCCTGCGTTCGTAGAAGCTGTAGCCCACTCCGGAGAACTTCGACGTCACGCGCGGCTGCCCTCCCCCTGGTTCGAAGCTCCGGCCGGGGCCGGAGGCGATCTCGACCCGGGACGCCTGCGCCCCGGTACCTCGTCCTACCGTATTCCAACCGTACCGGCAGTTGCCGTGTACCCGCCTCCATCCGTCGCCGGAACGGTCAGCGGCCGTGCCGCCGCCGTCCTGGTGCGACGGCGCCGTGGGCTAGAATTCCGGCATGACCCCGCGCTTCCCGGATCCCGTTCCGGGCCCCTCGGAACCTGCGGGCCGCCGCGACAGCGCGCTCCAGGACGCCGTGTCCTCGATGGCCGGACCCCTCGCCGACGCACTGGCGGTCAAGCCGCTCTGGCGCGGGTGGATCCACGCCGTCGCCACGCCCCTGGCCGTCGCCGCGGGCATCGTCCTCGTGGCGCTGGCACCCACGCCGGGGCTGCGGGTCGCCTCCGCCATCTACGCCTTCACGGGGATGCTGCTCTTCGGCGTGAGCGCGGTCTACCACCGGGGCAACTGGAGCCCGAAGGTGAAGGTGGTCCTCAAGCGCCTCGACCACACGAACATCATGCTGGTCATCGCAGGGTCCTACACGCCGCTCGCCTGGGCCCTGCTGGAGCGGGACAAGGCGGAGACCCTGCTGTGGGTGATCTGGGGCGGGGCCGTCGCCGGGGTCCTGTTCCGGAACCTGTGGGTGGATGCGCCTCGCTGGCTGTACGTGCCGATCTACGTGGCGCTCGGCCTCGGCTCCGTGTTCTACATGCCCGACTTCTTCGCCGCCGACCTGCCCGCCGCGGTGCTCATCTGCGTGGGCGGAATCCTGTACATCGCCGGCGCCGTGTTCTACGGGATCAAGAAGCCGAACTTCTCCCTGCGCGTGTTCGGGTTCCACGAACTCTTCCACGCCTTCACGGTGGCCGCGTTCGCGGCCCACTTCATCGCGATCATGCTCGCGGTCCTGGATCCGGTCCGCGCCTAGCAGTCCGGCCGGCCGGAGCTCAGCGGTTGTCCGGGCCGTGCTTCCCGCCGGGCAGGGACCGGCCGACGCCGTCCGTGCCACCCGGGCCGCTGCCGTCCTGCGGACCGCGCAGGTCGGCGTCGTCAGCCCCTGACCGGGCGGCGCCGCCCGCCGCGGCCCGCTCGACGCGGGCCTGCTCCACCTCGGCGGCGTACCGGACCCGTCGGATGCGCTTGACCATGTCGCGGATGAGGAAGACCACGATCACGACGACGAACAGGGTCGCCAGGAAACCGAGGGTCCCGGGTGTGACCGAGGCCGGGTCGAGGCCCGGTTTCAGCGTCGGGTCCCCCGACGGCGTCGTCGTTGCAGCCAGGGCCAGGTCAAGGAACACGCATGCACCACTTTCGGGGATCGCGGCGGGTGGGATGACCGCCACGCTCAATTCTACGCGGGATAGAAATGTCGGGAGGACCTAGTCCGGCGTGATGCCGGTGAAGAAGTCGTCCTCGGGGAGCGGGGCGTCCACGCGCGAGGTGATGAGGGAGTAGTCCTCCCACGGCCAGACCTGCTGCTGCAGTTCCACCGAGACGGCGAAGAAGAAGCCCTCGGGATCCACCTGCGTCCGGTGCGCCAGCAATGCACGCTCGCGGTGCCCGAAGAAGTCGCCGCAGTCGATCTGCGTGGTGGTGGGATGGACGGGAGCGGGGGGCTGGTGGCCCTCGGCGTCCGCCTCCAGCCACTGCGCGATGCGTTCGGCGTAGGGCGACTGCAGGCCGGCCTCCTCGAGGGCGAAGTGCAGCGCGCGGAACCGCTCCGGGTTGAAGGCGCGGTCGTAGTAGAGCTTCGACACGCTCCAGGCCTCGCCCGTCCCGGGGTAGCGCTGCGGGTCGGCGGCGGCCTCGAACGCCTCGACGGCGATCCGGTGCGCCATGATGTGGTCGGGGTGCGGATAGCCGCCGTTCTCGTCGTAGCTGAGGATCACGTGCGGGCGGAACTCGCGCACGAGCTTCACCAGCGGTGCCGCGGCCTGCTCGAGGGGCTGCAGAGCGAAGCACCCGGCGGGCAGGTCAGGGAGCGGATCCCCTTCCGGCAGGCCCGAGTCGGTGAACCCGAGCCACCGCTGCTGCACGCCGAGCTCGGCCGCGGCGCGGGCCATCTCGACGCGGCGGAGGCCCGCCAGGTCCCGCTTGGCGTGGGCGTCGTCGTTCATCGCCGCGTTGAGGATGGAGCCCCGCTCACCTCCCGTGCACGTCGCGACCATGACCTCGGCGCCGGCCGCGACGTAGCCCGCCATCGTGGCCGCACCCTTGCTCGACTCGTCGTCGGGGTGGGCATGGACCGCGAGGAGGCGGAAGCCCTCACGGGTGACACGGGAAAGATCCTGGCTCGGCAACACGTGCTCCTGGGTCTGCGGGGGATGGAGGGCGGCCGGAGGTGGCCGCCCGGGACGGACGGTAAAATAGGAGGGTGAGCTCCGCCCAGACGTCACCCCCAAGCCTAGCCAATCGCTACGGCGCCCCAAAGCGCCGGAAGAGGATGGGCCGCTCGCGGACGCTGATCATCGCCGTGCTCCTCGCAGCCGTGGCCGCCGTGGCCGCCATGGCCCTCACCTCCGGCAGCCCCGACGTCTCGTCGAAGGACGTGGGTTTCTCCCTCATCGCGGACGGTCGCGCGAGCGTGGACTTCGAGGTGACGAAGGACCGCTCGGCCACGGCGCAGTGCGCTGTGCAGGTCCTCAGCGAGAACTACGCCGTCGTCGGCTGGAAAGTGGTGACCATCGGGCCGAACGGTGCCGAGGACGGAGCGAACGGCGGCGGCACGACGGCGCACCGCGCCGACATCCGCACCGATTCGCCGGCGGTGTCCGGCGGTGTCAACGCCTGCTGGATCGCCGAGGACTGAGCGCTCCCCCGCGGCTCTCTTGGGTTCTGGCCCCCTCCCCTCTAGACTGGACCGATACCTAGCCCCGCTTCACCGGGTACCGGCCCTCCGGTCCCACGAGGCGGGGTGTTTGCTTGCCGCGGGTGGTGTCTCCACCACCATCCGCCCCGCCATCAGCCCCTCCACCACGGTGGCGGCCGTATCGAAGGAGTAATCCGTGTCCACGAACAGCGCACCGGTCGCCTGGCTCACGCAGGAGGCCTACAACCGACTCAAGACCGAGCTCGAGTACCTGTCCGGTCCCGGCCGCACGGAGATCGTCGCCCGCATCGAGCAGGCACGCTCCGAGGGCGACCTCAAGGAGAACGGCGGGTACCACGCTGCCAAGGAGGAGCAGGGCAAGGCCGAGGCCCGGATCCGGCAGCTCACGCATCTGCTCAACAACGCGCACGTGGGTGAGGCCCCGGCGGACAACGGGGTCGTCGAGCCCGGCATGATGGTGTCCGCGAAGATCGCGGGCGACGTGGAGAACTTCCTGCTCGGGAGCCGCGAGGTCGCCGGCGACACGGACATCGACGTCTACAGCGAGAAGTCACCGCTCGGTGCGGCGATCCAGGGCAAGAAGGCCGGCGACACCGTCACGTACGCAGCGCCCAACGGCCGGCAGATCACGGTGGAGATCATCTCGGCCACGCCGTACGCAGGCTGACCGCGCGGCCCTGTCAGAAGCGGTCCGTCCCCTCGGGGGCGGGCCGCTTCCGCTTGAGCAGGAAGGCCGCCAGGACTCCGCCGAGTGCCCCGAACAGGTGCGCCTGCCAGGACACGTTGGACCCGAACGCCGGCAGGATGCCCCACAGGATGGACCCGTAGACGGCGAACAGGACCCCCGCAAGGAGGATCTGCCGCCAGTCGCGGTTGTAGAACCCACGCGTGATCAGGTAGGTGAACAGGCCGAACACCACGCCCGAGGCGCCGATCGTCAGTCCTCCGCCGAAGAGCCACGTCCCGAGGCCGGAGGCGAGCCAGCTGATGCCGACGGCCGCCGCGAAACGCCGCGCGCCCTCCAGGAACGCCAGGAACCCCAGGACCAGCAGCGGCAGGGTGTTCCCCGCCAGGTGCCCGAGGCCCCCGTGCAGGAGCGGGGCGAACAGCACGCCGTCGAGCCCGTCGATCCGGCGGGGCGCGATGCCCAGGGTGCGAACCAGGAGATTCCCGAGGACGAGGTTCAGCCCGAACACGACCCACATCGCGCCGACGAGCACGACGACGGTGACGAGCCCGGCCTGCGCCCGGCGTGCGAGCGGCTGCATGACGGTCCTCACCCCCGGATGACGACCGGCTGGAAGCCCTCGGCGCGCAGGTTGCTGAGCACCTGCTCGCAGTGCTCCTCCCCCTTGGTCTCCATGTTGATGGTGATCGCGACGTCGCCCATGCTGATGGATCCGCCCACCCGCGTGTGGTCCAGGCCTGTCACGTTCGCGTCCGACTCCGCGATGATCCGGGAGATGGTGGCGAGGGAGCCGGGGCGGTCGTCCAGCAGCATCCGCACCACCAGGTAGCGGCCCGCCGCGGCGAGGCCGCGCTGGATGACCTTCAGCATGAGCATCGGGTCGATGTTCCCGCCCGAGAGCACCACGACGGTGTTGCCGGGCTGGGCCCCGTTCTCGGTGAGCTTGCCGTCGAGCAGGGCCGCCACGCCCACGGCGCCGGCCGGTTCCACCACCATCTTGGACCGCTCCAGCAGGAAGATGAGCGCCCGCGCGAGGGAGTCCTCGCTGACCGTCACGACGTCGTCCACGAGTTCCCTGATGATCGAGAACGGCAGTTGGCCGGGCCTCCCGACGGCGATGCCGTCCGCGATGGTCGAGACCTTCGTCAGGGGCACGAGGGCGTCGGCGGCCAGGGACGGCGGGTAGGCCGCGGCGTTCTCGGCCTGCACCCCGATGATCCTGATGGTCCGGCCGAGTTCCCTGGCCCGTTCCTTGACCGCGACGGCCACCCCGGCGAGGAGTCCCCCGCCGCCCACGCCCATGAGGATGGTGTCGACGTCGGGCACCTGCTCGAGGATCTCGAGGCCCACCGTGCCCTGGCCCGCCACCACGTCCACGTTGTCGAACGGGTGGACGAAGACGGCGCCGGTCTCGTCGGCGTACCTGCGGGCCTCGGCGAGCGCCTCGTCCACGTTGTGGCCGTGCAGCACCACCTCGGCACCGTGGCCGCGCGTCGCGGCGAGTTTCGGCAGGGCGACCCCGAGGGGCATGTAGATGCGGGCGGAGATGCCGAGGCGGGCCGCGGCCACGGCGACGCCCTGGGCGTGGTTGCCGGCCGACGCCGCGACGACGCCGCGCGCACGTTCGGCCTCGCTGAGCTTCGCCATGCGGTTGTACGCGCCGCGGACCTTGAAGGACCCGGCGCGCTGCAGGTTCTCGCACTTGAAGGACACGGGCGAGCCGGTGAGGCGGCCGAGGGCTCTCGACTGCTCGATCGGCGTGCGGGCGATGACGCCCTCGAGGGTCCTGTGCGCGGCCTCGACATCGGCCAGGGTCACCGGGAGGTCGGTGCCGGCGGGGATCTCCAGCACGCTGACGGCGCCGGGGATCGCGCCGGTCGTCACGCCGGGGATCCGGCTGGTCCGGGGGGTTGCGGTGGAGTTCGTCACGGTCTGCTCGGTCACTGGGAGGTCTCTCTCTGGAGTGCTGGCGCCGGCTCGGCGGCGGAGGGTCCCGGGGTGCTGGCCGGCGACGGCGAAGATCCTCTCTCCGCTGCCACCGGCCCGCTAATGACGGACCCTCCGGCGCGTGGCCAGCCGGCCCTCGCCACCACGGGATCGTATTCCCAGGCCCGGTGCGCGATGTAACGGACGGACGTGTTGAGCACCGCGAGGATCGGCACGGAGAACAGGGCGCCCGGGATCCCGGCCAGGAGCGTGCCGCCCGCGACGGCCAGGACGACGGCGAGCGGGTGGAGCGCGACGGCGGGCCCCATGACGAGCGGCTGGAGGACGTGCCCCTCGAGCTGCTGGACCAGGAACACGATGGCGAGCATCACGAGCGCATTGACCCAGCCGTTGGCCACGAGGGCCAGCAGGACCGCCACGGAACCGGTGGCGAGGGCACCGACGATGGGGATGAAGGAGCCGAGGAACACGAGCACGCCGAGGGGCAGGGCCAGCGGGACGCCGATGACGGCCGCGCCCACACCGATGCCGACGGCGTCCACGGCCGCGACGAGCATCTGCACGCGCACGTAGCTGGCCATGGACATCCAGCCGCGCCGGCCGGCGCCGTCGACCGCCGCGCGCGCACGGCTCGGGGCGAGCCCCACCAGGAAGCGCCAGATGCGGCCGCCGTCGAGCAGGAAGAAGATCAGCGCGAACACCGTGAGGAGCGTACCCGCGGCCACGTGTCCTGCCGTCGTGCCGAAGGACAGCGCCCCGCTGAGGATGGAGGCACTGTTGCTCTGGACCGCGTTGCCGATGTCCTGGAGGTACTGGTCGATCTGCGACGCCGAGAGCTGGAGCGGGCCCTGTGACAGCCAGGCCAGCATCTGCTGCACGCCGGTCTGGGCCTCACCTCCCAGGCTCGCCAGCCCGAGGGCGAGCTGACGCCCGACGAGGAGGAGTGCCGCCGTGATGAGGCCGAAGAACGCGAGGAGCGTGATCGCGACGGCGAGCCCGTTGGGGACCCTTCGACGCCGGAGGGCGGTCTTGACGGGCAGCAGCAGTGCGGCCACCAGCCCGGCGATCATGAGCGGGATGACGAGGAGGGAGATCCGGGTCAGGAGGTAGATCAGCGCGCCGCCGACCACGATCACGAGCCCCAGCCGCCAGGACCACGAGGCGGCGACGCGCAGCGCGAACGGGACATCGGTCCGGTCGTCGGCGCGCTCGGGCTGCCGCACCTCGGGCGGCTGCGGGGGCAGCGGGTCGGGCAGGGCAGCGGCGCCACGGCTCACCGCACGCTGGAGGGCGCGCTGGGGTTTCGCTGCGGGGAAGCGCTGCATGGGTCAATCCTTCCACAGAACCCCTCCGCGCAGGCCCCCGCGGTCTATCGGAGACCCGGCAGGATCCCCCATCCCGCGGCGAAGGACGCCCCCGGCTCGAGCCACCGGAGGCCCTCCTCGGAGTTGAACGCATCGGCGGGTGCCGTCATCGGCTCGACGGCCACGGCCTTGCTCACGCCGGGGTAGATGGTGCTGATGAACACGTGGGCGTAGGCGAAGGGCGCGTCGGCCCAGAGGGTCACGCTCCGGCCGTCCGGAGCCGAGAGCACGTGCTCGTAGCGTCCGTCCACCATCGACAGGCCCGTGAAGGCGGCATCGAACTCGATGTCCCCGATCCGCCGGCCGTCGCGGAGGTCGTACTGACCGGCCACGGGCGCCTTGCCCGTGGGGATCGACCGGTCGTCCGCCTCGAACATCTCCTCCGCCTGCAGCGTCAGGGTGAGGTCCTCGGTGGGGACGTCGGAGATCTTCAGGTACGGATGGGCACCGAGGGCGAAGGGTGCGGCCGTCGTCGAGAGATTGGTCAGCTCCTGGGTGACGGTCAGCTGCTCCTCCGTGAGCTCGTAGCTCGCCCGGTGGAGCAGGTGGAACGGGTACCCGTGCTGCGGGAAGACCTCGGCCTCGAGGACCACGCTGGACGTCCCGACGTCGACGGCCCGGTAGCCGGTGTTCCGCAGGAGCCCGTGGATCGCGTTGCCCTTCGAGGGCTCGGTGATGTCCAGCCGCTGCTCCTGCCCGTGCAGCGACCACCGGCCGCCCGCCACGCGGTTGGGCCAGGGCGCGAGGAGGATGCCGCCGCCGCCCGCGGGGATGGCCCCGTCACCCCACGTCTCGGTGAGGGCCACGCCGTCGTACTCGTAGGAGCGAAGCGCGGCCGCGAGCGTCGCCACGACGACGGTCGCGGGTCCGGCCTTGAGGGTGTAGTTCGTGCCGCTGGCCAGTGGGGTCGCCGAAGTCATGCAGCGATGCTACCGCCGGCGGGGCCGCACGTTGCCGTAACCGGCGATGGCCGGCCACCGTATGATAGCTTTTGTTCGATTTGGTTCGGAGACGTTCGAGTGAACACCACGGCCCCACGAGGAGGATCATGCTCGCAGCGGAGCGCCATGCGGCGATCCTCGACCACCTGACGCGTCTGCCCGCCGTCAGGGTGAGGGGCCTCGCCGTCGCGCTGGGTGTCTCCGAGATGACCGTCCGCCGTGACATCGACACGCTCGAGGCCCGTGGGGCGCTCGTGCGGGTCCACGGCGGCGCTGTCCGTCCGGGCAGCCTCAGTTCCGTGGAGGCGGGCTTCGAGGCCAACCGGACGCGCGGCGGGGAGGCCAAGCGAAGGATCGCGGCGGCCGCCGCCTCCCTCCTGACGCCCGGCATGACGGTCTCCATCACGGGCGGCACCACCACCTTCGCCCTGGCACCCCTCCTCCCCCGCATCCCGGGGCTGACCGTGATCACCAACTCGCTGCCGCTGGCGGACGAGCTGCACCGGCTGCGCGGCGCCTCCCCCGGTGACACCGCACCGCAGGTCCTGCTCTCCGGCGGCCAGCTCACGCCGTCCAAGGCGCTCGTGGGTCCGCTCGCCACCGGCGCCATCGCCTCCCTCCGCGCCGACCTCTGCTTCATGGGCGCGCACGGCGTCGACGCCGAGGCCGGCATCACCACGCCCAACCTCGCCGAGGCCGACACGAACCAGGCGTTCGCCCGCACCTGCGGGCAGCTCGTCGTCCTCGCCGATGCCACGAAGATCGGTGTCGTCAGCCTCGCCCGCGTCTCGGCCCTGGACGCCGCCGCCGCCCTCGTCACCGACCGGCAGCCCGACGACCGCTACGCCGCCCTCACCCGGATCCTCTCCGACCCCGTGCCCGACCCCCACCTGGAAGAACGCCCATGACCCTCATCACGCCCACCCGCCTGTCCGACGGACGCGAGCTGATCTACTTCGACGCCCGCGAGGAGAGCGCCGCGCAGCACCGGGACGCAGCCGCCACCTCGGACGCGCGTGGCCTGCCGCCACGCGGACCCGCGGGGACCGCCCGCTACGACGCCCTGACGGGCGAGTGGATCGCCGTCGCGGCCCACCGCCAGTCGCGCACGCACCTCCCGCCGGCCGACCAGTGCCCCCTGTGCCCCACCACAGCGGCGAACCTCTCCGAGATCCCGGCCTCCGACTACGAGGTCGTCGTGTTCGAGAACCGCTTCTCCTCCTTCGGCCCCGACCTCGGCACCCTCCCGGCAGCACCGGAGTGGGGCACGACGGCGACGGCGTACGGACGGTGCGAGGTGGTGGCCTTCGACTCGGCGCACGAGGGCTCCTTCGGGTCCCTCAACCCCGAGCGTGCCCGGACCGTCATCGACGCCTGGGCCCAGCGCACCGAGGCCCTGTCCGCCATGCCCGGGATCAAGCAGGTGTTCTGCTTCGAGAACCGCGGGGCGGACATCGGCGTGACGCTGCTCCACCCGCACGGGCAGATCTACGCCTACCCCTTCATCCCGCCGCGTGCCGCGATACTCGCGGCCCGCGCCTCCGAATTCTACGAGGCCTCCGGCCGGACGCAGACGCTCATGGGTTCCGCCCTGGCCGCCGAACGGTCGTCCGGCGAGCGCATGGTGATCGAGGGGAAGCACTTCAGCGCCTTCGTGCCCTTCGCAGCACGCTGGCCGCTCGAGGTGCACCTGGTCCCCCACCGGCAGGTCGCCGACATCACGGGCCTCACGGGCGAGGAGCGCGACGAGCTCACCACCGTCTACCTCGAGCTCCTCGGCAGGCTGGACGCCCTCTATCCCACGCCCACCCCGTACATCGCGGCCTGGCAGCAGGCACCGGTGGACGACGTCCTGCGGCCGGCCGGCTACCTGCACCTCCAGCTGACCTCGCCCCGCCGCGCCGCCGACAAGCTGAAGTTCCTGGCGGGCTCGGAGGCCGCCATGGGCGCTTTCATCAACGACACCACCCCGGAGAAGGTCGCGGAAGCACTCCGTAGCGCCACTCCCGCATCAGCCCGGAAGGACCAGGCATGAACTCCACCCCCCTCGACCTCGCGGCCGCTTTCACCGAGCGCTTCGGCACCGAGCCCGACGGTCTCTGGTCCGCGCCGGGACGCGTCAACGTGATCGGCGAGCACACCGACTACAACGACGGCTTCGTGCTGCCGTTCGCGATCAAGCACTCGACGACGGTGGCTGCGGCCGCCCGTCCGGACCGGCTGGTCCGGGTGGCGTCCACCTTCGCACCGGACGAGGCGCCCGTGACCGCCGACCTCGACACCCTGGAGGAGGGCGGCGTGGAGGGCTGGGCCGCGTATCCGCTCGGTGTCCTGTGGGCCATGGAGCAGTCGGGCCACCGCTGCCCCGGCATGGACCTCCTCGTCGATTCCTCGGTGCCGGTCGGCGCGGGCCTGTCCTCCTCGGCGGCCCTCGAGTGCTCCGTCGCGGTCGCGGCGAACGAGCTCGCCCGGGCCGACGTCTCCCGCAGGGAGCTCGCCGTGATCGGGCAGCTCGCCGAGAACCGCATGGTCGGCGCCCCCACCGGCATCATGGACCAGTCGGCGTCGCTCCTCGGCGAGGTGGGCCACGCCGTGTTCCTCGACTGCCGCTCCGGCGACTCGCGACTGGTCCCCCTCGACCTGGAGGGCGCCGGGCTCGAACTCATGGTCATCGACACCCGGGTCAGCCACTCGCACTCCACCGGCGGCTACGCTGCGCGGCGGCGCTCGTGCGAGCTGGGCGCAGAGCTCATGGGCGTGCCGGCGCTCAGGGACCTCTCGGTCAAGGACCTCGCAGAGGCGGCCGGCATCCTCGACGAGGAGACCTTCCGGCGCGTGCGCCACATCGTGACCGAGAACGCGCGCGTCGAGGACGCCGTGGAGATCCTGACCAGCAAGGGTCCGGCGGACCTCGGTCCACTGCTCGTGGCGAGCCACGCCTCGATGCGGGACGACTTCGAGATCTCCTGCGCCGAGCTCGACACCGCGGTGGACGCGTCTCTCGAGGCCGGCGCAATCGGCGCCCGCATGACCGGCGGCGGCTTCGGCGGGGCCGCGATCGCCCTGGCCCGTGTGGACGACGTCCCGGCCATCCGCGCCGCCGTGGAGGAGGCGTTCTCCGCCGCGGGCTTCCGCGCTCCGGTCATCTTCAGCGTCCTGCCGGGCGCCGGAGCCGCGCGCGTCGCCTGACCGGCTCGTCCGCGGGCGTCGGGGAAACAGGACGCCCGCATGATGAAGAAGAGACCCGCAACCGGAGGGTTGCGGGTCTCTTCCTGTTCAGGTGGGGCGCTCGATGCCCCGGGGTGCTGCTAGTCGTCGCCGCGCAGGATCGCGAGGAGGCGGAGGATCTCGACGTACAGCCAGATGAGCGTCACCGTGAGGCCGAACGCAGCCGTCCACGAGTACTTCTGCGGGGCGCCCTGCCGGACGCCTTCACTGATCGAGGTGAAGTCGACGATGAGGGAGAAGGCGGCCAGGCCGATGGCCAGGAGCCCGATCACGACGCCGAGGGGGATGTCCGTGCCCGGGATGGTCGCACCGCGCAGGCCCCAGGGGTCACTCGTCACACCGAACACCATCAGGCCGAGATTCAGCAGCGAGAAGACGGCATAGCTGATCAGCGCGATCATGAAGAACTTCATGGCCTTGGGGGTCGCGCGGACCTTGCCGCTCTTGAAGAGCGCGAGCGTCACGCCGAAGACGACGAGCGTGCCGAGCACGGCCTGCATGGCGATGCCCGGGTACAGGGCCTCCAGGAACATGGTGAGTCCACCGACGAACAGGCCCTCGAGCCCGGCGTAGGCGAGGATCAGCGCGGGCGAGGGCTCACGCTTGAACGCGTTCACCAGGCCGAGCACGAAGCCGCCGAGCGCCCCGACCACCATGAGCGGAAGGGCGAGACCCGGCAGGACGAACGCGGGGACAGCCGCACCCACGAGGACGAGACCCAGGCAGAGCAGCGTCTTGACGATGACGTCGTCGAAGGTCATGCGTCCGGTCTGGGCCGGACCCGCCGACGGCTGGTTGTACATGTGCTCCAGCTGCTGCTGGTTCGCGACCGCCGTACCGCCGTAGGTCATGGTGCCGAAACCGGCCGTTTCGTTGCCTCGGGTAGCGGAACGGAAGTTCTTCCCGTTGAATACCGGATTACCGCCAAGTGCCATTTTGAGTTAGTCCTCCATTAGGGGGCCGAGTGTCTTCCAACCCTACCAATCCCAACGGTTCGCGGCCCCGGATGTTCCCGCACAGCGTAGGGCAACCAGGCGTCCCGTGCCCGCGGAATTGCAATACGAAGGTGCCTTGCAAAAACTTTCGTTATCGAATCGCTACCTTTGCGGGACGCTTTTGCGGAAAGCCGAAACATGCCGCTAGTAACATGATCCCCACGCCGTGACACTCGTCACACCCGTTGATACCGGCGGCTGCCCGCCGGGACTGCCCCCACCGTGGAGGTTCCCATCTTGATCACCCTATCGACGCCTGCACGGATCAGGAGGTCGCTGCTCCTGGTGCTCGGCTTCCTGACGATCGTGCTGCTCGGCGCCCCCGCGGCGCAGGCGTCCCCCGCACTGCCCCAGGCGCAGACCGCCTCGTCCGTCCAGGCCTCCGAGTTCGACAACCGGATCGGCGGTGTACTGCGCGGGGCCGACGGCCCCATCGCCGACGTCACGGTCACCGCGACGGGCGACGGGTTCGAAGGGGAAGCCACCTCGGGCCCCAACGGTGCCTGGAGCATCGGGGTGCCCGAGCAGGGCACCTACGAGGTGGCCATCGACGAGGACACCCTCCCCGAGGGCATCACCCTCGCCGAAGGGCAGGAGAACCCTCGCCAGGTCACCTTCGCCAACACGTCCAGCGCCACCACCCTGTTCCTGTTCGGGGAGGGCATCGTGACGCAGCAGACGCCGTTCCTGGAGACGCTCGCCGAACGTGCCCTGGCGGGGTTCAGCTTTGGACTCCTGCTGGCCCTCAGCGCCGTCGGGCTGTCGCTCATCTTCGGCACCACGGGCCTCACCAACTTCGCCCACGGAGAGATGGTCACACTCGGCGCGGTCCTCGCATTCGCCTTCGCGGGAGCAGGACTGCCGATCGCCGCCGCCGTCGTCCTCGCGGTCCTCGGCGGCGGGCTCCTGGGTTACGTGCAGGATGCCGGACTGTGGAAGCCCCTGCGCCGGCGCGGCACCGGGCTCGTCCCGATGATGATCGTCAGCATCGGCCTGGCGCTCGCGCTGCGGTACATCATCCAGTTCTTCTTCGGCGGGGCCACGCAGCAGCTGCCCGGCTCGCAGAGCGAGATCATCGACCTCGGATCGGTCTCCATCTCCCGCAACAACCTGATCTCCCTGATCGTGAGCCTCGTGATCATCCTCGCGGTCGCGTTCCTGCTCCTGCGCACGCGGATCGGCAAGGCCACGCGTGCCGTCGCCGACAACCCCGCGCTCGCCGCCGCCTCCGGCATCGACGTGGACCGCGTCATCCGGATCGTGTGGGTGGTCGGCGGGATGCTCGCGGCCCTCGGTGGCATCCTCTGGGCCTACTACCGCCCCGGGGTGTCCTACAACATGGGCCAGCAGATCCTGCTGCTCATCTTCGCCGGCGTCACCCTGGGTGGTCTGGGCACCGTCTTCGGCGCGCTCGTCGGCTCCATCATCGTCGGGCTGTTCGTGGAGATCTCCACGATCTGGCTCGAGGCAGACCTCAAATACGTGGGAGCGCTGCTGATCATGATTCTCGTGCTCCTGTTCCGGCCGCAGGGTATCCTCGGCCGCCGAGAGCGCATAGGTTAGGGGCTCCCCATGGACTTCGGTAACATCCTCGTCAACGCCTTCGGCGAACTGATCAGCCCGACGACGGCGGCCTACGCGCTCGCCGCTCTCGGCCTCGCCGTGCACTTCGGCTACTCCGGCCTCCTAAACTTCGGCCAGGCCGGCTTCATGGCCGTCGGCGCCTACGGGTACGCCATCTCCACGCTGAGCTTCAACGCGCCGCTGCCCGTGGCCGTCCTCGTCGCCCTGCTGGCGTCGGTGGTCTTCGCGATCGTGCTCGGCATCCCGACACTGAGGCTCCGCGCGGACTACCTCGCGATCGTGACGATCGCGGCCGCGGAGATCATCCGCTACATCGTGACGACCAACGGACTGACCGACATCACGGGCTCGGCCAACGGGCTCGCAGCCTTCGAGGGCGGGTTCTTCGACCTGAACCCGTTCCCACCGGGCACCTACAACATCGGTCCGCTGGGCATGAACGAGCGCGACTTCTGGATCCGGATCGTCGGCTGGACGGTCGTCGTCCTCGCCTGCCTCGTGGTCTGGCTCCTCATGCGCAGCCCCTGGGGCCGCGTGCTGAAGGGCATCCGCGAGGACGAGAACGCGGTGCGCTCGCTCGGCAAGAACGTCTACGCCTATAAGATGCAGGCGCTCGTGATCGGCGGTGTCCTCGGATCGCTCGCGGGCATCATCTTCACGCTGCCCCGCGGCGCGGTGCAGCCCGCGAACTACGCGACCGAGCTGACGTTCTTCCTGTACACCTGCCTCCTGCTCGGCGGCATGGCCACTGTTCTCGGACCGGTGATCGGGGCGATGATCTTCTGGGTGGTGCTCTCGTTGACGCAGGGACTGCTGTACGGCGCGATCGAGGTCGGCGCCATCACGTTCCTGTCCAACTCACAGGCGGGTCAGCTCCGCTACATCCTCGTGGGTGTGGCACTGATGCTGCTCATGGTCTTCAGGCCGCAGGGCGTCCTGGGTAACAAGAAGGAGTTGGCGTTCGCATGACCGGCAGCCACAGCAACAGCAGTCCCGATGACGCTCAGGCAGGGACCGGCTCGCACGCCGTCGGCGGAGCGGCCACCGGGTCCGCCGACGGGTCCACCGCCCGAGGGGCAGCCGTCCCGACCGCCGAACACGACCACATGACCGATTCCCAGCCCATCACCACCGGCGGGACCGGTCCGGGCTGCAGCAAGCGGGACCCCATCGTGATCGCCAAGAACGTGACGCGCAGCTTCGGTGGCATCAACGCCGTCGACGTCGAGCACCTCGAGATCCCACGACACAAGATCACTGCGCTGATCGGTCCCAACGGGGCCGGGAAGACGACGCTGTTCAACCTGCTCACCGGGTTCGACACCCCGAACAGCGGCGATTGGGAGTTCGACGGCAGACCGCTGGCCAAGGTCGCCTCGCACAAGGTGGCCCGGATGGGCATGGTGCGGACGTTCCAGCTCACGAAGGTCATGGGCAAGCTCACCGTCATGGAGAACATGCGCCTGGGCGCCACGGACCAGCCGGGCGAGAGCCTCGCCAGGGCCCTGTTCAAGGGCATCTGGGGCGGCCGCGAGCGCGAGATCACCGAGCAGGCGGAGGTGCTGCTGGCGAAGTTCAAGCTCGACGCCAAGCGCGACGATTACGCGGCGTCCCTCTCCGGCGGCCAGCGCAAGCTCCTCGAGATGGCGCGGGCGCTCATGGTGCGGCCCCGGCTCGTGATGCTCGACGAGCCCATGGCCGGCGTCAACCCGGCCCTGACGCAGTCGCTCCTCGACCACATCAAGAACCTCAAGGCCGAGGGCATGACCGTCCTGTTCGTCGAGCACGACATGCACATGGTGCGGCACATCGCCGACTGGGTCGTGGTCATGGCCGAGGGCAAGGTCGTCGCGGAGGGACCGCCCGACATCGTGATGAAGGACCAGGCCGTCATCGACGCCTACCTGGGCGCACACCACGACGTCGACCTCGGTGACTCCACGGGCATCGAGCGCCTCGAGGAGGAACTGGCCCACGACGAGGAGTCGGTGGTCGGCACCGAGAACGAGGGGATCCTCGGGCACGGCGTCACGGAGGTCGGCGGCGGAGCCTACGCCGCGGGCTCCGCACACAAGGACGAGGAGACCAAGTAATGGCTGAATTCGAGGGCGACTCCGTCGTCAAGGTCACCGACCTCGTGGCCGGGTACCTGCCCGGTGTGAACATCCTCAACGGCTGCAGCATCGAGGCCCGCCGGGGCGAGCTCATCGGCATCATCGGGCCGAACGGGGCGGGCAAGTCCACGCTCCTGAAGGCCATGTTCGGCCTCGTGAAGGTCCACTCGGGCACCGTCGTGGTGCGCGGCCAGGACCTCACGGGGCTGAAGGCCAACAAGCTGGTCAGCCGGGGCGTTGGCTTCGTGCCGCAGAACAACAACGTCTTCTCCACGCTGACCATCGAGGAGAACCTCCAGATGGGGATGTTCCAGCGGCCCAAGGACTTCAAGGAGCGCTTCGACTTCGTCGCGAGCCTCTTCCCCGAGCTGGGCAAGCGGAAGGCGCAGCGCGCCGGCTCGCTCTCCGGCGGCGAGCGGCAGATGGTCGCCATGGGCCGGGCGCTGATGATGGACCCCGCCGTGCTGCTGCTCGACGAGCCGTCGGCGGGCCTCTCCCCCGTGAAGCAGGACGAGACGTTCCTGCGCGTCCATGAGATCAACCGGGCCGGGGTCTCGGTGATCATGGTGGAGCAGAACGCCCGCCGCTGCCTGCAGATCTGCGACCGGGCGTACGTGCTGGACCAGGGGAGGGACGCCTACACGGGCACCGGGCGCGAGCTGATGAAGGATCCCAAGGTCATCCAGCTCTACCTCGGCACCCTCGCGGACACCGCCTGAGGTCCAGCCTATGCAGGCCTGAAGCGCAAGGGATGGGCGGGACCGGCAACGGTTCCGCCCATCCGCATGTCCGGGCCGATACGTTGGCAGGAGGGACGCCGGACGGCGCCCGTTCGAGGAAGGGCGGACTCATGGCAGGACTGGCCAGCAGCGCGATCGGCAAGGGCTTCGAGGTCCTGTTCCGCGGCATCAAGCACGTCCGGCGGCACCGCCCCATCCACTCGCGCGGGCTGAGGCTGGACGGGTCCGTGACCGTGCACGACCACGGGCTCTCCAGCGGCATCGCCTGGATCGACCAGCCGGGCGGGGGAACCGCCACGGCGCGCCTCTCGCGGTCCGCCGGGACCCCGGACGGGCTGCCGGACATCGTCGGGCTCGCGGTGCGCTTCCACCACCCGGAGGCCGGGCCTGCCCCGTCCACGTTCTCCGACATCCTGCTGTCCTCGACGGGCTGGTCGTTCCCGGGCCGCTTCCTGCTGGTGCCGAGACTCAGCATCTCCCGGGCCCCGCTGGGCACCATGATGCCCTACCGGGGCGATACCGGGCCCGTGGTGCTCGGAGCCCGGACGATCGCCCCGGCAGGCCTCCCCTCGTCCCTGCGCGGCTTCACGCGCTCACTGGGAGAGGCACCGTGGCAGCTCGGGCTCTACTTCGCCACGCCACGCGGCCGCTGGCAGCACTTCGGCACGCTCACGCTGCGGCTGAACCCCGAAGCGGAGGAGAAGGACCTGCGGTTCGACGCCGTCCTGCACCCCCTCGCGGGCGCCGGGACCTACGAGTGGGCCCGGAAGGTGAGAGAGCCCTCCTATGCCCTCTCGCGGCGGGAGCCCGGCGACTCCCCCTGATCGCCCTGACCGCCCTGAACGACAGAAGGCCCCGGCCGCACCTTCCGGGAGGAAGGGCGGCCGGGGCCTTCTGCTGTGCTGCTGCCGGCGCGGAGGCCGGCGGGAAGCCCTAGAGCTTGCCGACCTCGGAACGGCTGGGCTGGGGCTTGTTGTCGGCGTCGTACTTGTAGATACCGATGGCGGCCTCGGTGGGATCGCCCTTCTCGTCGAAGGTGACCGGCCCGGAGATGCCGTCGTAGTCGATGTCCTCACCGTTGCGCAGCAGGGTCACGCAGCCGGCGAAGTCGAAGCACTTGGTGCCGTCCTTGGACACGGACGCGAGCTGAGCGGCGATGGCGGTCCCCTCGACGCTCCCTGCGGCCTCGGAGGCGAGCGCGATGAGGTTCACGGCGTCGTAGCTCTCGCCGGAATACGCGAAGCTGTTCAGGGCGGGGTCGACCGTGGCGAGGGCCTCCTGGAAGCTGGAACCGGTGAAGGGGCCGGGGATGGTGCCCTGGGCGCCCTCGAGCGTCCCGGGCTCCAGGTCCTTGCTGTAGTCGGAGGTGTTGCCGTCGACCATGAAGATCGAGCTCGCCTCGACGCCCTTGGCGACGAGCAGCGGGACGATGCTCTTGGCCTCGTCGAAGCTGATCAGCACGAGTGCGTCCGGCTTCGCGGCGGCGATGGCGTCCACCTGGCTCGAGAACTGCGAGTCACCCGTGTTGAACATCTCGTTCGCGACGACCTGGCCGCCTGCACCCTCGACGGTCTCCTGGATGGTGCCCTGCAGTCCGGTGCCGTAGGCATCGTTCAGGGTGATCATGCCCACGGTTTGCGCGCCGCACTCCATGATGTAGTTGCCGAGCGTACGGCCCTGGAGGATGTCGGAGGGAGCGGTACGGAAGTACAGGCCCTTGTCGTCCCAGTCGGTGAACTCGGCCGCCGTGTTGGCGGGCGAGAACTGCACCACGCCGGCGCCGGTGATCTGGTTGATGACGGTCTTCGAGACACCCGAGGACGCGGCTCCGATGATCGCGCTGACGTCCTGCGAGAGCAGGTCCGTCACGGACTGCGTCGCGATGTCGGTGGTGGTATCACCGGAATCGCGGTGCGTGATCGAGACCTGCTGGCCGAGGACTCCCCCGGCCTCGTTGACCTGGTTGACAGCGAGGTTGACGCCGGCGATCTCGGGCGGGCCGAGGAACGCGAGGGTTCCGGTGGTCGGCAGGATGGAGCCGAGCTTCAGCGGCTCCGGGCTGGTGGTCTTGCTGGCGGGGACGGCGGCGGGGTCGCCCTTCTCGCCCTGCTCCTCGCCGGCACCTCCCTCGCTCTCGGGGCATGCCAGCGCCGACGCTGCGGCTGCCGAGGTCGCGGTGCCGCTCTCGGTCTCGGCGGTCTCGCTCTCGGTGCCCGAGGAGCCGCCACAGCCGGAGGCGAAGAGCGCGATGCCAAGGCCCAGTGCCGCGACCTTCGCCGCTCGCGGGGCACTCTCCCCGATGCCGGAACGCACCGGGTTTCGTGTTGCAATCATTAATTAGTCTCCTCGACCGAAAGGCTCTCACTGCCTTTGATGCTGTTGCCAGGTGTTCCTGGCTTGTAGGAAAAGCTAATCCAAATTTGTGTCTGAGATAAGGGAATCGGGTTACATCCTTGTAACGCTCGTCACATGCGCCGCATCGGACCCTTGACAGAGGGCGCCGAGGATCCCGCTGGCCATCGGCTACGGAGGGCTGGGGTGGACGTGGCGCCATGGTGCCCCAGCAGGGACTCGAACCCTGACTGAACAGATTTTAAGTCTGCTGCCTCTGCCATTGGGCTACTGGGGCCGGCCGGACGCTCCAGCCTACCGCGGCCCGCGGGATGGCGTGTCGGCGTGAACGCAGAACGACGGCGACCCGGGCATGCGGTCGCCGTCGTTCTCGTGTACTGGTGCTGCCGGACGCCTAGGCCGACGCCTTCGCCGATGCAGCCTGGCCGGCCGGCGTCGGCGGCTGGCTCTGCAGCGCGGTGTCCTTCCTGGGCGGCGGGGTCGCCGCTTCACGGAACTGGCGCTGCGGCTCCTGCAGGTCGGACAGCGGGGCGAGGTCCCGGCCGAACAGGAAGCTCATGCTCCAGTTGATGATCACGCGCGCCTTGCGCTCGTACATCGGCATGGCGAAGCCGTGGTAGCCGCGGTGGGCGAGCCAGGCCGGGAAGCCCTTCATGCCGAAGCCCATGATGTTCGCGACACCCTTGAACTGGCCGAAGCCGGCGACGGCCCCGAGGTTGGTGTGGCGGTATTCCTTGACCTCGCCGACACCGTAGTTCGCGGCGAGGATGTTGGCTGCGAGCAGCTTCGCCTGGCGTACGGCGTGCTGGGCGTTCGGGACGCAGAAGCCTCCCACTCCCCCGCCGGTCAGGTCGGGTACGGCCGCGACATCGCCCGCGGTCCATGCATGCTGGATGGGCCCGTCGTCGCCCGTGATGCGCAGTTCGGGGGTGGCGCGGACGCGGCCGCGCTCGTCCACGGGGAAGTCGGTGGAGCGGACCACGGGGTTGGCCTGGACGCCTGCGGTCCACAGGAGGGTGTCGGTCCCGAACTCGTCGGCAGGCGTCTTGTCCGGCATGTTGATGAGCTTGAGCATGCCGTCGACGGCACTGGCGAGCGAGGTGTTGAGCAGGACCTCGATCTCGCGGGAGCGCAGGTGCTCCACGACCCATTCGGCCTGCTCTGCGGTGACCTCGGGCATGATGCGCCCCATGGCCTCGACGAGGACGAAGCGGAGGTCCGAACGGCTGAGGCGGGCATTGGCCTTCACGGCGTCGCGTGCCGCATCCTCCATCTCGGTGATGGCCTCGATGCCGGCGAAGCCGCCGCCGACGACCACGAAGGTCAGGGCGCGGTCGCGCTCCGGGCCTGCGGGCATCACCGAGCCGGTCTCGATGCGCTCGAGCATCCTGTCACGCAGGGCCACGGCCTCCTCGATGGTCTTGAGGCCGATGCCCTGGTCCTTCAGACCGTCGATCGGGAAGGTACGCGTGATGGAGCCGGCGGCGACGACGACGTCGGTGTAGCCGAGCTCGAAGGGCTCTCCGCCGCCCGTGGGGGTGATGGCGGCGGTGCGGCTTGCGTGGTTGATCGAGGTGACCTTGCCCGAGATCAGCTCGGTCTTGCGGAGGTGCTTGCGGTGGGAGACGATCGCGTGACGCGGCTCGATGCTGCCGGCAGCCACCTCGGGGAGGAAGGGCTGGTAGGTCATGTAGGGCAGGGGGTCCACCAGCGTGACGATGCCGCCGTGGGCCTTGACCTGCTTCTGCAGCCTGTGCGCGACGTACAGGCCTACGTAACCGCCGCCGACGACGAGGATGCGCGGGCGGTCGGAGAAGTGTGGGTTCGATGCCATGCCACCGATGCTACCGGAGTTTGTGAAAATCTTCACTAGCTCCGGGAGGGCCCCGGAACCTCCGGGGCGTCGGGCACGTTCGCGGCATCCCCGGCGTATTCGGACCGTCCCCTGTCGTCCTCCCGGGAGGCCGCGGACCGCCCCACCCGCAGGACATGCACGGTCCCGCCCAGCAGCACCGCGAGTAGGAGGCCGCCGAAGCCGAGCACCACGTAGGCGGGCACGTCGCGTCCGGCGGCGCGGGGGTCCTCCGCCTGCGGCGCGGGGGGCGCCGGGATCACCTCGGGCGCGGGGGCCGGAGGCGCGGCCGGCGTCGGGGCGGGTGTCGCGCCGCCCCTCCGGTAGAGCTGGATCCACTCGGCCATGCTGCCGAGCCGGTTCTCCTGCGGCACGGCGATGTCCGCCCCGACGGCGGCGGCGACGTCGAGGATGCCGTAACCGTAGAGGGTGTCGAAACCGGGCGCGCCGGCGTCCCTGGCCGTGGCCACGATCCGGTTGACCACCTGTGCCGCCGAGAGCTCGGGGTGCCGGGCACGGATGAGGGCCGCGACGCCGGACACGAGGGGTGCGGCACCGGACGTCCCGGACCAGTCGGCGTACAGGCCGCCGGGCAGCCCTCCGACGAGGTTCTCGGACGGCGCCGCGACGGCGATGCTGATGCCCTCGCTGGACGCCTCTGCGCTCGCGACACCGGACCGGTCGAGCCCGGCGACGGCCAGCACCCCGGGGATGGTCGCGGGTGCCCCGACCTGCGCAAGGCCGCCCGCACGGTTGCCCGCGGCCGCGACGATGACGACGTCGTTCTGCTCCGCGTACAGGAAGGCGTCGTCCCAGCTCTCGGGCCAGGACGTGCTGGTGCTGCCGAGGGACATGTTGATGACGTCGGCGCCGTTGTCCACCGCCCAGCGGACGGCGTCCGGTACCTGCTGATCGACCGACACACCGGCCGGGTTGGGGCCGCTGGTGGGGCCCTCGATCCAGACGGAGACGGCGAGCAGGTCCGCCTTCGGTGCGACACCGACGATGCCGTCGGGGCCTTCGCCGTACGTGTCGGCCGTCGGTGCGCCCGACGGTCCGGGAGTGGGCCGTGCGGATCCCTGACCGGCGGTGTGGCCACGCCCGGCGAGCAGTGTGCCGACGAGGGTGCCGTGGGCGGGGACCTCCCCGATGCCGCGCCGGCCCCCGGGGTCGCCCGCGCCGGAGGCGTCGGTGCCACCGACCACGGCGCCGGCGAGGTCGGGATGGGTCGCGTCGATGCCGCTGTCGATCACGGCCACGGTGACGCCCTCACCCTGCGTGCTCCTCCAGGCCTCGGTGATGCCGTAGTCCTCGAGCCAGTACTCCCTGTCGCGGACCTCGTCCGCGGCGGCGGGAACGGCCGTGGGCAGCAGGACGGCGAGGGCGACGGCGATCCCCGCGCCGGTCCGGACGGCCAGGGGCGCTCCGGTGCGCATCAGGTCACCGGACCCGGTCCGCGACGCTCAGCGCGATCCCGTCCAGGATGTCGTGCTCGCTGGAGACCGCGCTCATGACGCGCCCGCCGGTGACGCCGGCGACATGCTCGACGACGCACTTCCAGATGAGGGCGCCCGCGCCGATCACGTCGACGCGGCCGGGGTGCATGTAGGGCAGCGCCGCGCGCGCCTCGCGGGGCAGGTGCAGGAGCTCCGACGCCGCTGCCGAGATCGCCGTGACGGGCAGCTCGGCGCCGTGGATACGCTCGGGCTGGTAGGTCGGCAGGTCGAGGGCATGAGCCGTCACGGTGGTGACGCTGCCGGCGACGCCGACGATCTTCGTGACGCGCTCGAGGGGCACCTCGGCCGCCGCCTCGGCGATGAGGCGCCGCACCTCGGCCTCCATAGCCTCGATCTGCCCGTCGGTGGGCGGGTCGTCCTGCAGGAAGCGCTCGGTGTAGCGCACGCAGCCCATGTCGGTGCTGCGGGCCGCAATGAGCCCTGCGGCGGTACCGGCGACGAACTCCGTGCTTCCGCCGCCGACGTCGATCACGAGGACCGTCTCGTGTCCGGCCGTCGCCAGGACGCTGACGGCTCCGTCGAAGGACAGGCGCGCCTCCTCGTCACCGGAGATCACCTCGGGCTCCACCCCGAGGCGGGAGCGGATGCCGTCCACGAAGTCCTGGCGGTTCTCGGCGTCGCGCGAGGCCGAGGTCGCCACGAAGCGCAGGGGCGGGTTGCCGTGCTCCGCGATGAGTCCCGCGTACTCCTCCGCGGCGGCGAAGGTGCGGGTGAGGGCGGCCTCGGACAGTCGCCCGGTGGCGTCCACGCCTTCGCCCAGGCGCACCACGCGCATGAGCCGGACGACGTCGGTCAGGACGCCGTCCTCGCTGTCGGCGATCAGCAGGCGGATGGAGTTGGTGCCGCAATCGATGGCAGCTGTACGCATCAGGTCTCCTCGGTGGGTCCGGCGGGTGCGGCGTGTCCGGCAGCGCCACGGCGTGCCGCGCGCTTCGACTCGAGCTCCTCGGGGCCGAGCCCCTGAGTCCTGGTGTGGCGGCTGAGGTCGGCATGAGGTGCTTGGCCCGTGGTGTCCCAGGCGCCCTCGCAGGAGCAGCGCTCCGGCGTCCACCATTCCGCGATGCGACCGATGGCCTCGTCGCCCAGCGGGTTGACGCCGGGGCCGGCGGCCAGGGCATGGCCCACGAGCACGTGCAGGCACTTGACGCGGGTCGGCATGCCGCCGGCGGACACACCGTCGATCTCGGGGACGGGTCCCGTGCCCGCGCGTTCCCCGACCGCTGCGCGTGCCGTGAGGTACGCCTCGTGCGCGGCCCGGTAGCGGGCGCCGAGGTCCGGATCGGCGGCCAGCCGCGCGCTCATCTCGGTCATCACGCCCTCGGCCTCCAGGCGCGACACCGCCGCCGTGACGACGGGGTGGGTGAGGTAGTAGGTCGTGGGGAACGGGATGCCGTTCGACAGGCGCGGGGCGGTGGTCGCGACGAGCGGGTTCCCGCAGGCACACCGGGCACCGATCTCCACGACGTCCCGTACGGGTCGGCCGAGCTGCCGGCTGAGGACGTCGAGGTCGCGCTCACTCGGGGTCCTGGAATACCGGTCGTCGTGCTGGTCCTGCTGGGTCACGCTGTTCCTTCCTGGTACGCCACCTGCGGCGTACTGTCCGCGGCGGTCACCCGCGCCGTCGTCCGACGTGCGGGAACTACCGCGCTGTCCACTCAGTCCGTCGCCGCCCGCTCGATCGAGCTCCAGAGGGAGTCGACCCAGGGCAGGTCGGACGGTTCCACGGGCGATCCCTCGCCCGTGCCCTGCTCGATGCCGTCGCCGCCCTTGACGAGGTACCGCGTCTCCCCCGGCATCACCAGGAAGATGCGCTCGCGCGCCTGCTGCTTGACGAATGCGGGGTCGTTCCAGCGCGCGAGCTCGGACTGATGGTCCGCCTGCTCCTGCTGCTGACGGGCGATGTCCGCCCGCAGTGCGTCGAGTTCGCCCTGCTGGTGGAGGTAGCGGCTCACCGACGGCGCCAGGAGGACGATCCCCGCGACGAGGACGACGGCGAGGGCCAGCAGCCGTCCCGAGAAGGACTTCGCCGGGATGGGCGTCGCCTCCTCGGCCGGCTGGATCGGGGAGTGCACGCGCTTGGACCCGAGCCGCCCGCGCCGGATGCTGCCCGCCAGCTGCGACCGTTCGGCGGCGCGCGCCTCCGACGGCGACGACGGCACCGATTCGCCCGCACCGGCGCGTGACCCGGAGGCGATGGAGGGGCTGGCGACCCGCGGGTCCTTCGTGGCGGAGGGACCCACGACCCGCGGACCGGACGGCTTCCGTGGGGACGATCCGGCGGCGCGGGGCGGGACCTGCCCCGGGTGGGACGGGGCAGGCACGTGGCCGATCCCGTGGGAGCCGGACCCGGACGCCGCGGACTGGCCGGGGATCCGGGAGCCGTGCGCAGGGGGCGTGCCCTTGGCCGTCCCGGGAGCCGGCCGTTCCTCCGCCGCAGGCGTCGGACGGCCGGCTCGCGGCACGTTGGGGCGGCGGGCGGTCATGGTGCTCCTCGTCGGTACTGTCGCGTATGGTCGCGTCGGGTCCCTCGCGGGGCCCGTCTAACGAGGGTAGCCGCCCTCCGGATCAACTGCCGACGTACTACGCCGTGAAACGCGGGAAGGCGCTGCGGCCGGCGTAGCGTGCGGCGTCGTCGAGCTCCTCCTCGATGCGCAGCAGCTGGTTGTACTTCGCGACGCGCTCGCTGCGGGCCGGCGCACCGGTCTTGATCTGCCCCGCGTTGGTCGCGACGCAGATGTCGGCGATGGTGGTGTCCTCGGTCTCGCCGGAGCGGTGCGAGGTGATCGTCGTGTACCCCGCGCGCTGCGCCATCGAGATGGCGTCGAGCGTCTCGGTCAGCGTGCCGATCTGGTTCACCTTCACGAGCAGCGAGTTGGCCGTCCCGGTGGAGATGCCCTTTCCGAGACGCGTCGGGTTGGTCACGAACAGGTCGTCGCCGACCAGCTGGACCTTGTCGCCGATGGCCTCCGTGAGGTGCTTCCAGCCCTCCCAGTCGTCCTCGTCGAGGGGATCCTCGACGGAGACCAGCGGGTAGTCGCGGACGAGCTCCTCGAAGTAGGCGCTCATCTCCTGCGTGGTGAGGGACTTGCCCTCGAACTGGTAGGTGCCGTCCTTGTAGAACTCGGACGCGGCGACGTCGAGTGCGAAGGCGATGTCGGTGCCCGGGGTGTAGCCGGCACGCTCGACGGCGGTGGTGATGAGGTCCAGCGCGTCGCGGTTGGACGGCAGGTTCGGGGCGAAACCGCCCTCGTCGCCGAGGCCCGTGGCGAGGCCCTTCTCCTTCAGCACCGACTTGAGCTCGTGGTAGACCTCGACGCCCCAGCGGAGGCCCTCGGAGTAGGACTGCGCGCCGAGCGGCACGATCATGAACTCCTGGATGTCGACGTCGGAGTCGGCGTGCGAGCCGCCGTTGAGGATGTTCATGAGGGGCACGGGCAGTACGTGCGCGTTCGGGCCACCCAGGTAGCGGTAGAGCGGCAGGGCCGCGGACTCGGCAGCCGCGCGGGCGATGGCGAGCGAGACGCCGAGCATCGCGTTGGCGCCCAGGTTGGACTTGTTCTCGGTGCCGTCCAGATCGATCATCGCCTGGTCGATGGCGCGCTGGTCAGCGGCGTCGAACCCGAGGAGTGCCGGCTGGATCTGCTCGATCACGGCCTCCACGGCCTGCAGGACGCCCTTGCCGAGGTAGCGGTCCTTCTCGCCGTCGCGGCGCTCGTTGGCCTCGAACGCGCCGGTGGAGGCGCCGGAGGGGACGGCGGCGCGGCCGAAGGTGTCGTCGTCGAGCAGTACCTCGACCTCGACGGTCGGGTTACCGCGGGAATCGAGGATCTCTCGCGCGTGGATGGCATCGATGATGGCCATGGAACTGCTCCTCTTCGTTGGAGTGTAGGGATTCACATCGTGTTGGGACGTCTTTGTCGGAGCAACGGAGGTGGTGCTCCCAGCCTAGTTCACGCGCGTACCGGCGTGGGCTGGATCACCGGCGATGACGCCCCACGGGCTCACGGGCCGCCGGCAGCCTCCCGCTGGTAGTCGAGCACGGCACGGCGGAGGGCCCGTTCCGGGTCGACACCCGCGGCCAGTGCCCGCCGGGTCAGTGCCAGCAGGTCCTTGCCGAGCTCCTCCTCCATGGCCCCGTGGGTGGGTCCGTCGGTTGCTCCGTCCTCGGCCCCGACGGGCTCTCCCGCCCGCCGGAGGGTCTTGGCCGCGAGGGCCAGCGCGGGCAGGTGGTGCGGGATGCCCTCGAAGGGCGACGTGCGCGCGGGCCGCTCCCGCTGCTTGACGGCCTGCCAGGTCGCCACGATCTCGTCCACCGTCGCCGGGAAGAACCCGCGCAGGCCGCCGTCGGGCGTGAAGACGTGGGGGTTGCGGCGGACCAGCTTGGCCGTCAACCCGGCGGCCACGTCGGCGAGGCCGAAGGACCCCGCCTCGGCCTGCAGCTGGGCATGGAGGACCACCTGGAACAGCACGTCGCCGAGCTCGCCGCGCAGGTCCTCGAGGAGCGCCCGCGGCGGGTCTCCCTCAGCGCGGGCGACGTCGTCGACGGCCTCGTACAGCTCGTACGTCTCCTCCACGAGGTACTCGAGCAGGGAGACGTGGTCCAGTGCCGCCGTCCACGGACAGTGCCGGCGCAGGAGGTCCACCACCTCGACGAGCCGCTCGACCGCCGCACCCGGGGCGGCACCCCGCGAGGGCACCCCGGGGGATGCGTCGGGCACGGGGTCGGTCAGGCCGACGCCTGGCGGGCGGCCGCGTCGAAGCTCTCCGCGACGTGGCGCGCCAGGGCGTCCCGGTCCTCGAGCGGCAGGAACGCGGCGTCGACAGCGTTGAGGGTGAGGTCCAGCAGGTCGCCGAGGTCGTACCCGAACGTGTCGACGAGGAGCTCGAACTCGCCCGTGAGCGTCACCCCGCTCATGAGCCGGTTGTCGGTGTTGACGGTGACCTTGAAGCCCAGCTGGTACAGCAGGTCGAAGGGGTGGGCGTCGATGGTCTCCCCGAAGGCCGCGACGGCCCCGGTCTGCAGGTTCGAGGAGGGGCACAGCTCGAGCGGGATGCCGCGGTCCCGGACCCAGGAGGCGATGCGCCCGAGGTTCGCGATCCCGACCTCCTCGTCGTCGTCCGGCCTGTCACCCGGCTCGTCCGACTCCTCGATCTCGATGTCCTCGGCGATCCGGACGCCGTGGCCGAGGCGCAGGGCCCGGCCGGCGACGAGGGCGTCCTGGATGCTGTCCAGGCCCGCCGCCTCGCCCGCGTGGATGGTGACGGGGAACTGCTCCGAGGCGAGGTACGTGAAGGCGCCGGCGAAGCGCGAGGGCAGGAAGCCGTTCTCGGCACCGGCGATGTCGAAGCCGACGGCGCCCCTGTCGCGGTGGCGGACGGCGAGCTCGGCGATCTCCTGGCCGCGGTCGGCGTGGCGCATCGCCGTGATGAGCTGGCCCACCTGGATGACGCGGCCGGCGGCGATGGCTGCTGCGGCGCCGGCCTCGAGGCCCTCCTGCACGGCCTCGACGGCCTCGTCGAGCGTGAGGCCCTGCTGCGTGTGCTGCTCGGGCGCCCAGCGCACCTCCGCGTACACGACGCCGTCGAGCGCGAGGTCCTCGACGAACTCACGGGCCACGCGGACGAGGCCCTCGCGCGTCTGCATGACGGCGATGGTGTGGTCGAAGGTCTCGAGGTAGCGCTCGAGCGATCCCGAGTCGGCCGATTCCCTGAACCAGGCCCCGAGCGACTCGGCGTCGGAGGCCGGAAGGTCGTGGCCGATCGCGGCGGCGAGCTCGAGGACGGTGGCCGGTCGCAGGCCACCGTCGAGGTGGTCGTGGAGCGAGATCTTCGGCAGGGTCTGGATGTCGATGGCGGCGGGGGCGGCATCGTTCGGGGAGGAGGTCACGCTGTTCAGCCTACGCGATGCACCTCACGGCAGGCCCGTCCCGCGGGCGGGCTCGGGCTCGTCCTGCAGCATCCCCGCGGGCTCCTCCTGCAGCGCCTCGAGGGGCTCCTCGAGGGTGGCCTGGAGGGGCGTGGAGCCACGCACGAAGGCGATCACGCGGTCGACGACGAACCCTATGACGACCGCGATCGCGATGGCCACCGCGACGCCGAGGAGGTGGTTGTGCTGGAACCAGGTGCCCGCGAGCGCCCCGATCCCGACCGAGTACCCGGCCCAGACCACCCCGGACAGCGCCGTGAGGGCGACGAAGCGCCGGTGCGAGTATCCCGTGGCGCCTGCTGTGAGGTTGACGGCCACGCGGCCGATCGGGATGAACCGCGCCACGAGGATCAGGGACGCCGCCCGCTTCGCGAGCTCCCTGCCCGCCCAGGCGAAGGAGCGCTGCGACCGGGGCCGCCGCATCCAGCGGAAGCGCGTGGTGCCGATCCCCCTGCCGAGGAGGTAGGCGATGTTGTCACCCAGGAACGCTCCGAGCGCTGCGACGAGGATGAGCAGCCACGGGTTGGGCACCCCCTGCGTGATGACGAGGGAGGCGAGGCCGACGACGACGGATTCGCTGGGGAACGGGGGGAAGAAGCCGTCCACGGTGCAGCACACGAAGACCAGGACGTACACCCAGGGCTGTTCGGCGGCCGCGAGCACGAAGTCGCTGATGCCGTTCAGTGCACTGATGATCGCGTCCATGCCGGCTCCTCCGCCGCTCCGCCCGCGCGACGGCCCACCGGTCATGGACGGGTGGCTCCCAGCACGGGATACGACGCCGGTGCCGCTGTTCCGGTCGAACCGCGATGCGCTGCCGTGCGTCTACCTCCGACGCTACCGGCGCCACCCATGCTAGGTCGTCGGCCTTCCGGCCGACAAGGATTCCGGCCCGTCTCACCCTCAGGGATGAGACGGACCATGGCCTTCCCCAGGGAGGACCCTGAGGACATCGTCAGGGCGATCCCGGCCGGCCCTGACGGACCACCGACGTTCGATCCTGCGTACAGCATCACCGCCCATCCTGTGCCGGGCGGTGGATCAGGAGGGGAGCCGACCGCACAATGGAGAGGGACGGACCCATCGCGCCCGTCGTACAGTCGGCCCGGCCGGGGGTGGAATGAAGAACCTACGACCTATGGCATGCCTCCTGGTGCTGCTGACCCTGATCGCTGCCACCCCGGTCCCGGCCGCGGCGGCGTCCGGCGCGTCGATCAGCATCCGTCCCTCCGCCGATCCGGCCGGCACGTCGGTCACGGTCACCGGAACCGGATTCCCGAAGAGGAGGATCGGGACCGTCACCGGCGGCACCCATCCCGTGCTCTTCCGGACGGACGCGTCGGGTCGCTTCGACATCAGGCTGTCCATGGCCGACACGACCGGACCGGCGGTGGTCGTCCGAGCCCTCTCGGGGGACGTGGGTGCCTCGGCGACGTTCAGGGTCCGCCGCCCCTCGCGGCCGCCCGGCACCACCTCCCTGCGCTTCGGAGTCGGGACACCCGGAGGTCCCCTGGCCTCCGCCGAACTCGACGAGGTCACAGCCCTGGCCGGGGAAGCACCCACGATCGTCCTCGCCTACAAGGACTTCCATCAGGCCCCGCCGATCACCGAACTCGATGCGGCGCGCGCCCGGGGAGCCGACACCCTGCTGACCTGGGAGCCCTGGGCATGGGGAGGCGGTAGGGATCAGCCCGCCTACGCGCTCGACCGGGTCACAGCGGGTGATTTCGATCCCTATCTGCGCCGGTGGGGCCACTCCCTCGCGGACTGGGGCCACCCGGTCCTGCTGCGATTCGGGCACGAGATGAACGGCGACTGGTATCCGTGGTCCGCTGGGGTCAACGGCAACACCCCCGATGACTACGTCGCGGCCTGGCGGCACGTCCACGAGACGCTCGCCTCGACAGGCGCGTCGAACGTCACCTGGGTGTGGAACCCGAATGTGCCCTATCGCGGATCCACGCCGCTGAGGGAGCTCTACCCGGGTGACTCCTACGTCGACGCCGTCGCCCTCGACGGCTACAACTGGGGCACCTCCGTGCCGTGGGGCACGTGGAAGAAGCCGTCCAGGGTCTTCGGCCAAGGGCTGTCCGAACTCCGGGCTCTCGCACCGGGCAAGGAGATCCTGATCGCCGAGACGTCCTCCGCCGAACACGGTGGCTCCAAGGCCGAATGGACCACGGAGCTGGTCGGCTACTTGGCGGCGCAGGACGACGTCACCGCGGTGGTCTGGTTCCACCTGGACAAGGAGACGGACTGGAGGATCGACAGCAGCAGCACATCAGCGGCCGCGCTGGCCGAAGCTCTCGCCACACGCCGGAAGGGGCGGGCGAGCCCGTCGGAGTCCGCCGGCGGGTGCACGGGGGTCTCTGCTACGGCGGTGGCCGCACCCCCGAGTCCGCCCGGCTGTCCGGTAGGGGACGATCCTGGGAGTAGCCACGCGACAGGACCCATGTGTTCGTGCCGTCCTGCCGTTCGAAGATCACCGTGGTCACCAGCGCCTGGATGAGTGCCAGTCCCCTGCCCGACTCGGCATCGTCCTCGGGCATGACCGGGACCATCCCGCCGTACGGCGGCTTGGCGTGCAGTGCACTGACGCGGGCCTCGAGCACGGTGTGCCGGACCGTGATGACGACGCCGAGCTTCACCGGCTCCTCCCCGACGGGCTCGGCGTGCTGGACGACGTTCGATGCTGATTCGATCACCGCCGTCGTGAAGGTCATGCGGTCGATGTCCTGGGTGAGGGGAACCTCCGACCACAGACCGTCCAACATGTCGTGGACGGACTCGATGGCCTCCTCCCCGGCGGGTCCGAGGAAGTTGCGCGCAGCCAGCGCATCATTCATCGCCGAAGGCCTCCTCCACGGTGGCGTAGGACGTGAGCACCCTGTCCATGCTGGTCAGCTGCAGCACCATCTTGACCTGCGGGTGGACGGCTGCGATACGGAGGTCGCCGCCGGCCTGCCGGGTGGCCTTCAGACAGCCGATGAGCGCGCCGAGCCCGGAGGAGTCCATGAACGAGGTCTCCGCGAGGTTCACGACGATACGGTTGGAGCCCTTGAGGAGCACATCACCCACGAACTCGCGCAGCCTCGGCGCGGACACCATGTTCAGGCGACCACCGACCTTGACCTCCGTGTAGGAATCCCTGAGCTCGTAACTGAAATCCATCGGCATACACCTATCAAACGTCGGGTCCTGCTGATCGACGGCGTGCGCGGAGAGCAGGAGAGGCGGGTCACTCGTGAGTCCTCACCCCAAACTAACCCACGTCGCCGAAGATCACGCGGCGCGCCGTCGTCGGGGCGCGCCGCTCAGCGGTTCACCGCCTGCGACCCCTCCTCCTCGGGAACGTACCCGTCATACCGCACCGCTTTGAAGAGGACACTCAGCACGACGAGGTCGTAGACCACCCAGGCGACGTTGACGAGCGTGCCCAGTGGCTCGTTGAGTCCGACCGCCAGCCGGGCCAGCCCGACCACTGCCGCGACGGCGAGCAGGGCCATGGCGACGAGTTGCGGGCGGATCAGGTGCCAGTCGCGGCTGTTGCCCTCCTTGACCTTCGGCGTCACGGCGAATCCCAGGGGCCGGCCGAACCACACGTTGCGGGCGGCCGTGGTGCAGGCCTTGATCCAGGTGGGGAACAGCGCGAGGCTGTACTGCTGCCCCCGCCATGTCTTCGCTCCCCGTCCGGCGACCGCGAAGAGGATCTGGTTGACCACCATGAACGGGATGAAGCGGATGAAGAAGTCCGTGCTGAGGCTGGTCACGGGCAGGATGCCGAGGATCAGGTAGATGATGGGTGCAGCGATGTAGACGACCGCGGCGAAGCCCGACAGGTAGCTCCACATGGTGGCGAAGTACATCAACCGCTGGGTCCACTTCATCCCCCGCTTGGCGAGGGGGTTCTCCCGGAGCAGCACCTGGATGGTGCCCTGGGCCCAGCGCAGCCGCTGGGTCAGCATGGTCTTCAGGTCCTCGGGGGCGAGGCCGATGGCGAGGATCTCGTGATGGTAGACGCTCTTCCATCCCATGGCATGCAGCCGCATGGACGTGGCCATGTCCTCGGTGACGGAGATCGTGGCCAGAGGCATGACCGGCTGCGCCTCCTCACCGCGCTCGATGGAGATCGCCTCCAGCACGGCCTGCACCGACTCCAGCGCACCGAGCGGGGACCACTGCCGGGAGGACAGTCCTGCCACCGCGATCTCGACCTCTTCGGGGCTGAGCGAGCCGGAGCCGGGTCCGAGACCCATGGCCTCGATCTCCGCCAGATCGGCCTGCAGCGCATGGACATCGGCGGCGACGAGCTTCTGGACGGCGGCATCGACCGTGCGGCGCAGGGTGTAGGTGATCTCGCTGTAGGACCGCCCCTCCTTGAGCCCGGCTGCCGCCCCGGCCGTTGCCCGTTCCACCTCGTCGAGCAGCTGGGCGACCATGGGGTCACGGGCCTGCTCCGACCTGCGGGCGCGACGGATCGCGGAGCGGGAACCCTTCAGGGCGGTGCGGATGTTCTTCTCGACCTCGTCCACGTACCCGACCAGGCCGAGCTGCATGAGCGCCTCCCTGCGCAGCAGTGCATTGGAGCCGCAGAAGAACGCCGCGTTCCAGCCGTCCTTGCCCTGCTGCAGCGGGCCGTAGAACAGGGGCGCCTGGCTCCCCAGAGGGTCGTCCTCGGGGACGTTGACGAACCACTGCGGCGTCTGGACCAGGGCCACCTTCCGGTTGTTGAAGTAACCCAGCGTCCGGTCGAGGATCTCGGGCTTGGGGATCTGGTCCGCGTCGAGGATCATCATGAACTCGCCGTCGGTGGCCATGAGGGCGTTGTTGAGGTTGCCCGCCTTGGCATGTCGGGGACGGTCCGCCCAGTCGGCGCTGCGGGTCAGGTAGCCGATGCCGTGCTGCTCCGCGGCCTCCCGCAACTCGGTCCGGCTGCCGTCGTCGAGGATCCACGTCCGGTGCGGATACCGGATGCGCTGCGCCGCGAGGGCCGTCTCGAGGACCATCTCGATGGGTTCGTTGTACGTGGTGATGAACACGTCCACGCCCAGGCCGGGGGCTGCCGGCGGAGGCGTGCGCTCCCTGGTCCGCCACACCGTCAGCCCGAAGAGGCACACGTCGACGAGGCTGTAGGTCTCCGCCAGCACCAGCGGCACCGCGATCCACCAGGCCGACCAGTTCAGCGACTCCAGCCAGCGCCACGCCACGTAGTTCACCCCGAAGATCACGGTGAGCAGGACGAGCAGGCGGAGCAGGAATTGATGCACGTCATTCCTCCAGGTGTGCGTCCGGTGGGGACTCGGCGGCAGCTGTTCGTGCCACATGAGGCGCATGGTGCATCTGTGGTACGAGGATCACCCTAGTTCAGCTCGGCGCTCACCCGCACGGGTCAGGCTGCGTCGACACGAGTTCCGCGTAGCTCGACGTCCGAGCGAGGTACTCCCGGACCTCCCGGAGCGGGGGCCGGCGGTCGACGACAGGTGACACCCGGATGTTCTTCCGGGCCCCGCTCCGGACCGCCAGGAGCCACGTCCTAGGCGATGCGGTCGAGGATGAGCTGCTGCGCGGGCCGGGAGCCCTCCGGGGCGATCACGACGGCATCGGCGAGTGCCTCCCGCGCGCGGTCGAACTTCTCCGGCGTGTCCGTGAGGAGCGTCATCAGCGGCTCGCCCGCACGCACGGTCGCGCCGGGTTTCGCGTGCAGGCGCACGCCGGCCCCCGCCTGCACCTGGTCCTCCTTGCGGGCACGGCCGGCACCGAGACGCCAGGCGGCCACGCCGACGGAGAGGGCGTCCAGGCCCACGAGGACGCCGTCGGCCGGGGCGAGGACGATCTCGGACTCCTTCGCGACCGGGAGCGTGGCCCGCGGGTCGCCGCCCTGCGCCTCGATCATCCGGTTCCAGACGTCCATGGCGCGACCGTCCTTCAGTGCCGCGGCGGGGTCCGCGTCGTGCACGCCCGCGCAGGCGAGCATCTCCTCGGCGAGGCGTACGGTGAGCTCGACGACGTCGGCCGGGCCGCCGCCGGCGAGGACCTCCACCGACTCCTCGACCTCGATGGCGTTGCCGGCGGTGAGGCCGAGCGGGGTGCTCATGTCGGTGAGCAGGGCCACGGTGTTGACGCCGGCGTCGAGGCCGAGCGCCACCATCGTCTCGGCGAGCTCACGCGCCTGGGCCACGTCCTTCATGAATGCGCCACTGCCCACCTTCACGTCCAGGACCAGCGAGCCGGTCCCCTCGGCGATCTTCTTGCTCATGATCGAGGATGCGATGAGCGGGATCGCCTCCACCGTGCCGGTGACGTCGCGCAGGGCGTAGAGCTTCTTGTCCGCCGGGGCGAGCCCTGTCCCGGCGGCGCAGATGACCGCGCCCACCTCGGCGAGCTGGCGCAGCATGTCCTCGTTGCTGAGGTGCGCCTGCCAGCCGGGGATGGACTCGAGCTTGTCCAGCGTGCCGCCGGTGTGGCCGAGTCCGCGGCCCGAGAGCTGGGGAACGGCGACACCGAAGACGGCGACGAGCGGGGCCAGGGGCAGGGTGATCTTGTCGCCCACGCCGCCCGTCGAGTGCTTGTCGCTCGTCGGGCGGCCCAGGGAGGAGAAGTCCATGCGCTCCCCCGACGCGATCATGGCGGCCGTCCACCGGGAGATCTCGGCACGGTCCATGCCGTTGAGCAGGATCGCCATGTTGAGGGCCGCCATCTGCTCGTCGGCGATGGCACCGCGCGTGTAGGCGTCGATGGTCCAGTCGATCTGCTCGGGCGTGAGGGTGCCGCGGTCGCGCTTGGTGCGGATGATGTCGACGGCGTCGAAGGCTTCGGTCATGGGGGATCCTCGGGTTGTTCGGATGGTGGAAGGGGGCCCGGACGGCCGCGCCCCCGCAACTCAGGTACTCAGGTCAGGTGTTGCGGCCCGAAGGCGTCGGGGAGGACCTCGTCCATGGTGCGGATGCCGCTGACGGTCATCAGCACCATGTCGGGTGCCCGGAACTCGTACAGCAGCTGGCGGCAGCGCCCGCACGGCATGAGCGTGTTGCCCTCGCCGTCCACGCAGCTGAAGGCGCGGATGCGTCCGCCGCCGCTCATGGCGAGCGCGCTGACGAGGGCGCACTCGGCGCACAGCGTCAGCCCGTAGGAGGCGTTCTCCACGTTGCAGCCGGAGATGATCCGGCCGTCGTCGAGCAGTGCCGCCACACCGACGGGGAACTTCGAGTACGGGACGTACGCGCGCTTCATGGCCTCCGTCGCCGTGGCGGCGAGGGTGTCCCAGGGGATCGCCGTCTCGGCGGTCTGCGGATGTGTCATGGCTGCTCCTAGCCCTTGATGTACGGGATCCCGCTGGCACCCGGTGCCCGCGAGCGGCCCACGAGACCGGCGACGGCGAAGACCGTCACCACGTAGGGCAGCATGCGCAGGAACTGGTCCGGGACGGGGGTGCCGAGCAGGCTCAGCACGTTGGACAGGTTGGTGGCGAAACCGAACAGCAGGGCCGCGAAGAACGCGCCGATCGGGTTCCAGCGACCGAAGATGAGGGCTGCCAGGGCGATGTAGCCCTGGCCGGCGGTCATGTCGCGACCGAAGCCCGACACGGCGACGAGCGTGAAGAAGGATCCTCCGATCCCCGCGACGACGCCTGCGAGGAGCACGTTGAGGAAGCGCATCCGGTTGACGTTCACGCCGAGGGTGTCGGCGGCCTTCGGGTGCTCCCCCACGGCGCGCGTGCGCAGGCCCCAGCGGGAGTGGTAGAGGGCCACGTAGACCACGGCCACCGCGACGTACATGAGGTAGCCCACGATCGTCTGCTGGAAGAGGATCGGGCCGATCACGGGGATGTCCGCGAGCAGCGGGATCTCGATCACGGGCAGGCGCGGCGGGGAGTTCCACCGCTCCGCGTCCTCGCTGAGGACGGCGGAGAACAGGAACCCGGTGAGCCCGGAGACGAGCACGTTCAGCACCACGCCCACGATCACCTGGTTCACGACGTACCGGATGCTGAACACCGCCAGCACGAGGGACACGAGGACGCCCGCGACGGCCGCGGCGACGAGGCCCACGAGCGCGCTACCCGAGAGCGACGCCGCGACGGCGGCAGCGAAGGCCCCGAACAGCAGCTGCCCCTCGATGGCGATGTTCACGACGCCGGACCGCTCGCAGAGCACACCCGAGAGGGAGCCGAAGATCAGCGGGACGGCGAGCGTGACCGATCCGGCGAGGAGACCGTAGAGGGCCACGTTGGGGGTGCGGGCACTGCCGACCACCCAGGTCAGGAAGGCGACGAGGAACAGCACGGCGAACACGGCCGGAACCCACGTGGGGACCTTCTGCCCCGATCGCGTCCGGAGGATCGCGAGGACGGCGAGGGCGAGCATCGCGAGGGCTGCGATCCAGCCGATCACCGGCGCCGACACGACGATCGAGGGTAGGACCACCGGGTCGCCCTCCTCGGAGAGGCGGAACGTGACGTCGTTGCCGGGCGCGCCGAGGGCGAAGACCAGCAGCGCGAGGAGGGCGACGACGGAGAGGATGATCGGGTTCTTCCAGCTGCGGACGGCGGTGCCATCGCTGACGCGGGCTGTGGTTGCTGTGCTCATGCTGCTGCTCCGGTCGAGGCTGGCGTGCGGGTCGTGGAGCCGCCCTTGCCGGCGCGCGGGGCGCCGGGTGACGGGAGGCGGAACAGCGCGCGGACGAGCGGCGGCGCTGCGATGAAGAGGACGATGAGCGACTGCACCACGAGGACGATGTCGATGCTCGTGCCCGTCGAGGCCTGCATGGCCACTCCCCCGGCACGGAACGCCCCGAACAGGATGCCGGCGGCGAAGGTACCCCATGGCGAGGAACGCCCGAGGAGCGCGACGGTGATCGCGTCGAAGCCGAAGCTCGCCGCGACGCCCGAGGTCAGCACCTTCTCCGTCCCGGACACCTGCGCCACGCCGGCCAGGCCCGCGAGGGCCCCGGCGATGGCCATGGCGAGGATGTAGCCCTTGCTGACGTTGACACCGGCCGTGCGGGCCGCACTCGCGTTCGCGCCGACGGCCCGGAGCTCGAACCCGACGGTCGAGCGGTTCAGCAGCCACCACACGAACACCGTGGCGAGCACCGCGACCACGAAGCCCCAGTGCAGGCGGAAGGCCGGACCGAGCAGCGGCGGGTAGAGCGCCGTCGCGTCAAGCTGGGGGCTGATCGGGTTCGTGGATCCCGGGCGCTGGAACGCGGGGGTGCTCAGGAAGTACAGCACGAGGTTCGTCGCGATGTAGTTGAACATGATGGTGAGGATGACCTCGTGGGCGCCGGTGCGGGCCTTGAGGAGTCCCACGAGCCCTGCCCAGACGGCGCCCCCCACCATCCCCGCGAGGATCACGAGCAGCAGGTGGATGCCGGCCGGCAGGTGCAGGGTGAAACCGATCCAGCCGGCGAACGTCGCGCCGATGAGGATCTGCCCCTGCGCGCCGATGTTGAACAGGCCTGCCCGGAAGGCCAGGGCCACGCCGAGCCCGGCGCAGATCAGCGGCGTCGCGACGGTCAGGGTCTGGGTGAGCGGGTAGATGATCCGGGTGAAGGAGTCACCCTCGAAGTTGATCACCGACCCCTGGAAGAGCGCGAGGTAGGCGCCGGAGGCGGCGGTCCAGGCGGCACCGAGGGTGTCCTGGGGGCGGCTGAAGAAGTACGACGACGCCCGGGCCACGTTCTGGTCGGTCACCGCGATGAGCAGGCCGCCGAGGATCAGGGAGAGCACCACGGAGAGGAAGGCGACGAGCGCGTTCCCTGTCATGATGCGGTGCAGGAGCGGAGCGTCGGGGGCGGGGCCGGCGCCGAGGCCGGCGGCGGTCGCGGGGACGGCGGGCGGCGGCAGCTCGCCGTCGGCCGTCTCGACGGCGTTCTCGAGGCGCACCTCGTCCTGGCGTGCGGCGTCCTTCGCCTGCCGGCGCGTGTGGGGTGCGCCGTCGCCGGTCGCCGGGGATACCGGCCTGTCGTCCTGCGGGGTCACAGGTTTCCTCCTTGAACGTCGTGTGCCTGCGCCAGCGCCTCGTCGGCGGGCATTCCGGCCATCATGAGGCCGAGGACATCGCGGGAGACGGCACCGGGCACGATGCCCATGAGCCGGCCCCGGTACAGAACCGCGATGCGGTCGGCGAGCTCCAGGACCTCGTCGAGCTCCGTGGAGACGATGATGACCGGCGTGCCGCCGTCGCGCTCGGCGACGATCCGGCGGTGCAGGAACTCGATGGATCCGACGTCGACGCCGCGGGTGGGCTGTGAGGCGATGAACAGTTTGAGCGGCCGCGAGAACTCGCGGGCCATGACGACCTTCTGCTGGTTGCCGCCGGAGAGCGTGCCCGCCGCGGCCGAGGCCGACTGCGTGCGGACGTCGTACTCGGCGATCTTCTCGTCGGCGTTCTTCTCGATCGCGGACGGCGACATGGACAGGCCCCGGGCGAAGGGGGCGTCGTCGTACCGGTTGAGGATGAGGTTCTCGGCCACGGAGAACGTGCCGACGAGTCCTTCGACGCTGCGGTCCTCGGGTACGAACCCGACCCCGGCGCGGATGATGTCCTTGACGCTGCGGCCCACGAGTTCCTCGCCGCCGAGCGTGATGGAGCCCGAGACGTGGTCCTGCAGGCCCATGATCGCCTCGGTGAGTTCGGTCTGCCCGTTGCCCTGGACGCCTGCGATCGCGAGGATCTCGCCCTGCGCGACGTCGAAGCTGAGGCCGTCCACGACGCGCTGGCCGTTGGCGGCCTGGACCGTGAGGTCGCGGACCCTGAAGGTCACGTCGCCGGGGGTCGCGAGCTGCTTGTCGAGGGTCAGGCTGACGGACCGGCCGACCATGAGGGACGCGAGCTCCGTGGTGGGAGCACCCGGGTCGGCGGTCCCGACGACCTTGCCGCGGCGGATCACGGTGATGACGTCGGACACCGCCTTGACCTCGCGCAGCTTGTGCGAGATGAACACGATCGACTTGCCGTCGGCCTTCAGCTGCGCCATGATGCCGAGCAGTTCGTCGGTCTCCTTGGGCGTCAGCACGGCCGTCGGCTCGTCGAGGATCAGCACCTCGGCGTCCCGGACGAGGGCCTTGATGATCTCGACGCGCTGCTGCACACCGACCGGGAGGTCCTCGACCACCGCGTCGGGATCGACGTCGAACCCGTACTGGTCGGAGATCTGCCGGATGCGCGCGCGCGTCTCCTGCAGGTTGAGCATGCCGCCGGCCTTCGTGGTCTCGTTGCCGAGCGCCACGTTCTCGGCGACGGTGAAGACGGGGACGAGCATGAAGTGCTGGTGCACCATGCCGATCCCGGCGGCCATCGCGTCCCCGGGCCCCTTGAAGGTCACCGGCTCGTCGTCGACCCGGATCTCACCCTCGGTGGGGTCGTAGAGCCCGTACAGCACGTTCATGAGCGTGGACTTGCCTGCCCCGTTCTCGCCGAGCAGGCTGTGCACCTGCCCTGGTTCCACGACGAGGTCGATGGAGTCGTTGGCCACGAGCGATCCGAAGCGCTTCGTGATGCCGATCAGTTCGAGTTTCACAACTCAACCAGCCTGTTCTGTTGTGTGTCTGCCGTGGCTGTCAGAAAGCCATCGGAAAGGATACCGGGTGCGGCTCGGGGGCACGCACGCGGGGTGAACGCAAACCGCCCTCCTCCCGGCGGGGATCCGCGGGGAGGAAGGCGGTCTGCGTAGCGGTGGTGGTGCTACTCGGGGCTGGCGGCCGAGTCGACCGTGATCTCGCCCGAGATGATCTGCTCCTTGAGCTCGTCGAGCTTGGTCTGCAGATCGGCGGGGACGTTGGCCTCCTGGTCGTGGAACGGCGCGAGGGCCACTCCACCGTTCTCCAGCGTGCCCACGTACGGGGTGTTGTCGAAGTTGCCCTCGACGTCGGTGCGGATGACGTCCTCGACGGCGTCGCCCATGAGCTTCATGACCGAGGTGAGGATGAACTCCTCGCCCTTGCCCGCGGTCTCGTAGCCGTCGGAGTCGACCCAGATCGCCTTGACGTCCTTGCCCGCGGCGTTGGCCTCGATGACGGCGTCGAGCGTGCCGGAGCCCACGGGACCGGCGACCGGCATGATGATGTCGGCGCCCTCGTTGATGAAGTTCTGGGTGTTGGTCTTGCCGGCGGCTGCGTCCTCGAAGTTGCCGACGAAGGTGCCGTTCTGGCTCTCCTTGTCCCAGCCGAGCAGCTGCACGTCGCCGCCCGTCTCCTCGTTGAAGTAGGCCACGCCCTCGGCGAAGCCGTCCATGAAGATGGTGACGGTGGGGATGTTGATACCGCCGTAGGTGGCGACCTTGCCGGTCTCGCTCGTCGCCGCGGCCGTGTAGCCCGCGAGGAAGGCGGCCTGCGCCGTGTCGTAGATGATCGGCTTGACGTTCGGCAGGTCGATCGAGTTGTCGTCGACGATCGCGAAGTTCGCGTCCGTGTTGGTCTCGGCAGCGGCCTTGGTGGTGTCGGCGAGCAGGAAGCCCACGGTGACCGTGAGGTTGCAGCCGGCCTGGACCATCTGGTCGACGTTGGGGCCGAAATCGGTCTCGGCCTGCGACTCGGCCTGGTTGATCTCGATGCCGAGGTCCGTCTCCGCCTTCTTCAGTCCCTCGTAGCTGGACTGGTTGAACGAGCGGTCGTCGAATCCACCGGAGTCGGAGACGATGCAGCCGAGGTAGTCGGAACCGGCCTCGGCGCTGGCGCCGCCTCCGGACGAGTCCTCGGCCGGCGGTGCACCGCAGCCGGAGAGGACGAGGGCCGAAACGCCGAGAACGGCGGCGGACAGGCCGGTGCCGCGCGAAAACTTGCGCAGTGAGTTCTTCAAAATGCCTCCAGGAAAGAAATGCGCCACAGGTACGAGTACCAGTGAGTGTCTCTTCCCGGGTCTGAAGCGATCCGAGGCTCTGTTGTCACTGGAAGACCGTGGCGCCGCGACACCGTCGGTGCAGCACGTATGCGAACATCCTAAGGGCCAAGTGACGGGCAGCACTACATGGCCCGCCCGCGGGCCGGGATCGTTCGGTTTTCGTTATGCGCCGACGCCCCGGAGGACGCCCTCAGGCGTCCTCGCCCCGCAGGACCTGCAGGGCTGCCGCAGCCATGACCCGGACACCGCAGCCGATGGCGCGCTCGTCCGGCGCGTAGTCGCCGCGGTGGAGGTCGAACGTCTCCCCGCCGGGGGTCCTCGTGCCGAGGCGCATCATGGCGCCGGGCACCTCCTGGGTCATCCAGGCGAAGTCCTCGCCGCCCATGGACTGCGGCGTCAGGACGACGGCGTGGGACCCGAGTTCGGCGCGCGCGGCGGCCTCCAGCAGCCCGGTCTCGGCCTCCTGGTTCACCACCGGCGGCACTCCCCGGATGTGCTCCAGTTTCACGTCCACGCCGAACGGTGCCGCCACCTCGCGCACGGCGCGGTCGAGCATCTCGCCAGCGGATTGCCAGGCCTCCCCCTCCAGGCACCGGAGCGTCCCGGACATGAACCCGTGGGCCGGGATGGCGTTGGGGGCGGAACCGGCGTGGATCTGGCCCCACACCACGGACACGGCGCTGCGTACGTCGATGCGGCGCGAGAGGACGGCCGGCACGTTCACGGCGATCGAGGCGAGTGCGAAGACGAGGTCCTCGGTGAGGTGGGGGCGCGACGTGTGCCCGCCCCGGCCCGTGAGCTCGACGCGGATGGTGTCCGACGCGGACGTGATGGCCCCGATCCGGGTGCCGACGGAGCCGACGTCGATCCTCGGGTCGCAGTGCAGCGCGAGGATGCGCGGGACGCCGACCAGCACGCCCTGGGCGATCACGTCGAGCGCGCCGCCGGGCATCAGCTCCTCGGCGGGCTGGAAGATGATCCTGACCGTGCCGGGCAGGGCCTCCTCGGCGTCGAGGTCGGCGAGCACCAGGGCGACGCCGAGCATCACCGTGGTGTGGATGTCGTGACCGCAGGCGTGGGTGATGCCCGTCGAGGCGGACTCGTAGTCGAGGCCCGTCTCCTCGATGATCGGCAGGGCGTCGATGTCGGCGCGCAGCGCGAGCCGGAGCGGCCCGCTCCCCACGTCCACGAACGCACCGGTGCCCTCGAGCCGCTGGGGCGCCAGTCCCGCCTGCTCGAGCCGGGCCACGATGACGTCGGTGGTGCGGTGCTCCTTGTAGGACAGCTCCGGGTGGCGGTGGATGTCGCGGCGCATTCCGATGAGCTCACCGTGGAACAGGTCGAGGGAGGCCCCTACCCGGGTGGTCGGCGGACTCTGCCTGCTGAACGTCTTCACTCCTTCAGCCTACCCACCGGGGACCCGCGGACCCCACACGGGACCCACGAGCGTGGCTGTTCGACAGATGGGCGTCCCGGGAGGACGCCGGGGTCACAGGACGTCGGTGTCCCCGCTGGCGCGCAGCCGCTCCACGGCCTTCTTGACCTCCTGCGCGTGCTCCTTCGTGGTGACGAGCAGGGCGTCGGGGGTGTCGACGATGACGACGTCGTCGATCCCGATGAGCGCGATCACGCGCTTGGTGTCGGACACCACGATGCCGGAGGCGTTCTCGGAGAAGACGCGCGCGCCCTCCCCCATCACGGTGAGCTCGCTGTTCTCCTCGGCGGGGTTCAGGCGACCGATCGCGGCGAAGTCCCCGACGTCGTCCCAGCTGAACTCGCCCGGGATCATGGCGACGTCGCCCGCGGCGGCGGCCGGCTCCGCCACGGCGTAGTCGATGGCGATCTTCGGCAGCGTCGGCCAGACCCGGCGGGCCACCTCGACGCGCTGGGGCGTGTCCCAGGCCTCGGCGATCTCCATGAGGCCCGCGTACAGCTCCGGCTCGTTCGCGGACAGGTGCTTGAGCATGAGGTCGACCGGCGCCACGAACATGCCGGCGTTCCACGAGTAGTTGCCGCTCCCGATGTAGCCGTCGGCGACCTCCTGCGAGGGCTTCTCCACGAACTCGATGACCGCGCGCGCGCTGGGTGCGCCCTCGGTCCCGAGCGCCTCACCGGCCCGGATGTAGCCGAAGCCGGTGGAGGCATGGGTGGGCTTGATGCCGATCGTGACGATGTAGCCGCGGGCCGCCGTATGGATCGCCTCCCGCACGGCGTCCTGGAAGACCTCCACCGGCGCGATCACCTGGTCGGCCGCGAAGGACCCCATGATGATGCCCGGGTCCCTCTGGTGCAGGATCGCCGCAGCCAGCCCGATCGCCGCCCCTGAGTCCTTGGGCTCCGCCTCGAGCACGAGGTTCGCGTCGTCGATCTCGGGCAGCTGTTCGAGCACGGCCCGCCGGTGCACCATCCCGGTGACCACCATGGTGCGTCCGTCGCAGAGCGGCCGCAGGCGGTCGTAGGTGGCACGGATCAGGGTGCTGCCGGAGCCGGTCAGGTCGTGGAGGAACTTCGGAGCGGCCGCACGCGAGAGCGGCCACAGGCGCGTGCCGGTACCTCCCGCGGGGATCACGCCGTAGAAGCGGTCCATCACGTTGTCATGGGTCTGGGCAGCGGCCCTCTCGGTAGTCATCACGTCCACGGTAACCGACACCCGGGAAGCACCCGGAACCGCGTGCCGGGCCCGGGTGTTAACAAGGTCACAGGGAAGGCCGCCCTAAATTGATCCAGGAGTGTCACCGGCCTAGATTATTGTTACTGAAGAGTGCTGTCGCACCGGCGTAATCCCTGCGTATATCGCGCTAACGCCCATGCGATGCAGGGAGGTACATTCAATGCCGAAGACACTGACTAAGTCGCTGACACCAGCGGGCACCCTCTACCGGGGCCGTGAAGGCCAATGGTCCTGGGTGGCCCACCGCATCACGGGGGTCGTGATTTTCTTCTTCCTCCTCGTCCACGTCCTGGACACGTCGCTCGTCCGGGTGTCCCCCGAGGCGTACGACGCGGTGATCGCCTCGTACAAGAACCCAATCATGGGCCTCGGCGAACTCGGACTGGTCGCCGCGATCGTCTTCCATGCCTTCAACGGCATCCGACTGATCCTCGTGGACTTCTGGAAGAAGGGCCCCAAGTACCACCGCCAGATGCTCTGGGGCGTCGTCGGCCTCTGGGCGGTCGTCATGATCGCCTTCTCGATCCGCCATCTCTCGCACGTCTTCGGAGGCTAGTACCCATGGCTACCCCAATCATCGAAACCCCCCGTTCCGGACGGGTTGCACCGGGTTACTCCCGTTCCTCCACCTCGCGCAGCAACTTCGAGATGATCGCATGGCTGTTCATGCGGATCTCCGGCGCCATCCTGGTGGTGCTGATCTTCGTCCACCTCTACGTGAACCTCGTGGCCGGCGACGGCATCAGCGGCATTGATTTCGGTTTCGTCGCCGGCAAGTGGGCCAGTCCGTTCTGGCAGATCTGGGACCTCACGATGCTGTGGCTCGCCATGCTGCACGGCACCAACGGCATCCGCGTCATCATCAACGACTACGCGGACAAGAACAGCACGCGGATGTGGCTCAAGGGCGTGCTCTACACGGCGACCGTCGTCATCGTGGTCCTCGGCACCCTCGTGATCTTCACCTTCGATCCCTGCCCCGTGATCAACGGCGTGGCCCATGTCGCGGACTACTGCCCCACCCCGTAACCCTTCTCGGTAGTACCTGCCGGTCACCGGCAGCCCCCGCACGGCGGACCCATCGGAAGGCCCCGTGCACCCACCGGTTTCAACAGAAAGAGCGACCAGCATGCAGGTCCACAAGTACGACGTCGTCATCGTCGGCGCCGGCGGCGCGGGGATGCGCGCAGCCATCGAGTCCGGGCAGCGCGCCCGCACCGCCGTCCTGACGAAGCTCTACCCCACGCGCTCCCACACGGGGGCCGCGCAGGGAGGCATGTGCGCAGCACTCGCCAACGTGGAGGAGGACAACTGGGAGTGGCACACGTTCGACACCGTCAAGGGCGGTGACTACCTCGTCGACCAGGACGCCGCCGAGGTCATGGCGAAGGAGGCCATCGAGGCGGTCCTCGATCTCGAGAAGATGGGCCTGCCGTTCAACCGCACGCCCGAGGGACGCATCGACCAGCGACGCTTCGGCGGCCACACCCGTGACCACGGCAAGGCGCCCGTGCGCCGCTCGTGCTACGCGGCCGACCGCACCGGGCACATGATCCTCCAGACGCTCTACCAGAACTGCGTCAAGCACAACGTCGAGTTCTACAACGAGTACTACGTGCTGGACCTGCTCATGGTCGACGAGCAGGTCATCGTCGACGGCGAGACCCGCATCCAGAAGCGCGTCGCCGGCGTCGTCTCCTACGACCTCGCCTCGGGAGAGCTGCACGTCTTCCAGGCGAAGTCGGTCGTCTTCGCCTCCGGTGGTGTCGGCAAGGTCTACAAGACGACGTCGAACGCCCACACGCTGACCGGCGACGGCATGGGCATCGCCTTCCGCCGCGGGATCCCCCTCGAGGACATGGAATTCTTCCAGTTCCACCCGACCGGCCTCGCCGGCCTCGGGATCCTCCTGTCCGAGGCAGCCCGCGGTGAGGGTGCCATCCTCCGCAACTCGGAGGGTGAGCGCTTCATGGAGCGCTACGCCCCCACCATCAAGGACCTCGCCCCCCGCGACATCGTGGCGCGGTCCATGGCGAACGAGGTGCGCGAGGGCCGCGGCGCCGGCCCGAACAAGGACTACGTCCTGCTCGACCTCACGCACCTCGAGCCCGCGCACATCGACGCGAAGCTCCCGGACATCACCGAGTTCGCCCGCACCTACCTCGGCGTGGAGCCCTACACGGAGCCGGTGCCCGTCTTCCCCACGGCCCACTACGCCATGGGCGGCATCCCGACCAACATCGAGGCCGAGGTGCTGGCGGACAACGACACCGTGGTGCCCGGCCTGTACGCGGCCGGCGAGGTCGCATGCGTCTCGGTCCACGGCTCGAACCGCCTGGGGACCAACTCGCTGCTCGACATCAACGTCTTCGGCAAGCGGGCGGGCCTCGCCGCCGCGGAGTACGCCCTGACCGCGGACTTCGTGGAGATCCCCGAGAACCCCACGCTGGAGACCGAGGAACTGCTCAACCGGGCCCGCAGCTCAGAGGGCGGGGAGCGCGTGGCGCTGATCCGCAAGGAACTGCAGGACATCATGGACGCGAATGTCCAGGTGTTCCGCACGGAGGAGACCCTGCTCGAGGCACTGCGCGTGATCGATACGCTCGAGGAGCGGTACACGCGCATCACCGTGCAGGACAAGGGCAAGCGGTTCAACCTCGACCTGCTCGAGGCCGTGGAGCTCGGGTTCCTCCTCGACATGGCGAAGGTCATGACCGCGGCGGCCCTGCACCGTAAGGAATCCCGCGGGGGGCACTTCCGCGAGGACTATCCTGAGCGGGACGACGAGAATTTCATGACCCATTCCATGGCCTACAAGGACCCGAGCGCCACCCTGACGAGCGGCGTCCGCCTTGAGACCAAACCGGTTATCTTCACCCGATACCAGCCCATGGAGCGTAAGTACTGATGAGCACCGAAACGATGGAGAAGGAGCCGGCCTCCAAGGTCGAGCTCAGCAAGGACGTCGCCGGCGGGGAGATCCCCACCTTCGACGTCACCCTCAAGGTACGGCGCTACAACCCGGAGGTCTCGGACGAGGCCCACTGGGACGAGTGGCAGCTGACCATGTACGGCACGGACCGCGTGCTGGACGCCCTGCACAAGGTCAAGTGGGAGCATGACGGCTCGGTGTCCTTCCGGCGGTCCTGCGCCCACGGTGTGTGCGGCTCCGATGCGATGCGCATCAACGGCCGCAACCGCCTGGCCTGCAAGACGCTGCTCAAGGACCTCGACACGTCCAAGCCCATCCTCGTGGAGCCCATCAAGGGCCTGCCGGTGGAGAAGGACCTGATCGTCGACATGGAGCCGTTCTTCCAGTCGTACCGCGAGATCATGCCGTTCCTGATCAGCAAGGGTCACGAGCCCGCGAAGGAGCGCCTGCAGTCGGCCGAGGAGCGCGATCGCTACGACGACACCACCAAGTGCATCCTGTGCGCGGCGTGCACGTCCTCCTGCCCCGTGTTCTGGACCGACGGCCAGTACTTCGGCCCGGCCGCGATCGTGAACGCACACCGCTTCATCTTCGACTCGCGCGACGATGCCGGCGACATGCGCCTCGAGATCCTCAACGACAAGGAAGGTGTGTGGCGCTGCCGCACCACCTTCAACTGCTCGGAGGCATGCCCCCGTGGCATCCAGGTCACGAAGGCCATCTCCGAGGTCAAGCAGGCCATCCTGACCCGCAAGGTCTGAGCCGGCGCCGACGAACCACCGCCGGTGACACCGGCACGAGGAAGGGCGGCCCCCCTGGGGGCCGCCCTTCCTCGCGTTCAGGCAACACGTGCGACGTGGCCCGATCAGCACCGGCGGTTCAGGACCCGTTGGTCCTCTGAGCCCGGATCTTGCGGCGGCTGCGCTGCCACAGCGTTCCCGCCTTGGCCTGCAGCTCCCGGTCGGAGGCCACACCCGCGTCCGCCGAGCCGATGGCGCACCAGGCGGTCGCGAGCAGGTAGACCTGGCTGAGCAGGAAGAACCAGATGAACAGCGCGAGGATCACCGCGAAGGACAGCAGGAGCGGGTTGTTGCCGAAGCCGGCCAGGATCTGCGCCGAGAAGGTCCGCAGCAGGGTGGTGCCGAGCCCCGCGATGAACGCACCCTGGATCAGGACCCGCCGGGGCATCTCGATGGCCGACGCGGAGCGGAACAGGACCACGGCCACGAGGATGTCCAGGAGGATCATCACCGCGAAGCCTGCAGCCTGGGTCAGGATCTGGGTTGCCGCGTTCAGCCGCAGGACGGCGAGGAGGGCGCCGACGGTGTTGTTGGCGATGACCCCAAGCGCGGTGGTCACGAGCATGATGACCCCGAGCAGCGCGAGCGTGCCGAGATCCTTCACCCAGAGCACCACGGGGTGGACCGCGACGGGCTCCAGGGCGAAGATGCCGCGCATGGCCTGACGCATCCCGCCGATCCAGCCCAGGGCGGTCACGAGCATCACCGCCGAGGACACGACGATCGTCCAGCCCAGTCCGCTGGTGGCCTCGAAGAGCCTCCTGGCGGTCACCAGGCCGCCCTCGCCGCCCTCCTCCCCGATCAGTCCGGGTACCGCCCTGTCGAGGGCGTCGACAGCGATCGTGCGCAGGGCCTCGTCGCCGGCGATCACGATCCCGAGGGCGGCGAACGCGACCACCAGCAGCGCAGCGATCGCGAAGAAGAGGCGGTACGCCAGTCCGGCCGCCATCAGTGGGCCGCGCCGCTCGTTGTACAGCAGGACCACCCGCACGGGCCGCAACGTGAAGAAGCGGCACAGTGCGAGGTCCACCCGCGCGAGCAGGAGCTCGGTGCCGCCGCTCCCGGAGCGGGTCAGCCGACCGACCTTGACCTGCGCGTCGATGGCCCGCCGCTGCAGATCGGGCAGGCTGACCGGCGACGGCTGGTCAACCCGCGGCGGCTTCGGAGCTGTCAGCGTCCTCGCCAAAGCGCAGGTCCTCCCTCAGTTTCCACAGCCCGGACGGCACGTGCTCGTAGAGTCCCATCGACCGCACCTCGAAGGAGGCCTCGAAGCCCCCCAGCAGCTCGCCCGCCGCGTCCATGCCCGCCTCGGACACATCATGCGCGACGGTCACGTGCGGGTGGAAGGGGAACTCGAGATCACGGTCGAGGGGACCGGCCTGGAGCCTCTCGTGCAACTCCACGCATTCGTCGAAGCCCTGAGCGAGCTTCAGGAACACCACGGGCGACACCGGCCGGAAGGAGCCCGTGCCGCGCAGGGTCACCGTGAAGGGGTGCTGCCGGCGCGCCACCGCGCGCACGTGGTCGATGGTGTCGTCCCAGTCGGTGGCCGGCGTCGTCGTGATGAGGGTGATATGGGGTGGCACCACGGCGGCCATGGGATCACCGAAGGAGGCGCGCCACGCCTCGAGATCGCCGGCGAGGGGCTCGGGGATGGGGATGGTGACGCCCACGCTGCTGCCGCTCGGGCGCGAACGGGTCAGGGCTGTCACCGCTCCTCGGGGCCGGCCGGTCGAAGCGTCCATGGGTCAGCGGGCTCCCGCTGCGGGCAGGAAACCCACCTTCGCGTAGACATCGGCGAGCGTGGGGGCCGCCAGGTCGCGTGCCTTCGCCGCGCCCTTGGCGAGCAGGCGGTCGAGCTCCGCGGGGTCGGCCAGTAGTTCCTCGGCACGGGTCCGCACGGGGGCGAGCGCCTCGACGACCACCTCGGCCAGGTCCACCTTGAGATGCCCGTACATGCGCCCCTCGTACGCCTCCTCGAGGTCGGCGATGCCCCTGCCGGTGAGGGCCGAGTAGATCGAGAGCAGGTTCGAGATGCCCGGCTTCTCCGCCGGGTCGAAGCGGATCTCCGAGCCGGCGTCGGTGACGGCGGACTTGATGCGCTTGGTGGTCACCTTCGGATCGTCCAGCAAGTTGATCAGGCCGGCCGGCGAGGGCCCGGACTTCGACATCTTCGCCGCCGGGTTCTGCAGGTCGTAGATCTTCGCGGACTCCTTCTGGATGAAGGGCCGGGGAACCACGAACGTGTCGCCGTAGCGTGCGTTGAAGCGCTGCGCCAGGTCGCGGCTGAGCTCCACGTGCTGGCGCTGGTCCTCGCCGACGGGCACGCCGTCGGGCTGGTACAGGAGGATGTCCGCCGCCTGCAGGATCGGATAGGTGAACAGGCCCACGCTCGCCACGTCGGTCCCCTGCTTCGAGGCCTTGTCCTTGAACTGGGTCATGCGGGACGCCTCGCCGAACCCGGTGAAGCAGTTCAGCACCCAGGCGAGCTGGGCGTGCTCGGGGACGTGGGACTGCACGAAGAGCGTGGCCCGGTCCGGGTCGACACCGCCGGCGATGTACTGGGCCGCCGTGAGCCGCGTCCGGTGGGCGAGTTCCTGCGGATCCTGCGCCACCGTGATGGCGTGGAGATCGGGGATGAAGAAGACGGCGTCGTAGGTCTCCTGGAGCCGCACCCAGTGCACGAGCGCGCCGAGGTAGTTGCCGAGGTGCAGCGATCCGGCGGAGGGCTGCATGCCGGAGAGGACGCGCTGGCGCCGACCGGTGTCCGGGACGGGCGTGGACGATGTCGCGGTGACTGTCATGGAGGCTGTCCTGTGGTCTAGATCTGGTAGTCGACGACGAGCGGGGCGTGGTCGGAGAACCGTGTGTCCCAGCTCGGGGCCCTGTCGACCTCTGCGCTCAGTGCGCTCTTCGCGAGGGCCTGCGTGGCGAGCTGGTAGTCGATACGCCAGCCGGTGTCGTTGTCGAAGGCCTTGCCCCGCCAGGACCACCAGGTGTACGGCCCGTCGACGTCCCCGGCGAGGAGCCGGGCCACGTCGAGGAAACCGCATTCGTCCGAGAAGAACCGGTCGAAGTAGGCGCGTTCCTCGGGGAGGAACCCGGCGTTCTTGACGTTGCCCTTCCAGTTCCGGATGTCCAGCTCGGTGTGGCCCACGTTGAGGTCGCCCATGACCACGGCGTGGTCGGCGCCGTCCCTGAGCTGCGGCAGGCGGGTGGTCATCGCGTCGAGGAAGCGGTACTTGTCGTCCTGCTTCTGGGTGCCGACCTCGCCGGAGTGCACGTAGGCGCTCACCACGGTGAGACTCGCGCCGTCGACGTCGAAGTCGGCCTCGACCCACCGGCCGGCCGTGTCGAAGTAGCTGTCGCCGATGGACGTGCGTGTCGCGACGGGGGCCCGGCGCGAGGCGATGACAACACCGGCGCGGCCCTTGGCCTCGGCCTCGGTGTGCAGGATGTGCCAGCCCTCCCCGAGGAGGCTGCGGACGACGGCGTCGGGTGCGCGGACCTCCTGCAGACAGAGGATGTCGACGTCGCGCCCGCCCAGCCAGTCCTGCATCCCGCGCTTGTAGGCGGCGCGGATTCCGTTGACGTTCACGGAGGCGATGCGCAGGGGTTTCTGCGGAGGGTTCGGTGCCGGACTCACCCGATCAACCTTACCCCGCGGGCCGCCCCAGGTGCGGCCGGTGGGACGGCCCTCACTCGACGACGGTGCCCTCGACAGGGCCCTCGCTCGAGCCCTTCATCATGGAGCGGGCGTTGTGCGAGGTGATCTCGATCGTCTCGAGCGCTCGCTCCACCATCCCCTCGTCCTTGCCCAGGTAGTCGCGGACCACGCCCACCTGCACCTGCACGATCTTGAAGCTGTGGTCGAGCTTCAGATCCCGTGCACGGTCGGTGGCGGTCGGGCCCGCCGTGGACTGGCCTGGCGCCCCGAAGGCACCGTGTCCCTGCAGCCGGGCGGCGGCCTTGCGCGCTGCCGAGCGCAGACTGAAGACGACGAAGCTGAAGATCAGGAGCCATCCGAGCGAGATGATCACCACCAGCCAGCCGACGACGTCGTTCTGGTTCGCCGCGAAGACCACGGCGACCAGGAACACGACCAGCATGACGGCCATCCCGGCACTGCCCATGCGCATGCTCAGACCCCGGCCCGCGGGCCGTTCATTACTCCCTAGTGACTGCATGCCATCATTCTTCCCCATGGCCCGTTCGGCCCCGGCGCCTTCCACCGCGGGCGAACTGTCAGCCTTCTCGAAGACTTTCCCCAGATCTCCCATCCGTAACGCAGATCACGCCGAAGAACAGGTACGCGCGCCCCACGGTGCGCCTCACTCGCACTACGGAGGAATGACCCCATGAACAAGAAGATGCGTCTCCTGGCAGTACCCGCCCTCGCACTCGGCGCCGTCGCCATGGCGGGAGCCCCCGCAACGGCGGCCGACGCCAGCTACTCGTCCACGCTGGGCCAGCTCAACGGCACCACGGGCACCGGCAGCATCACCGTCGACGTCGTCGGTAACCAGGCCACCGTCAACCTGCAGGTGTCCGGCCTCGCGCAGACCTTCATGGACGCGCCGTACCCGCATGTCCAGCACATCCACGGCGGAGCGGCCGGCAAGTGCCCCACCCCGGCCGACGACGCCAATGGCGACGGCATCGTCAACGTCGCCGAGGGCGTACCGGGCTACGGTGCCATCCAGACCACCCTCACCACCTCCGGCGCCACCACCCCTGCTGAGGGCCTCAACCTGCAGCTCGGCGGCCAGGGCGGCACCTACTCCGTCCAGCGCACCATCACTCTCGACGCCGCGACCCAGAAGTCACTCGAGGACGGCGTCGCCGTCGTCGTCGTGCACGGCCTGGATCCCGCGACCGCGGGCGTCTCCACCGAGGTCTTCAGCAGCCCCTCCGAGATCGCTCCCGAGCTGCCCCTCGGCGCCACCTCGCCCGCACTGTGCGGCACGCTCGTGAAGACCCAGATGGGCGCCATGCCCTCCGGCGGAGCGGACACCGGTGTGGCCACCGAGTCCTCCTCCTCCACGGGCATGATCGCCCTCGGCGGCGGGCTCGTCCTCGCCGCAGCAGCCGGCGGCACCTTCGCCGTCCGCCGCCGCGCAGCAGCGAACGCCTAGTCCTGGTCCCTCGTGACCAGTAAGGCGATCGGCCACCGCTGGGGCTTCACGGCCCCGGCGGTGGCCGCTCTTCTCCTCATCGCCGGGTGCGGTACCGACGCTCCCGGACCAGCTCCGGCATCCCCGGCGGCCAGTAGCCCGGCGAGCACGCCCACGCCGTCCACCGCTTCCCCGGCCCCCGCCGCTCCTCCGGCCCCCGCCGTTTCCCCGGCTGTCGACGCACCCGCGGTGCTTCCAGCCTCCGCGCCGGTGACGCTGGAGATCCCGTCGATCGATGTCCGCACGGACCTGCTGAGCCTCGGCCTGCGCGAGAACCGGAGCCTCAAGGTCCCGCCGGACGGCCCGGGCGCCCCCGCGAGCTGGTACAACCAGTCCCCCACCCCCGGTGACCGCGGCCCCGCGGTGATGCTCGGGCATGTGAACGCCACCGACGGCGGCAAGGGCGTCTTCGCCGACCTCCGTGCCCTGAGGACCGGTGACCGCATCAACGTGATCCGGGAGGACGGGACCACGGCTGTCTTCGAGTTCCAGCGCGGCGAGGCCTACGAGAAGGACGAGTTCCCCACCCTCACGGTGTACGGCAACACGCCGGGCTCGGAGCTGCGCCTCATCACCTGCGACGGCTACAACCCGGACACGGGCGAGTTCGACGACAACTATGTGGTCTACGCGACCCTGGTGGTCTGACGCTACTTCAGGAACAGCGTGCGCAGGCGCAGCGTGGTCAGGAGCATGCCGACCGCGATCATCACGAGGAAGTAGCAGAGGTGGACGATCGTGGCGGGCGTGAACGACGCGACGCTGATCTGGCGCAGCAACTCCACCCCGTGCCACAGGGGCAGTGCCTGGATGAACCACTGGATGCCCTGCGGGTACACGCTGAGCGGGTAGAAGGTGGCCGAGAACAGGAACATCGGCAGCATCACGAAGTTGATCCACTCCATCTGCTGGAACGTCCTCATGAAGCTCGTGATGCCCATCCCGAAGGACGCGAACCCGAAGGCGATCAGCACCGACGCCGGGATGACCAGCAGTGCCACGGGTGTGGTGATCAGCCCCATGAGGGCCATGACCGCGGTGAACCCGGTGGCATACATGGCACCGCGCAGCAGGGCCAGGAAGATCTCCCCGATCGCCACGTCCAAGGGGCCGAGGGAGGTGTACAGCATCCCCTGGTAGAGCTTGGCGAAATTCATCTTGAAGAAGACGTTCCATGTGCTGTCGTACACGGCGCCGTTCATCGCCGAGACGGCGAGCAGCGCGGGCGCGATGTAGGCCGCGTAGCTGATCTCCTGCCCGCCCGGCCCCTCGACCGTGCCCACGAGCGCGCCCAGCCCCACGCCCATGGACACGAGGTAGAGCACCGGCTCGAAGAAGCCCGACACCATGATCAGCCAGTTGCTGCTGCGCGTGGCGAGGAGGCCGCGCGCGATCACGGCCCTGGCGTTGCGCGAGTACAGCGCGGCCAGGGGCCGCGTGGACCCCGAGAGCGCGTAGTCCCGTGCGGTGAGCTGCGTACTCACTTGCCGAGCCTCCTGGTGTAGACGGAGCGCGCCAGGCGCAGGCCGACGACGGCCAGCACCAGCAGGTACAGCACGTGGACGGCGGCGAGCCAGGCGTGCAGGTCCTGGCCGTAGGTGAGGGCGCGGCCGAGTTCGGTCCCGTGCCACAGGGGTGAGATCCAGCCGATCCAGCGGAGGAACACCGGGAGGGTGTCCAGCGGGAAGAAGGTCCCGGAGAAGAGGAACAGCGGCGTCACCAGGAAGCGCATCACGAGGGCGAACTGCCCCCTGTCCTCCTCGATGCTCGCCGCGTAGGCCAACAGCGGCAGACCGAACGCCAGCCCGCTGAGCACCGCGACGGGCACGGCCGCGATGCCCGTGGCCGACGGCGAAGCACCGAAGAGCGCGACGATCAGGAAGTACACGAGGGTCGTGGCCGTCAGACGGACCGTGACCGCCAGGACATGGCCGTTGACGATCTGCCCCGGGGTCAGGGGCGAGGCATGGGGGCCATAGTAGACCCTCCTCCACTTGAACCCGTCCATCACGGGGTAGGTGAACTCGGTGGCGGCCGTCATCATGGTCGCCGAGGCCAGCAGGGCCGGGGCGATGAACGCGAGGTAGCTGACGCCCCCGAACGCTTCGCCGGCGTTCCGGTCCACGAGCGTGGCGAGGCCCACGCCCATGGCGAAGAGGTACATCACCGGGGTCCCGACGCTGGAGGCGAGCAGGGTCCAGCGGTAGCTGGTCATCGAGCGCAGGACGTGTTCGGCGTAGTACCAGGAGCCGAACGCCCGCGCACGGCGCGCCGACACCTCCGGCTTGTGGGCGTGCAGGCGGTACGGCGCGAGGACGGCGGCCTCCTGCGAGCCGTCGGTGGTGCGCTCAGTCAACGAGGCTCCTCCCGGTCAGGCGCAGGAAGACGTCCTCGAGCGAGGACCGGCGCACGAGGGACGTGAGTGGCCGCAGCCCGCGCGCGATCACCTGCTCGAGCGCCGCCTCGCCGTCGTGCGCGTAGATGAGCACGCGGTCCGGCAGCGGCTCGAGCCGCTCGCCGATCCCCTGCAGCTCCGCGGCGACGGTGGTGTTGCGCTCGGACCCGAACCGCAGCTCGAGGACCTCGCGCGTGGAGTGCTCGCGGATGAGCTGCGCCGGCGACCCCTGGGCCATGATCCGGCCCTTGTCGACCACGACGAGCCGGTCGCACAGCTGCTCCGCCTCGTCCATGTAGTGCGTGGTGAGGATCAGGGTCACGCCGGACTCCTTGAGCCGGAACAGGCGGTCCCACAGGATGTGCCGTGCCTGCGGGTCCAGGCCCGTGGTCGGTTCGTCCAGCAGGAGGATCTTCGGCTCGTTGATGAGCGAGCGGGCGATGGTCAGGCGCCGCTTCATGCCACCGGAGAGGGCGTCGACCTTCGCGCCGGCCTTGTCCGTGAGCTGCGCGAACTCCAGCAGCTCGTCGGCCTTCGGCCTGAGGTAGCTCAGGGGGAGCCCGAAGTAGCGTCCGTACACGATCAGGTTGTCGCGCACGCGCAGTTCCTCGTCGAGGTTGTCCTGCTGGGGCACGACGCCGAGGTGCGCGCGCACCTCGGGCCCGTGCTCCTGCGGGTCCAGGCCCATGATGGTGAGCTGTCCGGAGGTGCGCTGGGAGACACCGCCGATCATGCGCATGGTGGTCGACTTGCCCGCGCCGTTGGGGCCGAGCAGGCCGAACGACTCACCTGCCGGGACCTCGAAGGAGATGCCGTCCACGGCCTTGAAGTCGGCGTAGTGCTTGCTGAGCTGGTGCGCGGAGATGACCGGCGGACCGGCGGGAGGTGTAGGCACCCGCTCAGCCTAGGCGACGCCGGACGGTGCTAGACGGAGGCCGCCCGGCGTTCGGCGGCGTCGACGACGTTGGTCAGCAGCATGGCCCGGGTCATGGGGCCCACGCCGCCGGGATTCGGGGAGAGCCAGCCGGCCACCGACGCCGCGGCGGGGTCGACGTCGCCCGTCAGCTTCGCCTTGCCCGTCACCGGGTCCTCGACGCGGCTCACCCCCACGTCGAGCACGATCGCTCCGGGCTTCAGCTGCTCCGCCGGGATCATGTGCGGTATCCCCGCGGCGGCGACGACGACGTCGGCGCGTCCGAGGTGGTCGGCGAGGTCCGCGGTGCCGGTGTGCGCGAGGGTCACGGTCGCGTTGATCTGCTTGCGGGTCAGCAGCAGTCCCAGCGGACGACCCACCGTCACGCCCCGCCCGACGACGAGCACGTCGAGGCCCTTGAGGGCGACGTCGTGCCGCAGCAGGAGTTCCACGATGCCGTGCGGGGTGCAGGGCAGCGGCGACTCCATGGGCGCGTTGACATTGAGCACCAGCCTGCCCAGATTGGTGGGGTGCAGGCCGTCGGCGTCCTTCGCCGGATCGATGCGCTCGAGGATCGCGTTCGTGTCGATATGCGCAGGGAGCGGCAGCTGCACGATGTAGCCGGTCGTCGCGTCGTCGGCGTTCAGCTCGTCGAGGACCGCCTCGAGCTCCTCCTGCGTGATGGTGTCCGGCAGATCCCGCCGCACCGAGGTGATGCCCACCTCGGCGCAGTCGCGGTGCTTGCCGGCCACGTAGGAGGCGCTGCCGGGATCGTCCCCGACGAGGACCGTCCCGAGCCCGGGCGTGACGCCGCGCTCGCGCAGCGCCGACACGCGCTCGGCGAGTTCGGCCTTGATCAGGGCTGCGGTGGCCTTGCCGTCAAGGATGCGGGCTGTCGTGCTCATGTGGATCGTCCTCGTCGTCGTGCGGTAGCGGGTCCAGTTGCTCGAGCAGGAAGGCCTTGCCGCGGTCGCAGCAGCCCGTGAAACAGCACTCCCGAGCGGGGATGTCGAAATCCGTCGACGCCGCGGCCTGCGAGGCCAGGGCGCCGGGCGGGAACGGGCCTACCACTCCTCCTGGCCCGGGTAGAGCGGGAAGTCGGCGGCGAGGGCGGACACCCGGGCGCGGAGGGCCTCGACGTCGGGCGAAGGCTTCAGGGCGGCGGCGATGATCTCGCCGACCTCGGTGAACTCGGCGGCGCCGAACCCCCGCGTCGCGAGCGCCGGGGTACCGATGCGGAGGCCGGAGGTGACCATCGGCGGGCGGGGGTCGAAGGGGACGGCGTTGCGGTTGACCGTGATGCCGACCGAGTGCAGCACGTCCTCGGCCTGCTGGCCGTCGAGGGACGAGTTGCGCAGGTCCACCAGGACGAGGTGTACGTCGGTACCGCCGGTGAGGACCGAGACGCCGTGCTCGGCGACGTCGGACGCGGTGAGGCGCTCGGCGATGATCCGCGCGCCCTCGAGCACGCGGTCCTGGCGTTCCTTGAACTCGGCGGAGCCGGCGATCTTGAAGGCCGTGGCCTTGCCGGCGATGACGTGCATCAGCGGGCCGCCCTGCTGCCCGGGGAAGACGTTCGAGTTGATCTTCTTGGCCCACTCCTGCTTCGCCAGGATCATTCCCGAGCGCGGCCCGGCGAGGGTCTTGTGCACGGTGGAGGTGACGACGTCGGAGTGCGGGACCGGGCTGGGGTGCACGCCGGCGGCCACGAGGCCTGCGAAATGCGCCATGTCGGTCCACAGGAGCGCGCCGACCTCGTCCGCGATGGTCCGGAAGGCAGCGAAGTCGAGCTGGCGCGGATAGGCCGACCACCCGGCGATGATGACCTGGGGCTTCTCGGCGAGGGCCTGCTCGCGGACGCGCTCCATGTCGAGGCGGTGGGTGTCCTCCTCCACGCCATAGGCGGCGACCTCGTAGAGCTTGCCCGAGAAGTTGAGCTTCATGCCGTGGGTCAGGTGCCCGCCGTGGGCGAGGGAAAGGCCCATGATCTTGTCGCCGGGCTTGATCATCGCCGAGAGGGCGGCGGCGTTGGCCTGGGCGCCGGAGTGCGGCTGGACGTTGGCGAACTCCGCCCCGAAGAGCGCCTTGACACGCTCGATCGCGAGGTTCTCCGCCACGTCCACGTGTTCGCACCCGCCGTAGTAGCGGCGTCCGGGATAGCCCTCGGCGTACTTGTTGGTGAGGACGCTGCCCTGGGCCTCGAGGACGGCGCGGGGGGCGAAGTTCTCCGAGGCGATCATCTCGAGGGTGTCCCGCTGCCGGGCGAGCTCGTCGCGGAGGACGGCGGCGATCTCCGGGTCCACCTCGGACAGGGGCGCATTGGTGACGGAATCAGCGGCAGCGTGGGACGGCGCCATGGGCGAGGTGGTCATCTGTTGATCCTTCTCTGGGTCTCGCAAAGGGGTCAGCGTGCGTCGCAGACCGGCGGACCTGTGTCCGTCCGGCCGAAACGTGAAACGTGACCCGCGGCCCAGGCGTGCGATCCGTGGTCTGCACTGGAGACACAGGACCTCCCGGAGGTCCTGGTTCCGCGCCGCTTCCTGGTGGTTGCCCACCCTACGCCAGTCGCGACGCTCCCATGCTAGCTGCACCGCGGGCCGCGTCGCCACCGGGACCGGGACCCGGAATACGGCGCACGGCCGGGCCGTTCCCGATCAGTGGGACGGCGGGCCGACGGACGGCGCCGGACCGGGGAGGCCGGAGACCATGCGCGGGACGGGACAGGACGACGCGGAGCCGCCGGTGCACCGCGTGCGCGTAGTCGTGATCGGCGCCGGCCAGGCGGGGCTGAGCAGTGCCTACCACCTGGTGAGGCGGGGCCTCGCACCGCACCGCGACTTCGTGGTGCTCGACGCCAATCCGGCTCCCGGCGGAGCCTGGCTCCACCGCTGGCCCGCCCTGACCTTCGGGGCCGCCCACGCGCTGCACAGCCTGCCCGGCTTCCCCCTCGCGACGCCGGACCCGGACGAGCCGGCCTCCGACGTCGTGAACCGCTACTACGGTGCGTTCGAGCGCGAGTTCGCCCTGCCCGTCCTCCGCCCCGTCCGCGTGCTCCGCGTGGAGTCCGAGGACACCGGCGGACACGCCGGCCCCCTGCGGGTCACGACGACGGGCGGCACCTGGATCACCGACGTCGTCATCAGCGCGACGGGCACGTGGGACCGCCCGTACTGGCCCTACTACCCGGGCCGCGACGTCTTCGGCGGCCGGCAGTTGCACACGCACGACTTCCGGTCGGCGGCCGAGTTCACGGGCCGGCGCGTGCTCGTGGTGGGCGGTGGGACGTCCGCCGCCCAGTTCCTGCTGCAGCTCTCCGAGGCCGGAGCGACCCCTCTCTGGTCCACACGCCGCCCGCCGGCCTTCACGCGCCGTCCGTTCGACCCCGAATGGGGACGCGAGGTGGAAGCGGAGGTCAGCGCCCGGACGAGCGCGGGACTCCCGCCCGCCAGCGTGGTATCGGTGACCGGGCTGCCCCTCACCCCGCAGTACCGGGCAGGGATCGACGCCGGCGTCCTCGTCTCACGCGGGCCGCTCGCCGGGCTGCGCGAGCACACGGCCGTCTTCGCCGACGGCTCCGAGGAGCCCATCGACGCCGTCCTCTGGGCGACCGGCTTCAGGGCCGCCCTGGACCACCTCGCACCGCTGCGGCTGAGGGAGCCCGGTGGCGGGATCCGGACGGACGGCGTGCAGGTCGCGCGGGAACCCCGGCTCCTGCTGGTGGGTTACGGCGCGTCGGCCTCCACCCTCGGCGCCTCCAGGGCCGGCCGTGCGGCCGCGATGGCAGCCATGGACCGGCTGCGGGACCTCGCACCCCGCCCGGAGGCTACCGGTACGCTGGCTTAGGTGGACTCCCCCGACGCACCCAGCTCATACTCCCTCACGCTGTCCTGCCCCGACAGGCCAGGAATCGTCCATGGCGTCTCCGGTGCCCTGGTCGGCATCGGCGCCAACATCACGGAGTCGCAGCAGTACGGCAGCCCCGACACAGGCACCTTCTTCATGAGGGTCGAACTCACCACCGGGGCCACCCTGCAGGACCTCCGGGCAGCCCTCGAACCCGTCGCCGCCGGGTTCGGCATGCAGTGGTCCATCGCGGAGACCGCCCGGCGCACCCGCACACTGATCATGGTCTCCAAGGCCGCGCACTGCCTCAACGACCTCCTGTTCCAGCACCGGTCGGGCACCCTCGCCATCGACATCCCCGTGATCGTGTCCAACCACCGCGACCTCGAGGGCCTCGCCGCGTTCTACGGCATCGAGTTCCACCACATCCCCGTCACACCCGGGACCAAGCAGGACGCGGAGGAGGCGCTGCGCGCCCTGATGGACGAACACCGCATCGAGCTCGTGGTCCTCGCCCGGTACATGCAGATCCTCAGCGACGGTCTCTGCGAGGACCTGCGCGGGCGCGCCATCAACATCCACCACTCGTTCCTGCCGTCGTTCAAGGGTGCCCGGCCGTACCACCAGGCCCATGCCCGCGGCGTCAAGCTGATCGGCGCCACGGCGCATTACGTCACCGCCGCCCTCGACGAGGGTCCGATCATCGAACAGGAGGTCATCCGCGTGGACCATGCGCGCACGGCCGAGCAGCTGGCGTCGATCGGGCGTGAACTCGAGGGGCGCGCACTGGTGCAGGCGGTGCAGTGGCATGCCGAGCAGCGGGTGCTGCTCGACGGGCGCCGGACCATCGTCTTCAATTGACCGCCATCGGCCCGAGCGGATCGGACCGGACGTCAAGCGTTAACTTCTTGACTACAACGGAACGCTGCGGCACCCTGAGTGCATGCCCGCAGATCCCCCCTCGACGGCGAGGCCACCCCTGAGCGCCGCCCTGCCCAAACCGGGCTCGCAGTCCGCACTGCGGGAGCAGAACCAGCGGCGGGTGATCGCCGCCCTCACGAGCGGCGGACCCCAGACGCAGGCAGCCCTCGCGCGCTCCACCGGACTCTCCACCGCCACGATCTCGAACATCGTGAAGGTCATGACCGCGACCGGCATCGTCAGCACGGCCCCGACCACCAGCTCGGGCCGCCGGGCACTCTCCGTGATCCTCAACGACAAGGGGCAGGTCGCGGCCGGGATCGACATCGGGCGGCGCCATCTCCGCGTGGTCCTGGCCAGCCCGAACTACCGGATCCTGCAGGAGGCGTCCGTCAGCCTGCCCCTCGGGCACAGCGCCGTGGAAGGGCTGCGGGCAGCCTCGGACCTGCTCGATGCCCTGCTCGAGAACGGCGGCATCAGCCGGCGCTCCCTCCTCGGTGCCGGCATCGGCATCCCGGGGCCCATCGACCGTCGCACCGGGACCGTCGTGCAGGGCGCCATCCTGCCCGAGTGGGTGGGCATCAACATGCACGAGACCTTCGGCGAACGGCTGCAGGTGCCGGTCTTCATCGACAACGACGCGAACCTGGGCGCCCTCGCCCAGGTGACCTGGGGACCGCACAGTGCGGTGGAGAACCTGCTGTTCATCAAGGTGGGCTCGGGGATCGGCTCCGGCATGGTCCTGAACGGGTCGCTGTTCTACGGCAACGTGGGCGTCACCGGCGAGCTCGGGCATACCACCATCAACGAGCAGGGCGTGATCTGCCGGTGCGGCAATCGCGGCTGCCTCGAGACGGTGGCCTCCACCTCGACGATGATCGAGCTGCTGGGCCGCGGCGGCACCGAGACCGTTGACGCCGAGCGCATCATCGAGTGGGCCCTGGCCGGCGACACCGCGGCCCTGCGCGTCATCGACGACGCCGGAGCGGCCATCGGACGCGCCCTGGCGCACGTGGCCAACATCATCAACCCGGAGACCATCGTGATCGGGGGGCCGCTGACCAGCCTCGGCGACATCCTCCTCGAGCCCGTGCGGCGCGGCCTGGCCCGCCACGCGGTCCCCATCATCGGCGAGACGACAAGCGTGTGCATGTCATCCCTCGGCGATCGCGCCGAAGCCCTGGGCGCTGCAGCCATCGTGCTGGCACACCCCGGACTCACCCCCGCGCTGGCGAGCTCCGCATAAAGATTTGATCTGTTTTCCGCGTGCATTGCGTTCAACAGTTGACGCCAAGGCGCCCCAGCGTGTTCAATTCTTTCGGGCCGAGGTTGGGCCTGCACCAAGACAACGCCGTCACTGCGGGAGGCTCCATGAACAACCACACCATCCTTGAGATGCGCTCCATCACCAAGGAGTTCCCGGGAGTCAAGGCCCTCTCCGACGTATCCCTCGAGGTCACCGCCGGCGAGATCCACGCCATCTGCGGGGAGAACGGCGCCGGCAAGTCCACCCTCATGAAGGTCCTGTCCGGGTTGTACCCCTACGGCGACTACTCCGGCGAGATCGTCTTCCAGGGCAAGGAGGTCCAGTTCAGGGACATCCGGTCCAGCGAAGCGGCCGGGATCGTCATCATCCACCAGGAGCTCGCACTCATCCCCGAGCTGTCCATCGCCGAGAACATCTTCCTCGGCAACGAGCCCACCCGCTTCGGCGTGATCGACTGGGACTACGTCAACAACACCACGCTGGAACTCATGGCCCGTGTCGGCCTGAACGAGGATCCGACCACCAAGGTCAAGGACATCGGGGTCGGCAAGCAGCAGCTCGTCGAGATCGCCAAGGCCCTCAACAAGTCCGTGAAGCTGCTCATCCTGGACGAGCCCACCGCGGCCCTCAACGAGTCGGACTCCCAGCACCTCCTCGACCTGATGTCGGGCCTGCGTTCCAAGGGCATCTCGTGCATCATGATCTCGCACAAGCTCAACGAGATCGAGCAGATCGCCGACTCCATCACGATCATCCGTGACGGCAAGTCGATCGAGACGCTTCACGTCAAGAACGACGGCGTCGACGAGGACCGCATCATCCGCGGCATGGTGGGCCGCTCCCTCGAGTCACGTTTCCCGGACCACACCCCGTCGATCGGCGAGACCTTCTTCGAGGTCCGCAACTGGACCGTCGGCCATCCCACGGTCTCCGACCGCCTGGTGTGCAAGAACTCGAGCTTCCACGTCCGCCGCGGTGAAATCGTCGGATTCGCCGGCCTCATGGGCGCAGGACGCACCGAACTGGCCCGATCCGTCTTCGGGCGCTCGTACGGCAACTTCAAGTCCGGACAGATCCTCATCAACGGCAAGGAGGTCACGTTGCGCTCGGTGCCCCAGGCGATCGACGCCGGACTCGCCTACGTGACGGAGGACCGCAAGTCGCTCGGGCTCAACCTGCTCGACGACATCAAGACCACCACGGTCTCCGCCGACCTGAAGAGGATCACCCGCGGGCTCGTGGTCGACAGGGACGAGGAGTTCCGGGTCGCCGAGGACTACCGCAAGACGCTGAGGACCAAGACACCGAGCGTCAACGAGGGTGTCGCAAAACTTTCCGGCGGGAACCAGCAGAAGGTGGTCCTGGCCAAGTGGATGTTCACCGACCCCGATCTCCTGATCCTCGACGAACCGACCCGCGGAATCGACGTCGGCGCCAAGTACGAGATCTACGGCATCATCCAGAAGCTCGCCGAGCAGGGGAAGGGCGTCATCGTCATCTCCTCGGAGCTGCCCGAGCTGCTCGGCCTGTCGGACAGGATCTACACGATCTTCGAGGGCGCCATCACGGGCGAACTGACCCGGGACGAAGCGAACCAGGAATCCCTGATGAAACTCATGACCGCCAGCAGGAAATCTGCCTGACCGTAGCATCCAAGGAAGAACACCATGAATTCCCTAAAACAAATCTTCGGCGGGAACACCCGCCAGTTCGGGATGATCTTCGCCCTGGTCGCGCTTGTCGTGTTCTTCCAGTGGCGCACGGGCGGGAAGACGCTCACGTCCGGCAACATGATGAACCTGTTCAACGGCAACTCGTACATCCTGATCCTGGCCATCGGCATGGTGCTCGTGATCATCGCCGGCCACATCGACCTCTCGGTCGGTTCCATCGCCGCGTTCGTCGGTATCGTCGTCGCGATCGCCATGCGCGACTGGGGTATCCCCTGGTACCTGGGCGTCGTGCTCGGCCTGGTGCTCGGCGCGGTGATCGGTATCTGGCAAGGGTTCTGGGTGGCCTACGTCGGGATACCCGCGTTCATCGTCACCCTCGCGGGCATGCTCATCTTCCGGGGCGCCAACCAGGCGGTCGGTGATTCGAACACCGTCCCCGTCCCCGAGGGCTTCCAGTACCTCGGCGCGGGCTACCTGCCCGAGGTCGGCCCGAACATCGGCTACAACAACCTGACCCTGCTCATCGGCTTCGCCCTGGTCGCGTTCGTCATCTACAGCGAGTTCAAGAACCGCCGCAAGCTCGAGAAAATCAATGCGGACCTTCCCCCCATGTGGGTGCCGATCGTCAAGCTCGCACTGCTCTCGGCCGTCATCCTCTACGCGACCTACCTGTTCGCGACGGGCCGTCCCGGGACCTCGTTCCCCATCCCCGGCATCATCCTCGGCATCCTCGTCATCATCTACGCCTTCATCTCCAACAAGACGATCCTCGGACGGCACGTCTACGCGGTCGGTGGCAACCGCCATGCGGCTGAGCTCTCCGGCGTGCAGAGCAAGAAGGTCAACTTCATGGTCATGATGAACATGTCCATCCTCGCCGCTCTCGCCGGCATGATCTTCGTGGGCCGCTCGACCGCCTCCGGACCGTTCGACGGCACCGGGTGGGAACTCGACGCCATCGCCGCGGTGTTCATCGGCGGCGCAGCAGTGACCGGTGGCGTCGGCACCGTGGTCGGTTCCATCATCGGTGGCCTCGTCATGGCCGTCCTCAACAACGGACTGCAGCTGCTCGGCATCGGCGCCGACCTCACGCAGATCATCAAGGGCCTCGTCCTGCTCGTCGCCGTCGCTTTCGACGTCTACAACAAGATCCAGGGCAAGCCGTCCATCATCGGCCTGCTCACCAGGAACCTCGGCGGTGGTGGCGGCACGAAGAAGGCCACTACTGCCGCGCCCCAGCCCGCACCCACCGAGCAGGCTGTCGGGACGAAGGAAGTCATCTCCCACGACGTCTAGGGTCGGCACCGGCCGACCCCGGGCACGAAGCGTCATCCGTCCACAAGAGCAAGAGCAAAAGAAAGAGAATGCACATGCGTAAGTTCGCAAAATCCCTTGCAGCCGTGGCTGCCATATCAGCGCTGGCGCTGACCGGGTGCGGCCGTGAAGAATCCGCTCCCGCGGCCGAGGGCGGCGACGGCGCCGCCGCCGGCTTCGAGACCGGGTCCGCCATCGGCATCGCACTTCCGCAGAAGACCTCCGAGAACTGGGTTCTCGCCGAGACGCTCTTCAACGACGGCCTGACCGAGGCCGGTTACGAGCCGAACGTCCAGTTCGCCAACGGCGGTGTCTCCGAGCAGCAGAACCAGATCAGCTCCATGATCACCAATGGCGTCAAGGTCCTGGTCGTCGGCGCGATCGACGGCGCCCAGCTCGGCACCCAGCTGGCGCAGGCCAAGGAAGCCGGCATCACCGTCATCGCCTATGACCGCCTGCTCACCAACACCGAGAACGTCGACTACTACGTCGCGTACGACAACTTCCAGGTCGGTGAGCTGCAGGGTCAGGCTCTCCTCGACGGCATGAAGGCCGCCAAGCCCGAAGGACCGTACAACATCGAGCTGTTCGCCGGCTCGCCCGACGACGCCAACGCCAAGGTGTTCTTCGACGGTGCGATGAGCATCCTGCAGCCCGAGATCGACAACGGCAACCTCGTCGTCGTCTCGGGTCAGACGAGCTTCGAGCAGGCCGTGACCCAGGGCTGGAAGGCGGAGAACGCCCAGCGCCGCATGGACACCCTGCTCTCGGGCAGCTACGGCTCCACCGAGCTCGACGGCGTCCTCTCCCCCAACGACACGCTCGCCCGCGCCATCCTGACCTCGGTCGCCGGTGCCGGCAAGACCCTCCCGGTCGTGACCGGGCAGGACTCCGAGGTCGAGTCCGTCAAGTCGATCATGGAGGGCAAGCAGTACTCCACGATCAACAAGGACACGCGGGCCCTCGTCGAGCACGCCATCGAGATGGTCGGCAACCTGCAGGCCGGCGAGGAGCCCGAGATCAACGATCCCGACTCCTACGACAACGGCGTGAAGACCGTTCCCGCCTACCTCCTCGAGCCGCAGATCGTGACGAAGGACAACGCCGCGGAAGCCTACGCGAACGATCCCACGCTGTCCGCGCTCACCAAGTAGCACCTGCTCGGACCTCTCCGCAGCATCACGACGAAGTGCCCCGGCCCCGGCCGGGGCACTTCGTCGTTCCCGGCCACATGCGCACCACCGGGCCCGCCTCCCGGTCCTCCCCGGGTGCTGGACGCGGCACGCGCGGACGGCAAGGATAGGTCCATGAACCCACCGAACCGCATCACCGTTCCCCCCTGCGCCGAAGCAGGTGCTCCCAGCCCCGTCGTCGCGACGGGCCGTCCCCTCAAGTGGGGCGTCATCGCCACGGGCGGCATCGCATCGAAGGTCACCCAGGACATCGCGCTCCTCGAGGACGCCATGCTCCATGCGGTGAGCTCGCGCAGCGCTGAGAGCGCCGCAGCATTCGCCGAGAAGTTCGGGTTCGCCACGAGCTACGGCAACGACGGCGGCACAACCGGGTACCAGCGGCTCGTGGCCGACCCCGAGGTCGACGTCGTCTACATCACCACCCCGCACGGACAGCACTACGAGGTGGCCAAGGCGGCCCTCGCCGGGGGGAAGCACGTGCTCTGCGAGAAGCCGTTCACGATCACCGCCGCCGAGGCGGAGGAACTGGCGGCGATCGCGGCCGGGAGCGGCCTGTTCCTCATGGAGGCCGTATGGACGCGGTTCCTCCCCAGTGTCAATCGCGCCTGGGAGATCATCCACTCGGGAGAACTGGGCGACATCCGGTGGGTCCAGGCCGACCTCGGCTTCGCCGCCCCCGACGATCCGAACAGCCGCCTGTGGGACCCGAAGGCCGGCGGCGGGGCCCTGATGGACCTCACGGTGTACCCGCTCACGTGGGCGCTGGGGTCCCTGGGCTTCCCCGATTCCGTATCCGCCGTGGGAACCCTCAATGATGACGGCGTGGACCTGCAGGCCGCCCTGACCCTCAGCTATGGCAGTGGGGCGTACGCGCAGTTGTCGTCGTCGTTCATCGCCTCGTGCCCCGGCCAGGCGACCGTCTGTGGGTCTAAGGGCTGGCTGAAGACCGGCGGCGGGAACCTCCACAACCCGAAGGAACTGACCGTCAAGGCCGGTCAGGCAGAAGCCCGGGTGGAGCAGTTCGAGCAGGTGGGCGCTGGGTACACATACGAGCTGCGCGAGGTGACGCGCTGCATCCAGCAGGGACTGACCGAGAGTCCCACGATGCCGGTCGGCGACACAGTGAAGACCATGCGCCTGCTCGACGGCGTCCGGGCACAGATCGGCCTGCGGTACGAGAACGACGCCGCCTGACCCACCGCGGCAGGACGAAGGACGAGCCCTCGCAGCGTGTGCTGCGGGGGCTCGTCCTTTTTCGTGTCGCGTCAGCCGGCGCTAGGCACGCGCCTTCTGGCGGCGAGCAGCTAGCAGGCCGCCCGCTCCAGCGAGGAGCAGGAGCGAGCTGAGCAGAAGGAGCTGCTGCTCAGCGAACCCCGTGGAGGCCAGGGCCTTTGGTGCAGCGGTGGTGGCTGCTGCATCGGCAGCCGCGGTGACCTTCACGCCACTGCTCGCCACGGAGAGCGTGCCAGGCGCGGTGGCAGGGCCGGTGACCGAGACGAGGTCGGCGCCCGTGACGTCCGGCGTTTCCATCGAAGCACCGTCATTTGTTCCGCCGTTGTCGGTGCCGCTGTCGTTCGTCCCGCCGTTGTTCGTCCCACCGTTGTTCGTCCCGCCGTCGTTCGTGGCGTCGCCCTTGTCTCCGTCGGCAGGAGCGTCGGTGCCTCCGTTGTCGCCGGTGGCAGGGACCTCAGGGGTGGTCGGGGTGGTCGGGGTCGTCGGGGTCGTCGGGGTCGTCGGGGTCGTCGGGGTCGTCGGGTTGGTCGGGTTGGTCGGGATCGTCGGGTTGGTCGGTGCCTCTGCGCCTGATTCGCAGTTGGTGCTGCGGTCACCGATGAGGGTGACACCGTTGCAGCCGACGTTGACCGGGACGACGATCTCGGGCGAGATCACATTGTTATCGAGGATGCCGTCAAGCAGGCCACCGTTCGTCGAGTCGGTAGTGCCACCGGTGTTACCGCCGGTGTTGCCGGAGTTGCCGCCCGTCGTGCCGCCGGTCGAACCGGTCGTGCAATCCGAAACACTGTCACCGAGGAGGGCGACCCCGTTGCAGCCGACGTTGACCGGGACGATGATCTCGGGCGAGATCACGTTGTTATCGAGGATGCCGTCGAGCAGGCCGCCGTTCGTCGAGTCGGTAGTGCCACCGGTGTTACCGGTCGTCCCACCGGTGCTGCCGGTCGAGCCGGTCGTGCAATCCGAAGCGCTGTCACCGAGGAGGGTGACACCGTTGCAGCCGACGTTGACCGGGACGACGATCTCGGGCGAGATCACGTTGTTGTCCAGGATGCCGTCCAGCAGGCCGCCGTTCGTCGAGTCGGTAGTGCCACCGGTGGTGCCACCCGTCGTGCCGCCGGTCGAACCGGTTGAGCCGGTTGAACCGGTCGTGCAATCCGAAGCACTGTCACCGAGGATGGCGACCCCGTTGCAGCCGACGTTGACCGGAACCACGACCTCGGGCGAGATCACGTTGTTGCCCAGGATGCCGTCCAGCAGCCCGCCCTGAGCGGGTGCAGGAGCCGGTGCAGGAGCCGTGCCGCCGGTCGAACCGGTCGAACCGGAGCCGCCGGTCGAGGACGAATCCCCGATCACCGACACCGAGTTACCGGACACATTCACCGGAACGAGCACCTCGGGCGAGACCACATTCCCGTTGAGCAGACCGCTGTCGAGCAGCCCGCCCTGAGCGGGTGCAGGAGCCGGTGCAGGAGCCGTGCCGCCGGTCGAACCGGTCGAACCGGTCGTGCAATCTGAGGCACTGTCACCGATGATGGTGACACCGTTGCAGCCGACGTTGACCGGCACCACGGCCTCGGGCGAGACCACATTCCCGTTGAGCAGACCGCCATCGAGCAGCCCGCCCTGGGCCGGCGCAGGAGCCGGTGCGGGAGCGGGTGCAGGAGCTGTGCCGCCGGTCGAACCGGTCGAACCGGTCGAACCGGACCCGCCGGTCGAGGACGAATCCCCGATCACCGACACCGAGTTACCGGACACATTCACCGGCACCACGGCCTCGGGCGAGACCACATTCCCGTTGAGCAGACCGCCATCCAGCAGCCCGCCCTGGGCCGGTGCAGGAGCCGGTGCAGGAGCCGTGCCGCCGGTCGAACCGGTCGCCCCGGACCCGCCAGTCGAGGACGAATCCCCGATCACGGACACCGAGTTACCGGACACATTCACCGGAACGAGCACCTCGGGCGAGACCACATTCCCATTGAGCAAACCGCCATCGAGCAGCCCGCCCTGGGCCGGCGCGGGAGCCGGTGCAGGAGCCGTGCCGCCGGTCGAGCCGGTCGAACCGGTCGAACCGGACCCGCCGGTGGAGGACGAATCCCCGATCACCGACACCGAGTTACCGGACACATTCACCGGCACCACGGCCTCGGGCGAGACCACATTCGCGATGAGCAGACCGCCATCCAACAGCCCGCCCTGGGCCGGCGCGGGAGCCGGTGCAGGAGCCGGTACAAGAGCTGTGCCGCCGGTCGAACCGGTCGCACCGGACCCGCCGGCGGAAGACGAATCCCCGATCACCGACACCGAGTTACCTGACACATTCACCGGAACGAGCACCTCGGGCGAGACGACATTCCCGTTGAGCAGACCGCCATCCAACAGCCCGCCGTCGAGCGACACCACGGTCTCCTCGATGATCGAACTGCTCGTGGTACCGGACGCCAGGGGTGCGGTGATGATGGTTCCGAGACCCGATTCGAGCTCGATTTCGGCTGCTGCCGACAGGTCCGCGGCTGATGCCGACCCTGCTCCGAGGGCCACGACGCCCCCGGCTAGAAGGACCCCGTAGAGCCCTCGCTGAACGCATGTACGCATGATGTTCTCCTGTAGATCGAAGTGGTGTGGAGGTGCCCTAGGCACCGCAAGCCCTCAGCCGCGCGCAGGAGCGCGGCGGGGCCACCACTAGTCAGGAGACGAGCCGGGATCGAAGCTGGGAGCTGCCGGAAGACCTGCCGCCGCAGCGCGGGCGGCCTGGTCCACGAGAGGGACGAAGAGGAGAAGGGCCGCTGCGCCGAGTGCGGCGAGCGGCGCTGCGGCCCCGCCACTGGTCATGGACGCGAGGGCCGACGACGAGGATGCGAAGGGCGCAGCGGGGAGTCCCGGCGCCTCGGGAGCGAGCTGCGCAAGTGCCGCCGCAGCGGACGGCGCGAAGGCGTCGAAGAACGAATCGGCGGACGCACTCATCAGCGTCACGGCCTCGACCCCAGAACCACGGCCGGCCTCGGACACCCCGCCGAGCGAGGGCACCATGGCATCCTGCGCAGGAACGGCGTCAGCGACGGCGTCCGAAAGGTCGGAGGCGTCGGCGTCGGACCGCACTGCGGGCTGGTCGGAATCCCCTGCCGAGGAAGCGGTGGGCGCCACCTCGACGCCGGGAGCGGCGTCGACCACGGTCGCCGGAACCGGCACGGCCACAGGAACAACCACCTCAGGAGCAGCGGCTTCCGGAGCGACGAGCTCCGGAAGGGGGGCGACGCCGTCGACCACGGGATCAACGACGGCCGTCACGGGCTCCACGACCTCGAGCACGGGCGCCACGACCTCGAGCACAGGCGCCGTGACGACGCCCGCGGCTCCATCGACGACGTCGACGATCGGTGCCGTCACTCCTGTGACGGTCCCCTCGGGCACGACTGAGCGGACGATCGGCACCTGCGCGACCAGTCCGTCGACCGCGGAGGTCACCGGGACGAGAACCGTTCCAGCCGGCTGCGCCACGAGCTGGGGCACCTGGGCCACCAGCTCCGGAACGACGGGGAGCTGGAGGGACCGGGGCGCGACCGACGCCGACGAAGCGGGGAGGATCGCGGCCGGAAGCGGATCGGCGACGGCAGCCACCGCGGACACCGCGGGTGCGCTCACTGAGCTGACGATGCCCACCGCCGAATCGAGAAGACCGGCCTCACGGGGTGTTTCCGCGGCTGAGGCGCCTGTCGCGCCCAGCGCCATCCAGCCGAGGGCGCCGGCACCGGCGAGGAAGGAAAGGCGCACTGAAGTGGCGAGAGACCGATGCATTGGCATCTTCATCGCGAAACCACCCCCAGGCTGAGACCTGGGGCAACCATAATCCGGCGCGAGCGCGGATGTAAAGAGCAATCCTTAAATGGAGGAACCGGTGTACCGCCGCGGCGGTACACCGGTTCCTCCATGCGGTGCTAGACGGCGAGGATCGCGAGGACCTCGGAGAGCTTCGCGGAGGGCCGCATCACCTGCGTCACCTTGGCGACGTCGGGGTGGAAATAGCCCCCGATGTCCGCGGGTGAACCCTGCACGGCGAGCAGCTCGGACACGATGGTGTCCTCGTTGCCCGTCAGGGCCTCCGCAACCCGGGCGAAGGCGGCGGCGAGCTCGGCGTCCTGCTCCTGCTTGGCCAGCTCCTCCGCCCAGTAGCGGGCGAGGAAGTAGTGGCTGCCACGGTTGTCGATCTCACCCACGCGGCGGCTGGGCGACTTGTTCTCGAGGAGGAACGTCCCGGTGGCGCGATCGAGCGTGGTGGCGAGGATCTGCGCCCGGGCGTTGCCGGTCGACGTCGCCAGGTGCTCGAAGCTGACCGCGAGGGCGAGGAATTCACCCAGGCTGTCCCACCGGAGGTGGTTCTCCTTGACCAGCTGCTGCACGTGCTTCGGCGCGGACCCGCCGGCACCGGTCTCGAAGAGCCCGCCACCGTTCATCAGCGGGACCACCGAGAGCATCTTGGCGCTCGTGCCAAGTTCGAGGATCGGGAAGAGATCGGTCAGGTAGTCGCGCAGTACGTTGCCGGTCACCGAGATGGTGTCGGCGCCCTCGCGGATGCGCCTGAGCGTGAAGGCCGTGGCATCGACGGGCGTCATGATCTCGAGCTCGACATCGTCCGTGGCATTCTCGGCCAGGTACGTCTTGACCTTCGCGATCAGGTGCGCGTCGTGGGCGCGGCTCTCGTCGAGCCAGAAGACGGCGGGCGTTGCCGAGGCGCGGGCACGCGTGACCGCGAGCTTCACCCAGTCGGTGATGGCGGCGTCCTTGGTCTGGCATGCGCGCCAGATGTCGCCCGGCGCGACGTCGTGCTCGATCAGCACGGTGCCGTCGGCGTCGACCACCTGCACCTTGCCCTCGGTCTGGATCTCGAAGGTCTTGTCGTGGCTGCCGTACTCCTCGGCCGCCTGGGCCATCAGGCCGACGTTCGGGACGGTACCCATGGTGGTCGGGTCGAAGGCGCCGTTGGCGCGGCAGTCATCGAGGACCACCTGGTAGATGCCGGCGTAGCTGCTGTCCGGGATGACGGCGAGCGTGTCGGCTTCCTTGCCGTCCGGTCCCCACATGTGGCCGGAGGAGCGGATCATTGCAGGCATCGACGCGTCCACGATGACGTCGCTCGGGACGTGCAGGTTGGTGATGCCCTTGTCGGAATCGACCATGGCGATCGCCGGACCGTCCTCCATGCCCTTGGCGATGGCCGCCTGGACGCCCTCGCGGACGTCCTCGGACAGCTTGTCCAGGCCGCCGAGGATCGATGCGAGGCCGTTGTTCGGGCTCAGGCCCGCGGCGGTGAGCTGCTCGCCGTAGGTCTCGAAGAGCTCGGGCAGGAACGCCCGCACCACGTGGCCGAAGATGATCGGGTCGGAGACCTTCATCATGGTGGCCTTGAGGTGCGCGGAGAAGAGCACGCCCTCCTCCTTGGCACGGGCCACCTGCGCCTTCAGGAACGCGTTCAGCGCGTCGGCGCGCATCACGGTGCCGTCGACGACCTCGCCCGCGAGGACGGGGATCGATTCCTTGAGCATGGTGACGGAGCCGTCGGCCCCGACCTGCTGGATGGTGACGGTCCCGTCCGCCGGGATGACGACGGACTGCTCGTTCGAGCGGAAGTCGTCGCTCGTCATGTGCGCCACGTTCGTCTTCGACCCAGGCGTCCATGCACCCATGCTGTGCGGGTTCTGGCGTGCGTAGTTCTTGACCGAGGCCGGTGCGCGGCGGTCCGAGTTGCCCTCGCGGAGGACGGGGTTCACCGCGCTGCCCTTGACCTTGTCGTACCGGGCGCGGATCTCCTTCTCCGTGTCCGTGGACGGGTGGTCGGGGTAGTCCGGGAGGGCATAGCCCTGGGCCTGGAGCTCGGCGACGGCCGCCTTGAGCTGCGGGATGGATGCGCTGATGTTGGGCAGCTTGATGATGTTCGCTTCCGGCGTCTTCGCCAGGGCGCCGAGTTCCGCGAGGGCGTCGGCCATCTGCTGGTCCTCGGTCAGGTGGTCGCCGAACAGGGCGATGATGCGCCCCGACAGCGAGATGTCCCGAACCTCCACCTCGACGCCCGCCGTGGACGCGAACGCCTCGATGATCGGCAGGAACGAGTAGGTGGCCAGCATCGGCGCTTCGTCGGTATGGGTGTAGATGATCTTGGCCATGGGTGGCGTCTCCCTGGTGCTCTGCGGTGGTCTATTGGGGGTTGCCCATCGGCTCCAACATACCGAGGTCTCAGGTCTTCGCCTAACGGCGGACACCGGAGGAACAACGGCGTTGACGGGCGGCGTGCCCCGAGGGCCGCGGGCTCCGACGGCGGTGCGGCTCCGGGTGCCGCCCCCGGCGCTGCCTCAGTGGAAGAAGTGCCGCGCGCCCGTCAGGTACAGGGTCACGCCGGCGGCGTTCGCGGCGTCGATGACCTCCTGGTCGCGCACCGACCCGCCCGGCTGGACGACGGCGCGCACACCGGCGTCGAGCAGGATCTGCAGTCCGTCGGCGAAGGGGAAGAAGGCGTCCGACGCCGCGACGGACCCGCGGGCCCGCTCGGTGTCGGCGAGCGTGTTGGCCCGCTCCACGGCGAGGCGGCACGAGTCCACGCGGTTGACCTGGCCCATGCCCACGCCCACCGACGCACCGTCCTTCGCCAGGAGGATCGCGTTCGACTTCGCGGCCCGGCAGGCCGTCCAGGCGAACCGGAGGTCAGCGAGCGTGGCGTCGTCGGCGGCGTCGCCCGCGGCGAGTGTCCAGCCCGCCGGGTCGTCCCCGTCGGCGTCGAGCGTGTCCGCGACCTGCATGAGCACTCCCCCGGACACCTGGCGGAGCTCCACCGGGTTCCGCCCGTAGCCCTCGGGGAGGGCCAGGAGCCGGATGTTCTTCTTCTGCGAGAGGATCTCCACCGCCTCGGCGGAGAACGACGGCGCGATCACCACCTCCGTGAAGATGTCCTTCACGGTCCCCGCCATGCGGGCGGTGACCTCGCGGTTCGCGGCGATCACCCCGCCGAAGGCGGAGACGGGGTCGCAGGCATGGGCCTTGGCGTGGGCGTCGGCGATCGGGTCCTCGGCGTCGGCCGATCCGACGGCGACGCCGCACGGGTTGGCGTGCTTGATGATCGCGACGGCGGGCTCGTCGAAGTCGAAGGCCGCGCGGAGGGCGGCATCGGCGTCGACGAAGTTGTTGTAGCTCATGGCCTTGCCGTGGAGCTGGTCCGCCTGGGCTATGCCCGGCGTGGCGCTCTTGTCCACGTAGAGGGCCGCCTGCTGGTGCGGGTTCTCGCCGTAGCGGAGCACCTCGGAGCGCTCGAGCGCGAGGCCCGCGTACCCGGGCCAGGAGAAGTCGTCGTCGGTGTCGAACTGCTCGGCGGTCCAGGAGGCGACGGCGGCGTCGTACGCGGCGGTGTGCGCGAAGGCGAGCGCGGCGAGGCGTCGTCGTGCGGTGAGGTCGAATCCGCCCTCGGCCGCAGCCGTGACGACGTCCCCGTAGCGGGCCGGATCGACGACGACGGCGACCGACGGGTGGTTCTTGGCGGCGGACCGGACCATCGCGGGGCCACCGATGTCGATCTGCTCGACGACGGCGTCCGGCTCCGCACCGGAACGAACCGTCTCGACGAACGGGTAGAGGTTCACGACCACGAGGTCGAAGGCCTCGATGTCGAGTTCGGCCAGCTGGTCCACGTGCTCCTGGCGGCGGCGGTCGGCGAGGATGCCGGCGTGGACCTTCGGGTGCAGGGTCTTCACGCGTCCGTCGAGGGTCTCCTGGAAGCCGGTCACCTCGGAGACCTCGGTGACGGGGACGCCGGTGGCGGCGATGCGCTGCGCCGTCGACCCGGTGGAGACGATCGAGACGCCCGCGCTGTGCAGGCCCTGCGCCAACTCCTCCAGCCCGGTCTTGTCGAACACCGAGATCAGTGCTCGGCGGAGGGGGACACGGTCGAGGTGGGGGCTCACGCAGTTCTCCGTCGGTTCAGGGGTGGGGTTGCGCACCAGTCTATAGGGGCGGGACGCGGCACCCCTCGGCGGGCGACGACGGGCGACGACGGACACCTGCCGCGGGGACCTGCCGGGGTGCCTGCCGTAAAGTTCTCCCAGTACCCGGCCCCCTTCCACGAAGGCATCATGAGCATCGACACGCAACTCCCCACCGGCGACCAGGTGGTGCAGGACCTCCCCTGGCGCTGGAAGGTGCAGGGGAAGATCTTCCTCATCGGCGGCCTCGGCTTCATGTTCGACGCCTGGGACGTCACCCTCAACGCGTACCTGATCCCCCTCCTGATCGACGACTGGAGCCTCTCCTCCGGCCAGGCAGCATGGGTCGCGACGTCGAACCTGATCGGCATGGCCGTCGGGGCGTTCGCCTGGGGCTCGGTGGCGGACATCATCGGCCGCAAGCGGGCGTTCACCCTCACCCTGCTCGTCTTCTCGCTCTTCACGGTGCTGGGGGCGTTCTCCCCCGACATCGTCTGGTTCTGCGTGTTCCGGTTCCTCGCCGGCTTCGGACTGGGCGGGTGCATCCCCGTGGATTACGCCCTCGTCGGCGAGTTCACCCCCCGCCGCCAGCGCGGCCGCGTACTCACGGCGATGGACGCCTGGTGGCCCGTCGGCGCGTTCCTGTGCGGGGTGGTCACGACGGCGATCGTGGCGCAGACCGGCAGTTGGCGCTTGACGATGCTCGTCATGGTGCTCCCGGCGCTCCTCGTGTTCTGGGTGCGGCGCGGTGTCCCCGAGTCGCCGCTCTACCTCGTGCAGCGCGGACGCCGGGAGGAGGCGCGTGCGGTCATCGACAGCCTGGTGGAGCGCACCGGCGCCACGCGGCGGCAGTGGCGCCTGCCGGTCCCCGAAGAGACCCCGCGCCTGTCCCTCGGCAGCATCTCGGGGCAGCTCACAGGGCTGTGGCGCTACAACTGGCGGATCACGCTGACCGCGTGGAGCCTCTTCCTCACCATCCTGCTCGTGTACTACGGCGCACTGACGTGGATGCCGCGCATCCTCATCGCCTCCGGCTACGGGCAGTCGGTCGCGTTCATCACCACCACGTTCATGACCGGCGTCGGCTTCCTCGGCGTGATCGCCGCCGCCCTGCTCGTGGAGCGCGTGGGCCGCAAGTGGCTCCTCGCGATCACGGGGCCAGGGTCCGCCGTGCTCCTCGTGGTCTTCGCCCTGACCCTGGACCTTCCCGCGGTCGCCACGGCCTGGCTGCTGGGCTTCGGCTTCGTGGTGCAGGTGGCCATCCCCGTGCTCTACACGTACGTCTCCGAGCTGTACCCCACGGAGCTCCGGGGTAGCGGCTTCGGCTGGGCGTCGACCATCTCCCGGGTGGGCGCGGGCCTGGTGCCGCTCATCTTCGGCACCCTGCTGTGGCCCCTCCTCGGCCTGCCGCTCACCTTCGCCCTCACGGGCGGACTCGTGGTCCTCGCCGTCGTCTTCATGGCCTTCAACGCACCCGAGACGAGGAACGCCCGGCTGCACTGACGGTGGGGGGTCCCGTGACGTCCGCCTTCGACCATCGGACGCGTGGATCGCCTCGCGCCGGGCTCGGGCCGAGCGTCCGCACGCCACGGCGGCCGGTGTACCCCGGCCGCCGTCGTGTCGGGCGCGCCCTACAGCCAGCCCTTGCGCTTGAACGCCAGGTACAGACCGAACCCCATGCCGACCATGAGGAACAGGGCGAACGGGTACCCGAGGTGCCAGTGCAGCTCCGGCATGGCGTCGAAGTTCATGCCGTAGATCGAGGCGATCAGGGTCGGTGCGAAGAGGATCGCCGCCCAGGAGGAGATGCGCTTGACCTCCTCGCCCTGCGTCAGCGATGTCTCGGTGAGCCGCGTCATCTCCTCGTTCTGCCGCTGTGCCACGAGCGTCGCGTGCACCGTCAGGGCGTTCTCCAGCAGGGTGCGGAACGTATTGACGCGCTCGACGACGCGGATCACGTGGTCCTGCACGTCGCGGAGGTTCCGGGACAGCTCGGGATCCATCCGGTACTTCTCGGAGCCGCGCAGGAGGTCGTCCATCATGGCTTCCAGGGGGTGCGTGGCGCGCTGGAACTCGATGACCTCGCGGTGCAGTTCGTAGATCCGCCGCGAGACGTCGGGGGCGCCGCTGAACAGCTCGTCCTCGATCTCGTCGATGTCGTTCTCGAGGCCCCGCACCACGGGACCGTACTCGTCCACCACCTGGTCCAGCAGGGCGTAGAGCACGGCCTGCGGCCCGGTGCAGAGCAGCGCGGGGTCTGCCTCGAGCCTGCGCCGTACGATCCCGAGGTCGGGCGACTCCGCGTGCCGGATGGTCACCACGAAGTCGTGCCCGATGAAGATGTGGACCTCGCCGAACTCCACCTTCTCCTCGACGTCGACATAGCGGGCGGGCCGCAGCACCACGAAGAGGGTGTCTCCGTACCGCTCGAGCTTCGCGCGCTGGTGCCCGTTCGTGGCGTCCTCGACGGCGAGGGGGTGCAGCCCGAACTCCGTCTCGACGGCGCCGAGCTCCGCGTGGTCGGGCCGGTACAGGCCGATCCAGCCCATACCGCCGCTCTCACGCATGAGTTCGAACGTCCGGTCCAGGTTCTCGGGGTTGATGCGCTTCTTGCCGTCGACATAGACGGCGTTCGCCACGAGGGGCACGTCAGGCACCCGCCCGTGTGCCGTCGGCCCTGGACCCGGTGCCGGCATCCGCCGACGCGAGCCCCGCGAGGGTCTCGATCAGCAGCCGGCGTTCCTCGACCTTGATGCGTTCGTGCAGGGTCTCCTCGGTGTCTCCGGGCAGGACGACGACCGGGGCCTGGGCGAGGATGGGCCCGGTGTCCACGCCGGCGTCGGCGATCATCACGGTGCAGCCGGTGACCTTCACGCCGTGGGCCAGGGCGTCGCGGACGCCGTGGGCGCCGGGGAAGCTCGGCAGCAGCGCCGGATGGGTGTTGAGGTAGCGGCCGGGGAAGCGGTCGAGGAAGTGCTGGTCGACGATGCGCATGAAGCCGGAGGACACCACCCAGTCCGGCTCGTGGGCGGCGACGGCGTCGGTCAGCGCTGCGTTCCACACGGCCCGGTCCGGGTACTGCCGGAAGTCCACCTCGAAGGTGGGAATGCCGGCCTCGGCCGCGCGCCGCACCCCTCCGGTGCCGGGGCGGTCCGCACCGACGGCGGCGATGGTCAGGGGCAGGGTGCCGTCGGCGACGGCGTCCATGACGGCCTGGAGGTTGGACCCGGTCCCGGACACGAGTACTACGATGCGCATGAATCCACCTTAGGTCGCTCCTCGCCTAGGGTTGAACCATGCCGAAGGAGAAGCGATGAGCCAGCAGGGCGCCGGACGGGGTGGGCCGGCCACCGCCGGGACCGGGCGGAACGGGCCGGATGACACCGCCGCGCGGGCCGCCTCGGCGCGTACGTGGCTGCGCCTGTTCCTGCTGGGGCTGCTCTTCGCCCTGCTGACGAGCAGCCTGGTGCTGCCGTGGAAGGTGCTCACGCTCGTGCTGGGGCTCCTCGCGCTGGCGGCCGGCGTCGTCGCGCTCGTGAAGGCGATCGGCGCGAAGCTCCCCCGGCTCGTGCTGCTCGCCACCGCACTGGGCCTCGCGGCGACGCTCTTCCTCGTGACGGGCACCGCCGCGTCGGTGCTGCTCTGGGGCGTCACCCGGACCTACGAGGACTGCATGTCCCGCGCCCTGACCCTGCAGGCGCAGGGCGAGTGCGAGGAGGGGCTCCGGCAGCTGGAGGGACTGGGCGGCTGATCCGGTCGGGCCGCTGCTCAGCGGCGGCGCGGCTCCCGCTCGATCAGCGGTCCGACGGCGTGCCCGAGGAGTGCCCCTACGGCTACCTCGGCGGCCAGCCACAGCCCCACCGCGAGTGGGTCCGGCCCGAGGTCGGTGAACCGGCCCAGGCCCAGCGAGGCACGCGAGACGAGGGCGACGGCGGCGCCGGCGAGACCCGCGGTGATGCCGATCAGCCCCGCGAGCGCGAGCGTCGACGCCGTCGAGGTGAGCCACCGCCGCGGGCTGTGCAGGACGAGCCACTCGTCGAAGTGGTTCTCCCCCTCGCGGAAGAACCACCAGCCGGCGAGGAGCCCGGCGAGGACGGGGATGGCCAGCGCGGCGTAGCCGTACTCGAGCGTGCCGGCTGGCAGGGCACCGAGGAGGGGCAGGGCGGGCAGGGGGCCCACGGTGCTGGCCAGCGGAGTCAGGGAACTGCCCGTGCCGAGCGCGAAACCGGCGCCCGTGGACCAGGCCATGGTCCAGACCGCGAGATTGGGCAGGAATCCGAGCTGGAGCAGGGTCACCACGGAGGCACCGGCGATCCCGCCGTCGATCCGCTCGTAGATCGCACTGATGCCGGCCCAGTTGAGCCCGATCGCCACGGCGAGCAGCGCGGCCGAGAGGCACAGGGCCACCATCACGGCGAGGAAGCCCGAGCGGAGGATCGACCACGCGTAGGACCCAGCCCAGCGGGAGTGCTGGCTCGTACGGCCCACCCAGGCGGCGAAGTCCACCCCGACCAGGCGGCTCCAGGCCCCTGCCTCCCGGTAGGCGCCGGTGATGAGCCCGATGCCGGCCGAGACCGGGGGGATCAGCGCCCCCGCCACGAGGGGCGCCGCGGTATCGGGGCCCGCGGAGAGGTAGGCGACGGCCGCGCCGATCAGCGCGTAGGTGAGCAGGGCTCCGAGCAGGGCCTGCCACAGCTGGTCGGTGTAGGAGGCGCGCGCGAGGCGCCTGCCCGCACGCCACGCGAGCAGCAGCGGGACGAGGATCAGCCCGAGCGGGATCCCGTGCAGCAGGCCCGTGCCGTGCGCCACCGGGACCCCGTGCATGACGAGCCACCCCTGACCGGCGAGCCGGGCCGCCGATTCCGGCGAGCCGTCCGCGAAGCCGCCTGTGAGCCAGACCGCCGCGACCGGCAGGACCACGAGCAGCGCCGAGATCAGGGCGGCCTGGCCGAGTTCGAACACCCCCTGCAGCCACAGGGGCATGGGAAGGGCACGGGGTTTGGTGGGGAGTTTCATCCCTTCCATGGTGCCACCGGCGGCGGCCGCGGGAACCGAGCGACGCGGACGCGCGGGCCGTCGGTGTGCCGTGGCGCGCGTCACCCCAGGAGGTCGAGCACACCCTTCACGACGGCGAACGTCGCGCCGACGAACGCGATCACGATGACGAACAGCCGCGCCTGGTCGTCGCGGACAAACCGGCCGAGCTTCTCACCCGCGTAGATGCCGGCGACGATGGCCAGCCCGATCGCGATCCACATCCATGGCGCGAGGACCGGGGCCTGGGACGGGTCGAGGAGCAGCTTGGCCACCAGCGTCACGAGACCGATGCAGACGAAGAACGGCTGGAGGGTCGCGGCGAACGGGCGTTGCGGCCAGCGGGACAGTACGGCGTACGCGCTGACCGCCGGGCCGCCCACCCCTGCCATGGAATTGGTGAGACCCGCGGTGAAGCCCGCGATCACCTTCGGCGGGTTGCCACGCACCACGACGTCGGACCGCTGGAGCACGAGGGAGACGGTCAGGGCCACGAGGACGATGCCGCCGACCGTCACCGACAGGGGCGCTGACGGCACCACCACGGCGAGGAAGGATCCGGGGATGGAGCCGAAGACCGAGGGCACCACGAGCCAGCGGAACGCGCTCCAGTCGATGTCCTTCCACACGCGGCCCACGATGATGGCCGAGGACACCACGCCGCAGATGTTCACGAGCAGCACGCCGGCGTGGGGGCCGAGGATGATCACGAGGAACGGCGCGATCAGCAGCGCGAACCCGAGGCCCGCGATACGCTGCGCGACGGCCCCCACGAGGATGGAGGCCAGCACGATGCAGAAGATGCCGAGGGTCACCCCGCTACAGTACGCCGGGGCAACCAGCGCGTCCTGCCCGTCCTGCCCGTCCTGCGGGAGGACGCGCGCCGGAGGTAGCCTGACTCCATGACGGCCCTCACCACCGCCCTAGCCACGGCTGACTGGCGCCGGCGCGTCTTCGGCCTCTACGACGACGTGCGCGGGTCCGCCGCCGCGGAGTCGCCCGAAGCCGCCCACGGTCTGTGGCGGCGCGGCCGCGACGAACTCTTCCGCACCCACCCCGCGTCGGCGCTCGCCGACCGCGCGAAGGCGTCCTTCCCCGGACTCGCCGTCGCCCCCTACGATCCGGCCTTCCGCTTCGAGGCGCTGCTGGACGACGACGGCGCGGGCCAGGTGATGGATGTCGAGACCGGGACCGACGGCGTCGTGCCGTTCCGGCGCCTGGGCACCCTCGCGCTGCCGGGACTCGGGAAGCTCGCGCTGTGGAAGCTCGCCTCCTACGGCGGCGGCCTCTTCCTGCCGCTGAGGGACGGCTCGGCGGGAACACCGGGCGGCACCTACGGCGGCGGCCGCTACGTCCTGGACACCGTCAAGGGTGCGCACCTCGGCGAGGGGCGCGCGCCCGGCAGCCTCGTGGTGGATCTCAACTTCGCGTACAACCCGTCCTGCGCCTACGACGAGGCGTGGGCGTGCCCCCTGCCCGGGCCCGACAACCGGCTCGCCGGCGACGTCCCCGTGGGCGAGCTCTACCGCGAGTACTGAGCGGTCGGGCATGCGGCCTGCGCCGACGCGCGATAGTACGTAGGCTTATGAAATCCGGGGCCCGCCGGACCAGGAAGCCTACGGAAGATACGGACGTGCCGATGGAGCCCATGGAGCCGACGAAGCAGGCGCAGTGGCGCCGCCGCTCCGAGATACCGCTCATGGTCGCCGCCGTCGTGTACCTCGCGGCGTACTCGGTCCAGGTCACGAGCGAACCCGATCCGATGACGGCCCGGCTCCTCGAGGCCGTCATCTGGGCCGTGTGGGCGCTCTTCCTCCTCGACTACCTCGTGAGCCTGGTGCTGGCGCCGGCCCGGGGCCGCTGGTTCGTCCGGCACCTGCACGAACTCGTCATCCTCCTGCTGCCCATGCTGCGCCCGCTCCGGCTGCTGCGGCTCATCCCCCTGCTGCGCGTCCTCAACCGGTCCGGCGGGGACGCCCTGCGCGGGCACATCGTCCTCTACGTAATCTCGGCCATGACGGTGCTCGGCTATGCCGGGGCGCTCGCAGTGCTCGACGTCGAACAGGACGCCCCGGACGCCACCATCCTCACCCTCCCGGACGCCCTCTGGTGGGCCCTGACCACCGTCACCTCGGTGGGCTACGGCGACTACTACCCCGTCACCGCAGCCGGACGGCTCGTGGCGGCCGGCCTCATGCTCGGCGGGATCGGGGTGCTCAGCGCGGTCACGGCGGCGTTCGCCTCCTGGCTCGTGGAGAACGTGGCGACGGCGCGTGCGGCGGAGGAGCAGGCGGCCGGGGCGGGATCGGAGAGTCAGGTCCAGGACCAGCTGAGGAGCGTCAGCCTGCAGATCGACACCCTGACCCGGCAGCTCGCCCACGGTTCCCACAGCGGACAGGGCGGGCACAGCGGGCAGGAGTAGCCGCGGCCGGCAGCGAGTTCTCCCGCCGTTCACCCGGGTGCCATGCGGTGGTGGCCCGCTCTCCGCCTCCGCGCGCGACGGTTGAGGGGTGAGGATCGCCGTAGTCGCAGAATCTTTCCTGCCCCACATGAACGGGGTCACCCACTCGCTGCTCAAGGTGCTCGCGCATCTGCGCAGCCGCGGGGATGAGGTGCTGGTGATCGCGCCGTCGTCGTCCTGGCTCGACGACGAGGCGCCCGCCTCGGTGGAGGGCTTCCCCGTCCACTGCCTGCCGTCCATGCCGCTCTCCGGCTACTCCTCCGTGCGCCTGGCCGCGGGGACCGTGGCCCGCGTGCGCCGGATCCTCGCGGAGTTCGAACCCGACGTCGTCCACATCGCCTCCCCGTTCGTGCTCGGCTGGCGGGCCGTGCAGGCCTCCGCCCAGCTCGGTGTCCCCACGGTGTCCGTCTACCAGACGGAGGTGCCCGCGTACGCCTCCCGCTACGGGTTCCCCTGGCTGGAGTCCCTGCTGTGGCAGCGCGTGGAGAACATCCACGACGCCTCGACGCTCACGCTGGTTCCCTCCTCCTTCGCCCTGGCGCAGCTGCGCTCCCACGGCATCCAGCGGCTCAACCTGTGGCGTCGGGGCGTGGACACGTCACGCTTCTCCCCCACCCGGTACGACGGGGGCTGGCGGGCCACCGTCGCGGAGCCCGGCGAGCGCATCATCGGCTACGTGGGCCGCCTGGCGGCGGAGAAGCAGGTCGAGGACCTCGCCGTCCTCGATGCCCTCCCGGGGACGCGGCTCGTGATCATCGGCTCGGGCCCGCAGAAGGAGAGCCTGCGCACACGGTTGCCCCGGGCGCACTTCGCGGGCTTCCAGACCGGGCTGGACCTCGCGCGCATGGTCGCGACGTTCGACGTCTTCGTGCATCCGGGCGAGTCCGAGACGTTCTGCCAGACCATCCAGGAGGCCATGGCCTCCGGGGTCCCCGTGGTCGCCGTCGGCCGGGGCGGGCCCCTGGACCTCGTGGACTCCTCGCGGACGGGATGGCTCTACGAGCCCGGCGACCTCGAGGGACTGCGTGCAGCCGTCGCGGACCTGGCCGGCGACGACGCCAAGCGCCGCGCGTTCGGCCGCGCCGCCCATGCCTCGGTGCAGGGGCGCACCTGGCCGGTGCTGTGCGAGCAGCTCGTCGCCTACTACGCGAAGGCCATCGCGGTACAGGCGCGCCGGGCCGAGGTGGCCTCGGGCGTGCGTCAGGTCCCGCCGCAATCCTGAACCGACCGGCCAGGGCTCTGGACCGCGGCACCGGAAGGCGGTAGGGTGCGCGATCGCACCTGTGCCGCCCGGCAGGCCCTATCATGGGAGCAATCCCACCCACCTCCGGAGGTTCCGATTACAGACACGGCTGCCCAACACGACGTCTACTTCGGCGCGCCGGAGCCGGAGAACGAGGCCGAGATCCTCGAGTCGGCGTCCCGGGCGGCGGTAGCCCGGTTCGACGGCCGCTCCGACATCACCACGGTCAAGCGGCGCTTCACCCTCATCAACCAGGACCGCACCCCGCATCAGGCCATGGTGGAGGACCTGCTCTTCATCCGCGAGGCCCTCGATCGTGCGGGCATCGAGTTCCTCCTGGTGCGCGGCAACGACGAGCGGCCCGTCATCGCCGTCGACCTCGCCGACCGCGGCAGGTTGCGCGCCGCGCTCGTCGAGGCCTGCCGTGACGAGCCCTTCTACTCCCGGACGGTCGACACCAAGCGCCGCACCACACTCCTGGTCGGCGACGGCGAGCTCTCCAAGAGCAGGAACGCGCGTATCTTCCGCCTGTTCCGCCCGCGCATCGAACCCCTCGGGGGTCTGGCCTACGGTCCGTCCGCCGGCGTGCAGATCGAGCTCTGGACCCTCGGCGAGACGGCGATCGAACTGCCCGTCGAGAACTCCCTGACGCGCCGCACCCTGCCTGCCGCCGAGGTGGTGCGTGGCGAGGTCAAGCGCCACGGCCTCGTCTGGCCCACCATCGACAACATGTTCGCGGACCACGCGACGGACATCGACTTCGAGATCGACCTCGTCTTCTCCTGGGTGGACGGCAGCAGCCCCGAGTTCCAGGCGGCCCGGGCGGCCCGCATGCAGGGCGTCGTCGTGGGTGAGGGTGACGACCACGAGGCCCGCTTCCGCCAGATCGACGAGCTCAAGTACGCGCTGCGCTCGGTCTACATGTTCGCGCCGTGGGTGCGCCGCATCTTCATCGCCACCGACTCCGACCGGCCCGCCTGGCTCGCCGAGCACCCCTCCGTGACGCTCGTGCGCTCGGAGGAGCACTTCAGGGACCCCTCCGTCCTGCCGACGCACAACTCGCAGGCCGTCGAGTCCCAGCTGCAGCACATCCCGGGCCTGTCCGAGTACTTCCTCTACTCCAACGACGACATGTTCTTCGGGCGCCCCGTGGCACCCGACATGTTCTTCTCCCCCGGCGGGATCACCAAGTTCATCCAGGCGGACACGCGTATCGGGCTCGGCGAGAACGACGCCGAGCGCAGCGGGTTCGAGAACGCGGCCCGCGTCAACCGGCGCCTGCTGCACGAGCGCTTCGGCCGCATCACCACGAGGCACCTCGAACACACCGCCGCTCCCCTGCGCAAGAGCGTCCTGCACGAGATGGAGGCGGAGTTCGCCGCGGAGTTCCAGGCCACCGCGGCATCGCGCTTCCGTGCGAAGGACAACATCTCCGTCACCAACTCGCTCTACCACTACTACGCGCTGCTGACCGGTCGGGCCGTGACGCAGGAGATGGCCCGCGTGAAGTACGTGGACACCACCATGCGCTCGGGGCTCAAGAGTCTCAACAAGATGCTCGACAAGCGCAACCAGGACTTCTTCTGCCTCAACGACGGCAGCTTCCCCGAGGTCCCGGCGGACGAGCGGGCGCGGCTCGTGACGGACTTCCTCGAGAAGTACTTCCCGGTCAAGGCTCCCTGGGAGGTTTAGGGCGCCCCGTGGCGCGTCGGCGCCGCGTGCAAGACTGGCGCCATGCAGACCTTCCTGCCGTACCCCGACTTCGCGGCCAGTGCCCGCGTGCTCGACCAGGCGCGGCTGGGCAAGCAGCGCGTCGAGACCCTGCAGGCCCTGCGCGCCCTCGTGATTCCCGACTACGGGTGGCGGCAGCACCCGGCCATCCGGATGTGGATGGGCTACGTCCCGGCCCTGACCGTGTACGGCCTGGCGATGGTCTCCGAGTGGGTGTCACGCGGCCACGCCGACTCGACGCATCGGCAGATCCTGGAGTTCGCCCCGCACGTGCTCGATGACCCGGACGTGCCCATGCCGCCGTGGCTGGGGAAGCCCGAGTTCCATGTGAGCCACCGGTCCAACCTGATCCAGAAGGCGCCGGAGATCTACCGCAGCAGGTTCCCCGGAACCCCCGAGGACCTCCCCTACTACTGGCCGGAACCCGAGCAGGAGCGGATCCCCACGGAGCCGACGGGTCGGCGCCTGTGGGTGTGGCGGGCCGCGTCCCACCCTCCCGCGGGGGACGCGGTGCTGCTCATGCCGCCCGAGCCGCCCGGTGGCAAGGCGGCACCGAAGTGGGAGCGGCAGCTCCACGTGTTCGAGGAGGCCGTGGCCGACGGCGACGCCGTGGCGATCGCCGATCCCGACGGCGAGCACTTCCGTACCGGCCGGGTGGGCCCCGTCCTCATGCACGAGGACGGGCTGATGCGGCCGGCGGACCTGCACGGCTGGCTGCGCAGATCCGACTTCGATCCGCCCGCGCTGCTGCAGGACCCCCGGACGCTGTTCAGCGTGGGCCTGCCGGACGCCCTGACCGCCTGAGCCTGCCGGGACCTTCCCCTGTCAGGCGGATGCGAGCGCTCGCGCGTGACGCCCGTCCGCGATCGTCACCCCCGAGGCCTCGAGCCGGCGCCGGGTCTCCTCGCGCGGCACCACCTCGCCCACGGACGCGTGGCGGCCCGCCGGCACCACCGAGTGCACGATCGTCTCCTCGTACACGTGCACGAGGTTGTAGGACTGCGCGCCGTCCCGTCCCCGGGCGCCGCCGTCGTACAGCAGGTCCTGCGTGTAGCAGGTGGCGCTCGCCACCGAGACCGGCACGCCGGCGAACATCGCCGTCGTCGAGTAGTGCAGGTGCCCGGCGAGGATGGTGCGGACGTCGGAGCCGCGGACGACGTCGGCGAGCGAGCGCTGGTCGCGCAGCTCCACGAGCACCGCGAGGTCCTGGACGCTGGGCACGGGCGGGTGGTGCAGGGCGAGGATGGTCCCGTGGGGAGCCGGGACGCTCAGCTCGCGGGCGAGCCAGTGGAGCTGCCCGGGCGTGAACTCCCCGTGATGATGGCCCGGCACGGTGGAATCCAGGGTGATGATCCTCAGCCCGTCCACGAAGTGCACGGCGTCGACCGGCGCCTGGGGTCCGTCCGCGGCAGGGTCGTCGAGCAGGCCGGCCCGGAAGGCGGCGCGGTCGTCGTGGTTGCCCATGGCCCAGATGACCTCGGCGCCCAGCCGGGCGGCGGCCGGGTCGACGATCGCCCGGAGCTTCGCGTACGCCCCGGGCTCCCCCTTGTCGGCGAGGTCGCCGGTGAAGACGATAGCCTGCGGCCGCGCACCGGAGGCCTCGAGATCGTCGAACACCTCACGGAGCCGCTGTTCGCTGTCCACGGCGCCGTACAGCGGACCGTCGCCGGCGAGGAGGTGGGTGTCGCTCATGTGCAGGATGAAGTGCTGCGGCCGAGGGTGTTCTGCTGTCCGGGGGACCATGGAACCTACTCCGATAGCTGATGGGACTTCGCTGGCGTGCCCCCATCCAATCAGGGGCTCCTGCGGACTTCGTGAACGCGCCACGGCACGTCGAGAAACATTGAGGAAACAGGCCCGCCGGCGGAGGGGCTGGCGGGGCGGCACCACGCGCCGTAGGCTCACAGGCGACGACGTTCCCCCACCGAAAGGCACGACCATGGGATTCCGCCTCAGTCACATCCCCCTCCGCCTCGCCACGGGGGCGTTCATCCTCAACTCCGGTCTGGGGAAGACCGCCCTGGACGAGGGCTCGGCGGCCTACCTGCAGGCGATGGCCTCCAGGGCCTTCCCGCAGATCAGCCAGCTCGAGCCGCAGCAGTTCGGCAAGGCCCTGGCGGCCTGCGAGATCACCCTCGGCTCGGCCCTGCTGGCACCCTTCGTCCCGAGCAGGGTCGCCGCCCTCGGCCTCCTCGCGTTCTCGGCGGGGATGATGACCATGTACCTGCGGACCCCGGAGCTCACCATGGAGGACGGCATCCGCCCCACCCAGGACGGCGTGGCCACCGCGAAGGACAGCTGGATGCTGGGGATCGCCCTGTCGCTCCTGCTCGACCGCAAGAAGAAGTAGGAGCCGGAGGACCCTGCCCCATGTGCGGACGCTTCGTCATCGCCGGCAACAAGGCTGACCTCATCGACGCCTTCGAGGTGGACGAGTCCGTCGAGGACGAGGTGGAACCCTCGTGGAACGTGGCTCCCACCAGCACCGTGCAGATCGTCGTCGAGCGGGTGGACCCGGAGACCGGGGAGCTGACGCGGCGGCTCGAGCTCGCCCGCTGGGGCCTCATCCCGTCGTGGGCGAAGTCGGCGTCGGTCGGCGCCCGCATGATCAACGCCCGAAGCGAGACCGTGCTGGAGAAGCCGTCCTTCCGGGCCGCCGCCCTCAAGCGCCGCGCGATCGTCCCTGCTGACGGGTACTACGAGTGGCGGAAGAACGCGGACGGGTCCAAGACCCCCATCTACCTGCACGGCCCCGACGGCTCGCACCTGGGCTTCGCCGGGCTGTACGAGTTCTGGCGCGACCCCTCGACGGCGTCCGGCGAGAACCCGCAGGGATCCTGGGTGGTCAGCTGCACCATCATCACGCGGACGGCGAGCGACGCCCTCGGGGAGATCCATGACCGCACGCCCGTGATCGTGCCACCGGACCTGCGCGGGGACTGGCTCGATCCGCGGAACGACACCCGCCCGGTCGTCCAAGGACTGCTCGACGCCATCCCCGACCCGGAGCTGGTCCCGCGCCTGGTCGGTAGCCGCGTGGGCTCGGTGCGCAACGACGGACCGGACCTCATCGAGCCCCTGCCGGAGCACGCCTAGGTGTCCTGGCCGGATCCGGCTGCTCCCTTCCGGTCGTCCCTGCAGTTCAATCGGTTCGAGAAGCCGCTGACCGGATGGCCTCGGCGAGGTCGCGGGGGCGGCTCCACATCGGCCAGTGCCCCGTCGGGAGGTCGATGACGTCGAGGTGCTCGAGATGCGCGACTTCGGCGAACACGGCATGGCCTGCATGGGCCAGCTCCAGCACCTGCGCGCTCGGGATCGAGCAGCACACCAGGGTGGTCCGGACCTTACGGCGGGCATCGTTCGTGAGCTCGACGGGCTGACGGAGCACGGGGCCGGGCTCAGGGACGGCCCGGGCGCGGAAACGCTCGAGAACCTCTGCGCTCAGGCCCTCGAGACTCGCCTGCTGGGCGAGGACGTCGAAGGGTGGCAGCGGGAACTCCTCCGATCCCTCGGGGAGGCCCGGTGCGACGACGCTTCCCGTCGCCACAGGGCCGGAGTCGATCCAGACCACCCGATCCACAAGCTCGGGGTGCCGGTCGAGGACGAGGCTGACGGGTGCATTCGCCCCACTGTGAGCGACGAGAGTCGCGGTCCGACCCTCCGGGACTCCGAGTCGGGCGAGGACGTCCAGGACCGCTGCGGCTTGATCGTCGAGAGTCCGCGCCGCACGCTCAGGATCGTTTCCGTCGAGACCAGGGAGCGTCATCGCGATTGTCCGGGAGCGGTCGGTTCCGAGGTGTTCGAGGACTTCATCCCATGCCCAGGCACCCAGCCAGTGGCCGGCGATGAGAAGAATGGTCGGGCTGCTCGTCGTGGTTGTCATGTCACCACCTTCCTGGGCGCTGCGGGCAGCTGTGTGTCACCATTCATGTCATGAATTCGATGCGTGCTGAACGGTGAAGCGAGCAGAACGGCTCCATGCCCTGTCCGAGATGCTGCGCCGCAGCGGCTCCCGGGGCTCCTCCGCCGAGCGGCTGGCCAGGGAGTTCGGCGTGTCCGTGCGCACGGTCAAGAGAGACCTCGCCGCGCTCGAGAACAGCGGCGCGCCTATTTGGTCGCGGCCCGGTCCTGGCGGTGGCTACGGCTTGGCCGCGGGCGCGTCCCTGCCGCCCGTGAGCCTGTCCCCGGCGCAGGCCGTCGCGCTCCTGGCGGCGGTGTCGGCTGCACCCGATGCACCCTATGGCGATCTGGCAGCAGCTGGGATCCGGAAGATCCTGGACGTCCTCGATCCCAGGACCCGTGCACGAGCCGATGAGCTGGCCGGCCGCGTCTGGGTCGACGCGCTCCCGTCCACGTCGCGCGTGATCAGGTCGGCACTGGAGGAGGCGATGGCCGAGCAGCGGGTGATCCGCATCCGCTACACATCGGGAGACGGGGTCACGACCACCCGCGACGTCGAACCCGTGCTGTTCGCCTCCAGGAACGGCCAGTGGTACCTCGTCGGGTGGTGCCGACTGCGCGATGCGATCCGATGGTTCGCCGTGTCGCGGATCGAGCGAGCCGGCGTCACCAGGACGGCATGCGGCGGCCATACCGTCCACGAGGTCGGAGAACCCCCGGTGAATGCCAGGCCCGTGCACGGTCGGGACGAGTGAGTACCTCGATCAACCTCTCCGTTCGTCGCCCCTGGGCCTCGGGCTACTCCGTGTAGCCGTATGGGGCGCGCGGGGCGGGCGGCGACTCCGCGCACGTACGGCGCTGCTGCTCCTGCTGGTTCACGCCCATCGAGGATCCGTGCCTTCCGGGGACCGCCGGCGCCTCCCGGAGGGGTACGCCGTCGATCCCTGTCCCCGTGACCGTCCACCGTAACGGTGCCCGATGCCGATGGGAAGCCGCCGGGAGGTACGCCCGGCCCCTTGTCCCGGCGCACTCCGGGTGCCTAGGGTCGGTGCAGGTCACGAGCGCAGGGAGAGGCATGATCAGGACGGACATCGCCCCGGGGATCCACTTCATCGAACACGCCAGGACCAACGTCTACCTCGTCGAGGACGACGACGGCCTGCTGCTGGTGGACACGGGCCTGCCCCGGTCCAAGACCCTGCTGCTCGAGGCGCTCAGCCGGATCGGCCGGTCCGTGCAGGACATCCGCGCCGTGATCCTCACGCACGGGCACTTCGACCACGTGGGCACCGCCGAGCACCTGCGCTCGCGCTACGGCATCCCCGTGTACTGCCACCCCGACGACGCCTTCATCGCGGCGCACCCCTACCGCTACGAGCGGGAACGGACCCCCTTCGTCTACCCGCTGCGCCACGCGCGGTCCGTCCCGGGCCTGCTGCACATGGCCGTCGCCGGCGCCGTCGCCGTCAAGGGTGTGGAGGACACGCTCCCGCTGACGCCCGAGGCCGCCGCGGCCCTGCCCGGCGCACCCCTGCTGGTCCCGACGCCGGGCCACACCAAGGGCCACTGCGGCCTGCACTTCCCGGACCGCGATGCCGTGATCAGCGGCGACGCCCTCGTGACGCGCGACCCCTACACGGGCCACCCCGGACCGCAGGTCGTGGCGATGGCCGCGACCGCCGACTTCGACACGGCCCTGCGCTCGCTCGAGGCGCTGCGCTCCACCGCCGCGGGCACGGTCCTGCCGGGGCACGGTTTCCCCTGGCTCGCCGGCGTGGACTCAGCGGTGGCCCAGGCCGCCGAGGTGGGCCGCCACTAGGACCAGCACGGGTCGCCGGCCGGGTGCACACGGGGCGATACGCTGGGCTCATGAGCTGGAGCAAGCGTCGGACCGTCATGGGATTCGCCCGCGTCACGGTGAAGCGGGCGGTGATCTCCGTGGTCGCGGCGCAGGCCGTGGTGATCGGCGGGCTCGTGGGCGTGGACACCTACCAGAAGCGCCGGCGCACCCGGCGTCCCGGCTTCCCCCAGCCGGGGACCTTCTCCACCAGGATCGGCACCACGGACACCACGGTGTACACGTTCGGTGAGGACCTCTTCGAGGCGATGATCGCCGCCATCGACGGCGCCCGGCACCAGGTGCTGCTCGAGACGTACATCTGGAAGGGCGACGACGTCGGTGCACGGTTCCGCGATGCGGTGAACCGGGCCGCCGAGCGGGGCGTGAAGGTCTTCGTCATCTACGACGGCTTCGCGAACCTCGTGGTCAACCCGTTCTTCTACTCCTTCCACCCCCTCGTCAACGTCTACCGCTTCCCCGTCCTCCGCCCCTCGATCATCTTCACCAACATCCGCGGCACGGGCTTCGACCACCGCAAGGTACTCGTGGTCGACGACGAGGTGGGCTTCGTGGGCGGGTACAACATCGGCTCGCTCTACGCGACGAAGTGGCGTGACACGCACCTCGAGCTCCGCGGCCCGTCGGTCTGGGAGCTCCGCGAGGCGTTCGTCAGCCTCTGGAACCTGCGCAGCTTCCCGCGCCGGCCGGAGCTGCCCGACCTCAGCGCGTCGTTCTGGGAACCCCGCATCCGCGCGGTCAACAACATCCCGGCCAACCTGGTGTTCCCCATCCGGGGCGTGTACCTCGATGCGATCAATCGTGCCCAGAAGCACATCTTCATCACCACCGCGTACTTCATCCCCGACCGGCAGATCCACGAGGCCCTGCTGCGGGCGAGCCGCCGGGGTGTGGACGTCCGCGTGATCCTCCCCGAGGACTCCAACCATGTGGTCTCCGACTGGCTGTCCCGCGGGTTTTACTCCTCGCTGATCGGCGCCGGCGTGCAGATCCTGCTGTACCAGAACTCGATGATCCACGCGAAGACCGCGACGATCGACGGCGAGTGGAGCACGGTGGGCACGGCCAACATCGACCGTCTGAGCCTCACCGGCAACTACGAGATCAACTTCGAGATCTTCGACCGCGACCTCGCGGCCACGATGGAGAGGATCTTCGAGGTGGACTCCTCCAACAGCCGCGTGCTGACCCGGGAGGAATGGGACAGCCGACACCTCGTGGCCCGCGCCAGCGAGGCGATCATCGCGCCGCTGCGTCCGTTCCTGTAGGGCCCGGGGTGAAGCGCTCGAGGTAGCCACGCTGCGAGGAGAGCACGTGCCCGGCCATCAGGCGCTCGGCCTCGGCCTCGTCCCCGGCGTCGATCGCCCCGAGGATCAGGCGGTGCTCGCCCCACGAGTGCCTGCCGCGGCTGTCCACGTCGGCCGCGTAGAGCCACTCGATCTTGCCGGAGATCTGCCGCAGCAGGGCTGCGAGGGACGCGCTGCCGCTGAGCGACGCGACGCCCAGATGGAAGCGGTTGTTCAGCTCGGGCAGGTCCGCGAGGGCGTCCGCCGCTACGGCGCGATCGCCGTCGTCCAGGACGCCGGCCAGGGTCCTGCGCGCCTCCCACCACCCGCGTCCGGGCGGCTGGCCGGCGGAGTGCGTCGCCGCCCGCCGGGCCGCGCGGCGGGCGATGGTGGCCTCGATGATGCCGCGGACGGCGAAGAGGTCCTCGGCGTCGTCGAGCGGGATCTCCGCCACGGTGGAGCCGGCGTAGGGCCTGGACTCGACGAACCCCTCCGCCTCCAGCGCACGCAGCGCCTCCCGCACCGGCACGCGCGAGACACCGTACGCGGTGGACAGCGCCGCCTCCGTCACGCGGGCGCCGGGCCGCAGGGCACCGAGGATGATGTCCCGCCGGATGGCGTCGAGGACGCGCTGCGGCGCCGGGTCAGCCATCAGCGTCCCGCAGCATAGCCCTGTGCTCCTCGCGGGTTGGCGGCCGCGGAGAGCACGCCGGTCCCGTGGTCCTTCGTCACCGAGGACAGCCTTCCGAGCGACCAGTCCCCCGCGCGCGTGACGACATGGCCCCGGCGTTCGAGCTCCGCGATGACGTCCTCGCCGAGCCGGTCCTCCACCACGGCGCCCCCGGGCTCCCAGGTG
>NZ_JBTNDP010000012.1:0-71619 GCF_054510925.1 Arthrobacter sp. MDT2-16
CACCTGGGAGCCCGGGGGCGCCGTGGTGGAGGACCGGCTCGGCGAGGACGTCATCGCGGAGCTCGAACGCCGGGGCCATGTCGTCACGCGCGCGGGGGACTGGTCGCTCGGCCGGCTCTCCTCCGTCAGCAAGGACCACGAGACCGGCGTGCTCTCCGCCGCCGCCAACCCCCGAGGAGCACAGGGCTATGCTGCAGGACGCTGAGAACATTCTCGAAGTCACCGGACTGGAGGTCGCCTTCGGCGGGACGCCCGTCCTGCACCGGGTCGGCTTCTCGATGCGGCGCGGTGAACGCGTGGCGATCGTGGGGCAGTCCGGCTCCGGGAAATCGACGGCCATCGGTGCGATCCTCCGGCTGCTGCCCGGGAGCGGGCAGATCACCTCCGGGTCGATCGTGCTCGGTGCAGGCCGCACCCGGGGCGACGTCGTGGACCTCGCCACCGCGACCGAACCGGTCCTGCGGAGCATCCGCGGCCAGCGCGTGGGTCTTGTGCCGCAGGATCCGATGTCAAACCTGAACCCCGCCATGAAGATCGGTCCCCAGGTCGCCGACGCGATCGTGGCGAGCCGGCGCGACGTGGAGAGACCGGACCGCGCGGAGGTGAGGAAGCGGGCGGTCGCCCTGCTCACCGAGGCAGGCATCCCGGACGCCGAGCGCCGCTACGGGCAGTACCCCCACGAGTTCTCGGGCGGCATGCGCCAGCGCGTACTCATCGCCATCGCCCTGGCGGGAGAGCCGGAACTGCTGATCGCGGACGAGCCGACCTCAGCGCTCGATGTCACCGTGCAGCGCCAGATCCTCAATCACCTGCAGTCGCTCGTCGACGCCCGTGAAACGTCCCTGCTGTTCATCACGCACGACCTGGGGCTCGCCGCGGACCGCACGGATCGCATCATCGTGATGTCCGAGGGCCGGATCGTCGAGGTGGGGACTCCACGCCAGATCCTCCTGGATCCGCAGGAGGAGTACACGAAGCAGCTCGTCGCGGCGGCACCCTCGGTGGCAGCGGTGCTCGACGCCGAACCGCTGGTCGACGTCCCGTCGCTGGCGGGGAAGGCGCCGTCGATCCTGGTGGTCGACAAGCTCGTCAAGGAGTTCGCCCTCCGCGGCCAGCGCGGCAGTACCGTGCGCGCGGTCAACAACGTGTCCTTCGAGGTGGCGCGCGGAACCACGACGGCGGTGGTCGGCGAGTCCGGCTCCGGGAAGACGACGGTAGCGCGCATCATCCTCGGTCTGGCGACGGCATCGTCGGGGGAGGCCCTGATCGACGGCGAATCACTCACGACCACCCGCGGTGCACAGCGCCGGGCGCTCCGCCGCAAGGTGCAGCCCGTCTTCCAGGACCCCTATGGTTCCCTTGACCCCACCTACAGCATCGAGCGCCTGATCGACGAGCCGCTGCGCATCTTCGGTGTCGGCGATCGCGTGAGCCGCCGGGAACGGGTCGCCGAACTCCTCGACCAGGTGGCCCTGCCGCGCGCCGTCGCCCAGCGCCGGCCCAACGAGCTCTCCGGCGGTCAACGGCAGCGCGTCGCCATCGCCCGGGCACTCGCCCTGGAGCCCGAACTGCTCATCTGCGACGAGGCGGTCTCTGCACTGGACGTCCTCGTGCAGGACCAGATCCTGGCGCTCCTCGCCGATCTGCAGGATAGGCTCGGACTCACCTACCTCTTCATCACGCACGACCTCTCCGTGGTGCGGCAGATCGCCACCGACGTGGTGGTCATGAAGTCAGGCGACGTCGTCGAGAGCGGCCCGGTGGACGACGTGTTCAACCGGCCGCGGGCGGACTACACGAAGGAGCTTCTTGGAGCCATCCCGGGCGCAGCGTTTGCGGCCTGAGCAGGACGCCGCAGCGCCGCAGCGCGTCCTCGACGCCATCCGCCGCGACATCATCTTCGGCGCACTGCGCCCCGGTACCCGGGTGACGGAGGCCGCGCTGGCCGCCAAGTACGGCGTCTCGCGCATCCCCGTCCGGGAGGCGCTGCGCGCCCTGGAGGCGGAGGGCTTCGTCGAATCGAAACCCTACGCCGGTTCCACCGTGGCGAAGATCCCACTCGACGACGCCGAGGACCTCTTCGCCGTCCGGCGCGTCATCGAAGCGACGATCGCACGCCGCGCGGCACGCCGGATGGCAGCGCAGTTCGCGGCCGATGCGCCGAGCACCGAATGGTTCTCCGCGAGGCGGGCGCTGGCAAACATCCTCGACGACGGCGACCGCGCCGTGGCGGCTGACGCCCTCGCGGACCTGCCCGAACTGAACATCCGCTTCCACCTCGGGGTCGCCGAGCTCAGCGGCAGCGCGTCGCTGACCGCCCTGCTACGCCAGATCTCGGGGAAAATCGAGTGGCTCTACGCAGTCGACGTCGACAACCGCGGGAAGCAGTCCTGGAGCGAGCACCGGCTGATTCTCGCGGCGATCGACGCAGGGAACGAGGCCGAGGCGGAGCGGCTCATGGCCGGGCACGTGGAATCATCCCAGCACGGCTACATGGAGCGGTTTGCCGTACGTGACGGACCCACGGAGGAGCACTCTAGGGTAGGCCCCTAGTACAAAAGGCGGAGGGTGATCGCATGGAGAACAGCGCCGTATCGGTAGGCTCAATGAGAAAAAATAGAGATCAGCTGAGATTGTGGCGTCCCACTAAGGGGTTTTAATGGAACGCCCATCGCGACCTGACCGAAGTCACAACTCACCCATAAGTGAAAGGCTTTGAGCTTCATCCTTTGGGTTCCACCCGCTTGTAGGCGGATGACCTTGGGAGCGGCTAAGCGAGTCCAATGTCTGGTGAGTGGTAGCGTTTCTAGCCTTCGCGGAGTCAAGGCTTTCGCGGTTGTGTTTCCTGCCGCGCACACCGGTGATGCGCTCCTTAACACCGTCCTGGGTATGTACAAGCCCGGTACCTGAACCGCCCGAGACTGGGCCGTCACCTCACAAACAAAGCAGCACAGGCAGCGACGATCAGTCCTCAACGACTGCATCCTCAACACGGACCAGGAACTGCTACCCGCTAATTAACGGGCCAGATATTTGCTGACTATCGTCATTCGAAGTTCCGGCAATCATTCAGCCCTATGCGCAGGAGCGCCACCTAGAAGGGTGACGCACTTGTGTCACGAGTCCGAGTGGGCGATGCGTTCGCCGGTATTTCTACTGCCCATGCCTTGGCGGAAGCCGCTGTTCAACGCTAGGTTTTGTGAACTAAAACTGCTGCGCGACGACGTCTGGGTTCTAGGAGGTGGCTGGTGTCTCGCGGAGGCGACCGCCGGAACGGAGTTCCGGATCGGCGAGGTAGTTCTCTGTAAATCCTTCCGAATTCGTGCGTAGATCGGTGTAGGCGTCGGATCCCGTTTCGCGCAGGCCAAGGGTGGCATAAACAAAGGTGGTCTCAACCGGTCAACGCAACGCCCGTGATCGAGGATGGGCAGGTGATGGAGACGGTGCGTGACTATGGGTTCACGGTTGAGCAGCAGGACCAGCTCTGGGAGCAGTGGCGGCAACGCGATTCGCTGCGGACAATTGCAAGGGATTTGGGGACGACGAACCAGAAGGTGCGAAGATTTTTGCTGCAGTCCGGTGGTATCCGGTTGCCCGCATTGAAGCGAAGCGAGCGGCACCTGTCGACGGCGGACCGGGAAGAGATCTCCCGCGGCATCGTCGCAGGTCATTCAGCGACTGTCATATCTGAGCGACTTGGTCGTGCACCGTCGACGGTCTCGAGGGAGATTCGCCGTAACGGTGGGCGGGAGAGTTACCGAGCCGTGAAAGCGGACCAAAGAGCAGTTTCTGTGGCGAGGCGACCGAAGCCGCAGCGCTTGGACGTGAACCTGATGTTGCTCATCGTGGTCGCGTTCAAGCTGGGACAGGACTGGTCGCCGGAGCAGATTTCCCAGTGGTTGCGCCGCACGTATCCGGAGGATCCGTCTATGCGGCTATCACACGAGGCAATCTATCGCTCCATCTACATCGCTGAGCGCAAAGCTCTAGCAAAGTGCCTTGGCCGGCCGTCACGTCACCTGCGGTCCGGGCGGACAATGCGGGTGCCACGGGCCGCGAGGGTCAGCAAACGCGGACGACTGAAGAACATGGTCTCCATTCATGACCGGCCTACTCACATTGACGAGCGAACTCATACCGGCCATTGGGAAGGTGACCTTGTCATGGGTAGGCGTCCGTCGGCTGTCGCGACCTTGGTTGATCGCAAGACACGATACGTGCGCCTGGTGCACCTGCCGGACGGCATCAAAGCCAATGTTGTCCGGAACGCGCTGACAGCAAGCTTCCGCGGACTGCCAGCGGAGCAACGGCTGTCTCTGACGTGGGATCGAGGGCGCGAGTTGGCTGAGCATCAGGAGCTCACCGCCGAGCTGGGTCTGCCGGTCTACTTTTGCGACAAACGCAGTCCTTGGCAGCGCGGCACGAACGAGAACACAAATAGGCTCCTACGGCAGTACCTACCGAAGAATGGGGACTTGCGTCAGTTCAGTCAGCAAGACCTCGACGAGATTGCAGCCAAGATCAACACCAGACCACGAAGGGTCCTCGACTGGGGAACGGCCGCCGACGCCTTCAGCCCCTCCGCGAGAATCAGCCCTGCAGCGCCATAAGAAAAGCCCTATCGTGCGTCTTCGCGCTTCGAGCCCAACATGTTCACCGACCAAGCTGAGGGGTCATGTCTGGGTGTCGACGAGAGTGAGATCTTCTGCGTCCGGGGTGAAGACGTCTTCGATGTTCGTGTCGAATACATGGACGATCCGGAAGGCTAGTTGAAGGGTTGGCTGGAAGCGCCCGTTCTCCAGCGCGACAATCGTCTGCCGGGAAACGTGCACTCGACGGGCTAGCTCTGCCTGGCTCCAGCGTCGCTCGGCCCTGAGGACATGCAAACGGTTGGAAATCACTATGGCTCCCGGCTCAACCATGTCCAGGCCAGGATCCACATGAGGCCTGCTGCGGCCGCGATCACGGCGGCTGTCAGGCGTGGAGCTCCCGCAAATGCTTCCAGCAAGGAGTAGCTCAAGCCGCCGGCCACGACGACAAGCACAGTCACCATCGAAGCACGAGCGGCGTTCTCACGTTCCACTCCTTCCTGGTCCTGTCGCCGTGTTGCTCGCACTGTGACACCGAAGAAGACGAGGAGAGCAGCCACTGCACCCCCGCCGAGCACTCCGGTCGACCACGTCGGCGCCAGCTCCGAAGTGTTGTAGAGGATGACAGCCCACACGGTTAGCAGCACGTAAGCAGCCAGGCTCCCGAGGAGGCCTGCTGTTTCTGGGCGAGTGAAATTCTTCATACTCCAAAGTAAAGCTAACCTGCCATAAAGACAAGTTTAGTTATCAGTCGGCGGATCACTGCTGACCCCGCAAGAGCAGCCTGCGATGCCACCGGTGGTGAAATGGAGCGTGGGTGGCGGGACGTACTAGAGCCTCTGTGGGTACATCGCGAACAGTAGCCTCGAGTAGTGCTTAGACGGACAAGCACTTTTCCATCGACGCGAGGAAGATTCGCCTAGGCTGGCGAGCACACTAGCAGCGGTGCGTTGACCGGTTGAGACCACCAACGTATTTGCTACACGCAGTTGGGGTGCCGCGAACCATCGTGTAGAAGCTCATTATGTGTAGCAATACACAGTGCCAGAATCTATGTTTCACTTCTTCACCTTTGGGATGAGTTTCGCTACATTGAAGTGCATGGGTCACCTTCTGGGCTATGCGCGAGTGTCGACGACCGACCAGGACGCCGCGTTGCAGGTCGACGCGCTGACTGCTGCCGGCTGTTATCGGGTGTTCGTCGACACTATTTCGGGTTCCCTTGATCAGAGGCCGGAGCTCACGAAGCTGTTGGGTCAGCTCAGGCCGGGGGACACGCTCGTGGTGTGGCGGCTCGACCGGCTCGGCCGCTCCATTCGTCACCTCATCGACCAGCTCACAGCCCTCCAGGACAAGGGCATTGGGTTCAAGTCACTTCAGGAAACGATCGACACAACCTCACCGGGTGGACGCCTGGTCTTCCACGTCTTCGCCGCTCTCGCCGAGTTCGAACGTGACCTCATTAAGGAGCGCACTAAGGCCGGTCTCGCAGCAGCCCGAGCTCGAGGCCGCACCGGTGGGCGCCCACCGCGACTCAGTCTTCAACAGGCCACGGCCGCGAGGCGGATGTACGAGCAGCAGGACATGACCGTCGAACAGATCGGTCAGGTCCTCGGAGTCAGCAGGACGACGATCTATCGGACACTCAAGCGTGACCAGGCGACTCCTGCAAAGGGGCGAAAGCCGAAATCGAAATCTCCTGCGAATTCAGCAGCCGAGGTCGAAGCACTCGGGGCTAGGCCCGCACCAGAGGTCTCTCGATGATCAGGAGAACATGATGATCAAACTGATCCGCTGGTTGCTCAACTCGAGCATCCGGTCTAGCTACCGGTTCGTCCGCGCCATCCTCCGGCTGCCGCTGCTGCTGCTGCCCATCCCGCCGCGGGTCCGCAACCAAGTCGCCGGCGCCTTGGCGATCACACTCTGGTTCTTCCTGCTGCTCGTCCCGGTCGCCATCTCCGGTTCCCCGTGGTGGGCCGAGTGGCCGGTCATTGCCGCGGCTGCACTGGTCATCATCGGCGTGGTGAGAATGGAAGGCCGCCGACCAATCGTCCACCGGCAGGCACGGGTCCGATGACGTCCCGGCAGGGGTAGCAGGCGGTGAGGCAGCGCAGGGGAGAGGCTGACCGGTTCTGGGAGAAAGTCATCAAGGGCCCGCGGCCGCATGACTGCTGGATCTGGACCGGCGCCGTCGCCGACGACGGCTACGGACGGTTCTGGGTCACCCGGAACGGTGAGCAACGCGCCCTGCGGCCGCAACGCTACGCCTACGAACACCTCACCGGAGAGACTCTGCACCCCGGCATCTCGCTCATGCACGTCTGCGACGTGCCGTTGTGCGTTCACGTCAGTACCGGGACGGACACGCACCTGCTGCCCGGTACTCAGGCGTTGAACATGCTCGACCGGTCCCAGAAGGGCCGGCATGCCAACGCCTCGACCTTCCGGTGGCGTGGCGTCGGCCGTGCCCAGTTTCGTGCACGGTCCGTCGAGCTGCGCACAGCCCTCCTCGAGCACGGTTGGAATGAGCCGATCATCCGGCCCCTCCTCACCGGCATCGACCCCGAAGCGCCAACGCTTTTCTGAGGATGGGAGGGTGAAATCGTCCACTTGGTCACGTGCGTCAATTCACGTGTCAGGGCCGTGTTCTACGCTTCGTAGTGGAGTCCTGTCCGGGGTGTCCGTCGTACCCGACCTACCGTCGTTGGAGCATGATGCTTGCTAGCTCGATACCGCGCCCCGCCGATCTGGCCCACCGCGTCCGCCGTGCTTTCCGTGCCCGGGTGTCCGGTGACCCCACCGGGGCGCCGGACTGGGTGCGCGACATCGCCCTGGTCGGGGAGGGACCGGGCTGGTTTGATCCCGACGGTGTCGTCTGGCGGGTCCACGGCGACCTCTCCACCCTCGTCGGCGGGGTCGCGGCCCTCCTGGGACAGGGCACGCATCCGCTGGCAATGGCCGGAGTGGCCCGGCATTCCTCTTACCGCAGCGACCCCTGGGCCCGCCTGGCTGGGACCGCGCGCTGGCTCACTGTGAGCACCTTCGGCTCCGCGGAACTCGCCGAACGGGAGTCGGCGCGGGTCCGCGGCATGCACAGGCGGGTCCGCGGCACCACCGACGACGGCCGCGCCTACTCCGCCTCCGATCCCTCCCTGCTGCGCTGGGTGCACCTTGCCTTCACCGACGCCTTCCTCGGAGCCCAAGAAGCCGTCGGCCACGACCTGGCCCCGCGGTTCGGCCGCACCTGGGCCGACACCTACGTCGCCGACTGGTCTCGCAGCGCCCGGGCCCTCGGGGCCGAGGACCTCCCAGTCAGCCGTCAGGAGCTTGCCGAGGCCCTGCGCGCGCTGGAGCCGGACCTCGAACCCGTCCCCGCCGAGCTCCTCGCCTTCCTCTCCGCCCCCGGCGGGCTGAACCGGGCCGAACGCATCTTCTACAAGGGCCTCGCCAGCGCCGGGGCACTGGTGCTCTCCCCGTCCATTGCCCCCCTCGCCGGGGTACCCGGCCGCGGCGACCGCTCGACCGTGGCCCGCCTCCGCTTGCAGCGCACCCGGTTACAGTTGCGGACCTTCCAGCTGGCCCTCGGGCCGCACAGCCCCTCCGAGGACGCCGCGCGCTACCGAATCGGCCTCGCCGGCCCCCCGGACTGGCTCGGCTAAACCTCTGCCGCGCCGGCGTTCCGGCGCCGTCTTGAGGGCATCCACCATGGCGCCGCGGGCTCGGGCCGTGAAGGAATGGGAGGAATTGGGGTCCTGCGGATCTCCAGGCGCTCCATCTCGTCGAAAGGTATTCGGCCGTGCCACGTCGTGGCGTCGAGACGCGTCAGGTCGCGCAAGGATTCAAGGGCAGATGTGCTCCCGGCGGGGCCATGGCTGAGGTAGCCCCCAATAAGTCGGGTGGAGGGGGTGTAGTCGAGGCCTCCCAGTTCGAGGCCGCGCCATAGTGCGGTTGCAATGCAGGAGAAAGTTTCGTCGGTATCGCACTGTTTGACGACCCGGGTCCATTCTGAAGAGGCCGGGTTGAACGGGTGGGGTGCGTTGGACCATTCCAGCCCGGGGTTCTCGGTGTCCCGAGCGATCAGGGTCACGTCATCGTCCAGTCGACCGTTCCCCTGGAATGCGCCGATCCTGCAGGCGAAGAGCACGCCCTGGAATCGGGCGAATCGTCCGTGCAGTGGCAGGCCTCCCGGAAGAAAAGGTTCCGGGGAAAGACTCGGCGGCTGGCGGCTCATGTGCCCATCCTTTCATCGGCGGCGGCGGCGGCGGCGTCGTCGTCGTCGGCTGGGCGAGCACGGGTATCGACCCCGAAGCTCCAATCCTCTTTCAACCGGATTACCCAGCCGCGCGGCTCTTGATCGGCGAGGATTTGATTTGGACGGTGGTGCCGCGCAGGGTGTAGCCCACGCCGGCGGACACGCACAGGGTGACAGCTCCCAGACAGAGGATCTGAACCCATCCAGGGTAGTGGATGGCGTTGTCCCAGATAAGGCTCAGCACACCGTAGCTGACACTCACACAGGCGGCAGCCGATAGGCCGGTTGCCCAGGCGACGATCGCGGTGGTCTTGGACCCGGTCAGCCATTCCATGATGAGGCCGGGAATGACGCCGAGCAGGCACGAGAGCAGCAGGCCTCCGAAGACCACCATCAGGTACTCGTGCGCGCCGCCGCCACCCATAATCTCCTCGGTCATCCTGACCGCGACGGTGGGCACGAAGATACCCAGGTAGATGAAGTACTTGGCGCGGTCCCTCAGCACGGGAGTCCTAAACATCTGCTGTCCCCTCATCCCAGTCACCTCCTGAGCCTACCCAGCGTCACCAACCCCTGAGCGGTCCTTCGCTTCGCTCCGGCCTGAGAAGGCCCAGGCGCTCCTTCGTCGCACCCGATCCTGTTCTGTCTACGACGTTTTTGCTGCTGTCCTTCGGATTGTGCGCCCCCGCTCCACAGCGTCAACCGGCTCCGCCGGCATCGGGTACGCCGATCCTGTCCGGCGCTCCTGCGTCGCTTATCTCCTCCCAGGAGTGGCGCACCCTCGCACCTACGGCGTTGAGCACTGCTCCGTCGGGGACGAGCGAGCGAGCTCGCCAGCAGGCAAAAACAACGGGGGAGAGAGGCCACTGCTGGTCACCAAGGGGCCCCGACACCACCACTGCACCTAAGGAGCAACACCGTGAACGAGAACAAGACGACCAAGGACACCGCCGAGACTGTGTCGGTGCCTGCCCTGCCGGTAGATGACCGGAGCGGGGACGGGTACGACTGGATGGAAACCCTCACCGGTACGGCATGGGCTGTGCTGCCTAACTGGGGTTCCGAAGGTTGGGACGCCGGATCGTGGCCCTACATCATCCTTGCCGTCGCCAAGAGCAAGGACGACGCAGGGGAGCTGTTCGGGTACGGCCAGTACGTCGAGGGCGACACCGAAACACACTGGTTCCGCTCCCAGACCGCCTGCCACGAAGCGATCACCGAATCGGTGTTCTGGTTCTGGAAGTCCGGCCAGTCAGACGGCCCGAAGGACCTGCCCGTGACGGCGGCCGAGCTTCCCAGCCGCTACCGCAAGCCCTTCTTCGGATGGACGCAGGGACGCGACACCGTCGAGTAAGCGGCCAGCAACCGCACCCCGCCCCAGCGGGCGGGGTGCGGCCCGGCCCTTCACCTCATCCCACTACCTCGAAAGCAGGCACGCACTGATGCCCGAAATGCTGCTCTCCATAAACCGGACCACCACCCAGGCCGACTGCGTCCGAATCGCCATCGACGAAGACGCAATGCTCACCTGGCTGCAGGAGAACCCCAAAGAGAACGACTGGATCCAGCCCATCAGCGACAAGGACGACATATGCGCCGAAGACGTCCTCCGCTACATTGAAGCCCGCCCCGAGCTGCGCGACGACCGCCACTTTCACGAAGCCGCCGGAGAGCCGCGCGAGAGCTGGACCCAGCTGAAAATCGTCGGCCCAGCCGACTAAAAAAGGGCCGTTGAATAGCCTAATTTGCACCATATGAGTTCTGTTTTTTTCACATGGATAAACGCTAGAATTGGTACCAGCAGCACAGCAGTCGACTTTCACTAAGCTGATACGTAACTAAGGACTGAGCGCCATGACTATTACCGTCTACGAGAAGCCGTCGGGCTGTTTCGGATGCAAGAAGACAAAGGAACTGTTCGACGCCGCCGGCGTCCAGTTCGTCACCGTGGACATCACCACCAACGACCAGGCACTGGACTATGTCACGAACGAGCTCGGCTACAGCCAGGCACCGATTGTGGTCTATGAGCGAAATGGCAGCGAGGATCACTGGTCCGGCCTGAACCCCACCAAGATTGCGCAGGTCATCGCCCTCGACGGCAAGTAGCCGAGTCGCGATGGCCGCCTCGTCTACTCAAATACTCAGTTACTCAAATACTCATCAACGACTACACCAGCACCCACACGAAAGGCTGTTGAGCATCATGGCCGGAGAAACCGTCATCACCGTCATTGGGAACCTCACCGCGGATCCCGAGCTCCGCTTCACCCCGAGCGGGTCAGCGGTCGCGAACTTCACCATCGCGAGCACCCCGCGCACCTTCGACCGGCAGAGTAATGACTGGAAGGACGGGGAAACCCTGTTCCTGCGCTGCAATGTCTGGCGCGAGTCGGCCGAGAATGTCGCCGAGACCCTGACCAAGGGGACCCGCGTCATCGCTCAGGGCCGGCTGAAGTCCCGCAGCTACGACACTAAGGAAGGCGAGAAGCGCACCGTCATGGAGCTCGAGGTCGACGAGGTCGGGCCGAGCCTGCGCTACGCCTCCGCGAAGGTCGCCCGCACTCAGCGCAGCAATTCCGGCGGCGCCGGTGGAGGCAACGCCCAGGGTGGGGGAGGCTTTCAGGGAGGAGCGCAGCCGGGCACCTCGTGGCAGCAGCAGCCCGCGGATGATCCGTGGGGAGCCCCTGCAGCAGCTGGAGCCGCTGGCGCCGGCGGATGGGGGGACGGCCCCGAGAGCGAACCCCCGTTCTAAGCGAGTGGCGGGTGGCCGGCTAGAGCTGACCACCCGCCCCGCATCACTCACTGAGGCACACTGGACGGATGCCCACGAATCGACCAGCAAGTGACCAGTTGGCCGAGTGCGCCGAGTGCGGGCGGACGTCTCCGCTGACGTTCACAGGGGATGGGACGCCGCAGGGTTGGGTCTATATCGCAGACGAGGGAATCACCCTCTGCCCGCTGCACCGGAAGCGGCTGCCCGAGGGTTGGCAGGACGTCCTCAGGATCTACAAGAAGGGTGAGGTGGGCGGACTAGCCGGCGACCCCAAGCCGCCACCACCCGCAGGAGCTTTTAGCAACGAGTAGCCGTCGCGACGATCGACACAAGGAGGGAGGCGACCATGAGCAAACGCAAACCAGCGTCTTTCACGCCGTACTTCTCACAGGACGATGCAGGTCAGGTGCGGGCAGCGTTCCTCGCCGCAGGACAGGCAGAGGGGTACCGGTCTGTGACAGACTTGATCGAAGCAGCTGTGATGCGCGAGGTGAAGCGCCTGCAGCGCAAGCACAACTAAGGCAGGAAGTGGGAACCGGTCGCACCGGGGGCCCTCCGGCCAGGCCGACGGACTCTCGAGGAAGAGAAGAACCGGGCCCTATAGATTTCCTGGTTGCAGGGAAACGCAAGAAAAGCAGTACGGAAGCGGGAGCTGGTGGTGCAGCTCCCGCTTCCACCTTTTAACCCTCCGGTAGCCGGCGGCCGTCACCGTGAACGCTCGCCCGCTTAGCCCTCCGGGCTCCGACGTATTGAGTGACTGCAATGCCCAGTCCCGCGCCACAGCCAGCCAGCACCCCTCCTAGGCTCAGATCAAAGACCAGCCGGGCGATCAACAGGACGCCGACGATCAGGGCGAGCTGTACGAGGAGGTTCGCGAAATCACGCATTAAACTCACCCTACGGCGAGCACTTTGTCGGCAGCTGCGCGCCCAGGGAAAAGCCATCCGTGGCCGGCGGTCGCGGGCGTCTGACCTGTAGTGCTTTCCTGGTTTCCGCTAGCGCTCCAACCAGGGCAATGGTCCTCTCGCTTCGCTCCGGCCTGATAAGGCGCGGGCGCTTCTTCGTCGCACCCGACCCTGACGTTTTTTGCTGCTGTCCGTCGGATTATGCGCCCCCGCTCCACACCATCAATCGCTACGCGACGTGGCCGGCCATAAACCTCTACGGCGCTCCTGCGTCGCTTATTTCCTTCGAGGTTTCTTAGCAGGCCCCGCCCTACGGGTTGACAGTGCTCCGTCGGGGACGAGCGAGCAAGCTCGCCAGCAGGCAAAAAACAACGGGGAAAGGATCCACTGCTGGTCACCAAGGGGCCCCGACACCACCACTGCAACCAAGGAGCAACACTCATGAACGCTCAGCTGACCACTCAGCCGACCCTTGAAATGATCGACCCTCGCACGCTCACCGTGGACGTGAACGTGCGCAAGGACGCCGCCCTGACGCCGAGTTCATTGCGAGCATCGAGGAGCACGGCGTGATCGAACCCGTGATCGCACACCGCAAGAACGACGGCACCGTGCACGTCCTGATGGGCCAGCGCCGCACCTGCAGCGCGGTCGAAGCCGAGACACCCCTGATCCCGGTCATGGTCGTCGCCAGCCCGGAGGAAGTTGAGTGGATCACCACGCAGGTCGTGGAGAACGTTCAGCGTTCCGCGCTGACCGATGCGGACGAAGCCGACGCCTTCCACCAGCTGTCCCTGCTGGGAGTGAGCGCGGCGCAGATCGCGAAGAAGACCGGACGCGCAAAGACCCAAGTCGAGGGAGCGTTGAAGACCAAGAAGAGCACCGCAGGGGAAGCCGCACTATCCAAGGGCCTGAGCATCGAGGAAGCCTTCGTACTGGCCGAGTTCGAAGGCGACGAGGACGCCACCGAGGAACTGGAATCGGTCATCGCGGACGAGCCCGACATGCTCGCGCACGTCGCCCAGCAGATGCGCGACAAGCGCGCACGCGAGGAAGCCCGCGCCGCACTGGTGGCCGAACTGGAAGCCGCCGGGACCGCCGTCGTGAAAGATGTGAGCTACGGTTACTACCCGACGGACGAGAACGTGGTCGTCACCGGTCTACTCCGAACCGACGGAAAACGAGCCACGGACGAGGACGCGAACGCGGTCTGCATCGCCAACAACTACCACGGCGAGTACACCACCATCCCGGTCGTTACCGGATGGAAGGAACTGGGTTTCACCCTCCGACACGCCACGAGCACAGCGGCCCCGAAGGGACCGATGAACGATGAGCAGAAGGCCGAGCGGAAGACCCTGATCGCCAACAACAAGGCCATGGAATCGGCGACTGTTGTCCGGCGCGACTTCGTTCGGTCCCTGCTGGCGAAGAAGCAGGCACCGAAGGGCTGGCAGTACTTCACCGTCCACGCGCTGACCCACCACTCTTAGGTTGCCAGCGGTTACGAGGGAGCCGTGGCCGCTGAGATGGCCGGAGCGAAGATTGAGGGCAAGGAATCGTGGGGGTGGAACCCGCTCCGCGACCACGTCGCGAAGACCACTACCCGACCCGAGGTGCCCATGATCGCGTTGGTCTGTGCAGGATTTGAGAAGACCATCGCCAAGGATTCGTGGCGCTCACCGATCGCAAGCCACCTGACCTATCTCACGCAGTTGGTCACGTGGGGGTACACGCCGAGTGAGGTCGAGCAGATCATTCTCGACAGCGCTAACAAGACCACCGAACCCGACGAAGACACGAAGGACGTGGAGGGGGCCGCGCAGGCAGAGCCGGGTGAGACGTTCGAGGAAGTCCACGCAGACGAGGAGGAGATGATCGCGGAGGAGTACGCGGCCGAGTAGCACCGGGGACCGGTGGTGCAGGAGCGACAGCCCTGCACCACTGGCTCCGGCCCGGGCTGCATGGAATAGGGGAGCGGGTCGGCTCTCCGCTGGTGGGCGGGGCGGTTCGCCGCCGCTGCGGGAACCTCGAGCTGTGGTCGCCGGCGACGAACCGCCGTCCTTGCACTCAAGCTCACCGTGGCTTCGGTGCCGCACACCAGGTATGCACGCACCGGCCGCGCCGCACACCGACACGAGCGGGGAGGCGCTGGGCTGATGTGCGGCAGAGGGGGCGCGATTTCATTGCCGGTCGATCGGAGGAGGAACACACTGGAGGTGGCCGCAACGGTGCGGTCCTGCCGAAAGGAACTCCGATGAAACGCTTCGCCCTCATCGCCGCGGCAACTGCGGCATTTGCCTTCATTCCGTCAACGGTGGCTCTCGCAGAGCCTGCCTCGACGACCGGTTGCCCCGCCAGCAATCAGCTTCTAGACGTCGCAGAACTGTCCGCCTTGCGCTACCGACTCCCCGCGCAGGTCGATGCCGAGGGCAATGGCAACGGCGCCGTCTGCGCCAAGCCATTGAACCCGGTGGTGCAGGAGAGGGTCTGCCCCGCGGCTACCTGTGCTGTGGAAGTCGTCTACTCCTTCCGCGATGACAACCTGACCCGATAGCAGCCAACCCAAGCCAGCGCTGAGCAACTGCTTTTTGCGCTCAAAGGGGACCCACACCAATCGGTCCCCTCACTTTGTGCCGCCCGCTAAAGCTTCGCGCTATGCGGCCTTCGTTTCGGCGGCAACCTGCTCTGCCACTTTGTCCGCTGTCTCCGCCAGAGTCGACGCCGTCCCCGCGTCCTTCGCCGCATCCGCGGATACGGCGGCACCACTGGCACCGTCCAAAGCCCGCTTCATCTCGGCGGTACTGAGCCCGAGTCGGGCAGCGACCGCTGCGCGGCTCTCCCCGGTGTCGAGCATCTGCTGCACCTTCGCGCCGGCTTCCTTCGCTGCCGCCTCGGCGTCCTGCTCGGCTTTCGCCAAGATTACGTCGGCGCGTTCCCGCGCCTCGGCGCGGATCTGCTCTGCCTGCTGCTCCTGCTCAAAGAACTCCGCCGCCAGGTCAATCAACCGCTCGTGCCGTTCGGTCAGCTCCTGGGCTTTCGCCCTCGCCTTTTCCCGTGCCGCTACCTGCTGCGCTGACTTCCTCGGTGCTGCCATGATGACTCGTCCCCTTCACTCATCCCGCGTTCAAAACCTGTATCTGACGCTGCCCCGGCCGCGACTTGCGATCCGACACACTTTCCCTTGCAAACCTAACGGTCAGAGCCCACCCGTCACAGGCGCAACACTCAGCTCTCCGCTCATGCCGGCGCCATAGACCTTTCATGCGGGCCTCGCTGACGCTCGGGCTGGATGTAACGAGCGTTGACTACACGTGGACAGCTCCGAGATAACCAACGTCTCTATGCTGCCCACCTGGTGGATAACGTCCGTTTGCGGTTCCACACAATCGAACGAACCGTGGATAACGAAAACCGTGTTACCCACCGCCCATTCTCATGTGCACAACCGCATCGAGAATCGATGGACAGATTGTGCTGGGTTCCATGGCGCCTCATCTGGGTTTCCTCCTCCGTCGTCACCAAGCGATTTAGCACCCTTCCAACCAGCAGAATCTGTCACACCTCTTGCATCTTGATAAATGAGGCCAAAACCGCGCGGCGTGCCGCCTTAGATGGGGTGGGGGAGTGGGTGAGGATGAGAGGGTGATGACCGTCCATAAGCTCAGCGCTGGGGACGGCTACGCCTACTACACCTCCGAGGTCGCCAGCGGCGACGAACTGCGCGCAGGCGACCGGGAGCTGGGGGACTACTACACCGTCGAGGGCATGCCTCCGGGTCAGTGGGTCGGACACTCCGAGCAACTGCTGGGCGTGACCGGCGAGGTCACCGAAGCGCAGATGAAAGCCCTCTTCGGCGAAGGCCGGCACCCCGAGGCGGCGAGCATCCTCGCCACCGGTGGCACGGCGAGCGACGTGAAGCTGGGCCAGAAGTACCACCAATACGATGCAGCGGATACGACGATGACACGCCGCATCGACGAAGAAGTGGCCCGGTTCCGGCGCACCAGCGGACCCGCGTGGAGCGGCCCGGACAACGCAGACAAGGCGCTACCGAAAGAGGTCATGCACGAAATCCGGTCCCGGGTCGGTGGGGAGCTGTTCCGTGAATCCCACGGACGCAACGCCCGCAGCAACGAAGAACTCGCCCGGTACATCACCGCGCACACCACCCCCTCGAAGCAGACCGTCGCCGGGTACGACCTGGTGTTCTCGCCCGCCAAATCCGTATCCCTGCTGTGGGCGCTCGGCGGCGACGAAGCGCGCAAAGCCATCGAGACAGCACACAACGAAGCCATCACCGAGACGATCAGCTTCCTCGAGAAGAACGCCACCTACACCCGCCGCGGGAAAAACGGGGTCCGCCAGATCGACGTCAAGGAAGGACTCGTCGCTACCCAGTTCCGGCACTACGACTCCCGCGCCGGAGACCCCCAACTCCACGACCACGTCGTCATCGCCAACAAGGTCAAGGGCAGCGACGGGAAGTGGTCCTCCCTTGATGGACGCACCCTCTACAAGATGGGCGTCGCGGCGTCCGAGACGTACAACGCGAAGGTCATCGAGAAGGTCTGCGCGTCCCTCGGTGTGAGCACCGTCGCCCGATCCACTGGCGGCGGAGAGCCCGTCTACGAGGTCGCCGGCATCGACCTGGACAGCATCCACCGGGCATCCTCGAGGCGCACCAACATCTCCGGAGCGATCAACCGGTTGGAGGCCGAGTTCACCGACAAGCACGGGTACGCGCCCAGCGATAAGCAGAAGATCGCCCTCGCACAGCAGGCCACGCTGGAGACCCGGCCGGAGAAGAAGAGCGCCCGCCGGCTCTCCGAGCTGGTCGAGGAATGGCAAAAGGACTACAGCACCGGTCTGGACGGCGGGATGGGGATGCCGGTCGGATCTGCCCTCCTCGAGCACGTCCGCAGTGCCGGTCCCCGCACCCCCGATGGCGCCCGGGCAGTCCCGAGTGTCGCTGACCTCGACGTGCACGAGCATGCCCGTCAGATCGTGCACGAGCTGTCGGCGAAGCGTGCCTCATGGGGCCGAAATCACGTCATCGCCCAGACCCGCCGACACCTTAAAGAAGCCTTCCCCGGGCAGACCATCACCGACGAAACCGTGGAGAAAGTCACCCGCGCCGTGACCGGCACACACAGCCTCCAGGTCACGCCTGTTGCCATCACACCGCGCCTGCGCGAGTTCCAGCGCGCGGACGGCTCAAGCCAGTTTCAGCAGGCCGACAGCGCCCTGTTCACCTCCCACGAGGTGCTGAACGCCGAGCACAAGGTCCTCACCGCTGGACAGAAGACCGTCATTCCCGCTGTCTCCACGGAACGCTTCGAGAAGATCCTCGCCCAGCACACAGAAGCCGTGGCCACGAGCGGGGGACCGGCCCTGTCGACAGGACAGATTGACCTGGCGCGTGCGTTCGCCACCGACGAGAAGCTGCTCACCCTCGGCATCGGACCCGCAGGCACAGGTAAAACCACCAGCCTCTCCCTTGCCGCCGACGCCGTCCGGGACAGCGGTGGACGGGTCATCGGACTCGCGCCCACCGCCACCGCGGCCGCCGTCATGAGCGGGGACCTCGGAGCCGAAGCAACCACCATCGACGCGTTCCTGGCCGCTCACCGCAACCACCAATCCGGCAGTAGCACCAGCGCAGGTGCCTTCGCTCTCGGGGCCGGCGATGTGATCATCGTCGACGAGGCCGGCATGGTCACCACCCCGAAACTCGCCGACGTCGTCGCCGTCGCCGCCCGCAACGGCGCCGTCGTCAGGGCGATCGGAGATGACCGCCAGCTCGGCGCCATCGGCTCCGGCGGCGCGCTGCGCCTGCTCAACAACGAAGTCGGAGCGATCCGCCTCGAGGAAGTCCACCGCTTCCGCATGGAAGGCGAGTCAGAGGCATCCCTGGCGCTGCGCGAACCACCCGCCGCCGGCGCGGATACTCCGTTTCACTGGTACCTCGAGAACAAGCGCGTCACCGCCGGGACCCTTGAGGCCATGACGCAGGACGCCCTCGCGGCGTGGATGACCGACACCCAAGCCGGTAGGACCTCGCTGCTGGTCGCCACCGACAACGCGACCGTCACCGACCTCAACGCCCGCGCACAGGCCGCCCGGATCGCCACCGGCGACCTCACCGACGGCACCGGTCCGATCACCGAAGCAACACCGTCCGTGGTCCTCCGCGACGGGCTCCGCGCCTATGCCGGGGACACCGTCGTCACGCGTAAGAATGACCGCACCCTGCAGGTCAACCAGGGCAAGGACTTCGTCAAGAACAATGACGTCTGGACCGTCGAAAAGGTCACCGCCGACCCCGCCACCAACACAGCCGCCGACGCAGCTGCAGGGCAGGAGCGGCAGCGCATCACCCTCCGGCACGCAGGCCACCGGGGACGGATCACCGTCGACGCCGACTACCTCCACAAGCACGGCCAGCTTGGCTACGCCGCGACCGTGCACCGCGCCCAGGGCGCCACCGTGGACACCGCGCACGCGATCCTCGACGAGCGGACCGACCGCGCCAGCGCCTACGTCGCCGCCACCCGAGGACGCGAGACGAACCGGCTCTACGTCGCCCTCGGCGACGACAACGACCAGAGCGTCACCCGCGACAGCGTCCTGTCCACGATCACCGCGAACTACGACCGCACCCTGTCCGCGCACGAAGCAGTACGGCTAGAGGCCGTCCGAACCGGTGATGTCGCCACCCTCGCCGGCGTCTACAACGAGGTCGAGAATGCCGCATGGGAAGCCAAGACCAAGACCATCGCAGCCAAGGTCATGGGACCGCGGACCGCCGTGCAGTTCACCTCCCACGAAGCATGGGGAGCAGTAGCCACCCACCTGCGTACAGCAGAAACCCAAGGACTCGACCCCGCCGCACTCCTCGCCCAGGCCGCCGGCATCAGCCCCGACAGCAACAGGGACAGCAACGGGCGCGGGCAGCACGCCGACACCGGGCACCTTCGCGGGTTCGACGGAGCCCAGGACCCGGCAGCCGTCCTCGCATACCGGCTCGAGCAGCGCATCGACACCGCCCACAGCCTCCTCACCAACGCCGATCACCGTCCCCTCGGGGCCGTGTCCGATGAGCACCTGGCCCGGCTCGCCGATCAGGCCACGAGGCACGCAGCAGGAGCCGAGCTGCCCCGCCGGTCGCCCGGTGAAGCACCAATGGACACCGGGCTGGACAGGGAATGGGCGGCACGCCCCTTCGCACTCATGCCGACCGACAGACTCACCGACGCGCGCACTGATGCCCTGCAGCGAGTCCAGTCCGTCGACCCCACCACAACAGGAAACACAGAGACACAGAGAACTGTGTTGAAAGACCAGTGGATCGTGAAGGCGATGACCGTCGAACTGGAACGCCGCCAGGATCTCTCACCGGGCCAGTCCGCGATCGAGCGCACCGCCCGCGGGGAAGACCCCCGCACCGCACACCAGGTCACCATCGGCGACGCCATCCGGTACGAGCAGGAGCTCCGATCCGTCGCACTGCCCCAGATCAGCACGGAGAGCATGCGGCCAGCAGCTGCCACGTCGGTCAGTGAGGATCTTGCGCCGTCCGTCCTGCTGCGCGATGAGTTGGTGCCCTCGTCGTACCGGACCGAGCTTGACCGGCTCCGGGCGCACCTCGGGCAGAGGGTCGTGGTCCGAGGCGCGCAGCTCGCGGAAGAAAAGCCTGCGTGGAAGAACGCCCTCGGTCCCGTGCCCGGAAAGGACGCGAAAGCAGCCGAGTGGCACCGCATCGCGGCCGAGACCGAGGCGTACCGGAACCGATACAACATCGGCACCCACGAGACCGCGCTGATCCCCAAGCAATACCGGGACGACCCCACCGCGCAGCGCCTCATCGAGCGCGCCACTGCCCTGCACAAAGACAGTGAACTCACCACCATCGCACCGCGAACGGCCGCTCAGAGCCAGCAAGCAGCGGACGAGGCAGCAATCGCCGACCGGATGGCCACCGAGCAAGCTGCTGCCCGGCGCGTCATCGACAAGATGCGTGCAGAACGCGCCGCCGCCAGCGATCCGCTACCGGCGCCGCAGCAGCGTGAGGCACGGATTGTGGAAGCTATTCAGACCGAGCCGGTACCGCAGCAGGGCGACGATATGTCGGCTGCCGTCGCCCGTGTGCTCGCCAGGCACCGCGCACAGGCAGCAGCGGCTGCAGGCGAACCAACGTTTGATGCGAAGGACCAGGGTCGAAAGGAGGCATCTGTGAATGAGAAGAACAGCCCTGCTGCACGTCGTACCAATCCTGGTGGAGGATTCAGCCAGCGGCAGGCCGAGTTGATCGAAAGTCGGAAGGCCACTGCCGCGGAGCGCCAGGCGCGCGAAGCGGCATCAGCTAGGAGGGACGCGGCAGCAGCAAGTCGTAGAGCTGACCAGGTGAAGAAGGACAACGGCCGCTCCCTGTAGCCGCTAGGGAAGGCACAGCCCTCACCCAACCCATCCCTTCGCCGTGCGGGCGCTAGAAGATTAAGCCGGGTGGCGGTAGCGCAACGCGTATGTGTGATCGGGAAGAATCAGCGTCGGGAAGCCCCAAATCTTGGGGTTCCGGTCTCAGCAAAAGGACATATCCATGATTCAGCGCACAAGAAATGAAGTCATCCGAGTTTCAGGATCGACGCACATCTCCGTGACGCCCGCGGAAGTTTGAGCTGTGATCAAGCCCGCCGAAGCCGCCATGTTCCTCGAGCCGACAGTCGTGAATGCTTTTCAGGTGACCGGCACACCGGAAGGGGTGGGGGAGATGCAAGGATTCATCTCCCACCGCGAGGGTCAGGAACACGTCCACCTCATAGAGATTGTCGAGGAAATCCCTGAGCAGCTCGCCGTCATCAGGCATGTCGGCAGCAACGATCCCGCGGCAAGAACGACCTACCGCCTTACCCCTGATTCCACCGGAACCAGCCTCGAGTTCGAACAGGCACTTACGGTTTAGCCGTACACGCCCGCTCGGTGGCGTCCATCCGAGAGCAACACCAGCTGGCTGCTGTCACATTACTGAGCCGCGTGAAGTACATCCTCGAGCAAGACCACAGCCCCCGCCGAGGACGTCACGCCTAAGTAAGGCGAGTCGGCCGATGCCTCACAATTGGGAGCGCCAAGCCGCGGGGTCCTATAGGAGTTTCCGAACTCTGTAAGTACGTTACTTCCGCAGTCGGAGTCTTGCGGTGACCTGGCAGTGCAACCGAAAGCAGACTTGTTCGTTTTTTGGTTCTTAATCTGCCGGTGGACTGGCCATTGGGCAAGCTATGGCGAGGCGGATGCGGCGGGGTACAAATGTCCAACAAGCTGTTGGACAATCGCGCTGCATGAGCGGGGTTTGTGCGTCGCCGCAGTCTGGTGCAACAGTCTCTGAGGTGTTCCAGTCTCACTCTTGATCGCTGACATGGCGTCGGCCCTGTAGTCGTCGTTACCGTGCTCATCGTTTGAGGCAGGACGCTCTACTAGGGTGTGGGACGTGACTGTCCTTGAACCTGATCTTCCGCCGAGCTACGCAGAGACGCTGATCGAGTTAGCCAATGCCGTACGAGCGGCGCAGGCGAGAGCTCAGCGTGTGGTGAATGCTTCCATGATGGAGCTGTACTGGAACATCGGCCGAACCATCCTGGAGCAACAACAGGCCGAGCCGTGGGGGAGTAAGGTGCTCGGTCGCCTGGCCGAGGATCTGCGCGGTCAATTCCCGCATATGAAAGGGTTCTCACGGAGGAATCTGTACTACATGCGTGCTTTGGCTGACGCGTGGCAGGGGAGTGAGGCATTTGTGCAGACACTGTCTGCACAAATCAGTTGGAGCCATAACGTCACGTTGCTGGAGCAGCTCAATGATCAGGGCCTGCGCGAGTGGTATGCGGCCCGCAGTGTCCGCCATGGGTGGTCGCTGGCCGTCCTTGAACACCAGATCGCTTCCAAACTCCATGAGCGGGAAGGGTCAGCTCCAAACAACCTGGAAGCGCGACTGCCAGAGGAGGGACCAGGGTTAGCTCGCGAAGTAGCTAAAGACCCTCTCGTCCTGGACTTCCTCGGCCTCAGCCCAGAGTCGGATGAGGCTGCGATCGAGGAAGCCATGTCATCGCGCATGACACAGACCCTCATGGAATTCGGTGCCGGCTTCGCATTCGTTGGACGCCAGGTTCATCTCGAGGTCGGGGGTGATGACTTCTACATCGACCTTCTGCTCTATCACATCCCGACGGAGCGCTACGTGGTCGTGGAGCTCAAGGCCGGGAAGTTCAAGCCAGAGCACCTCGGACAGCTGAACTTCTACGTTTCAGTGGTCAACGACAAGATCAGGCTGCCTCGACAGCGGCCCTCCGTTGGCATCCTCGTATGCGGCGCGAAGAACGAACACACAGTCAGATACGCCCTGGATGCAGCAGCCCAACCTGTCGCGGTCGCCTCCTACACCTATGAGGCCCTTCCCGAAGCCGAGCAGGAAGCGCTGCCGTCACCCGAAGCGATCGTCAACGCCCTGGAGCTCGATACGGACTAACCCAATAGTGCAGACACTCTCTGCACTATTGGGGCGACTCGGACACCTTCCGATGGAAGGGGCTCCAGCGCCTTCCCGAACCACCACCTGACATAGGGTTCGTTAGCGGTTTCCTTCGCGCTGTCCGCTGCGGGGCGCGCCTGCTTTCGATGCGGGCGGCAGGAAGGCCTGTTTCGAGGGTGGCGTGCCTCGTCAACGCGCTGTCGAAGACGTCGATGTCGTCGGCGATGCGTTCAAGGAAGGCTGTGCACTCAGCTGATGCCTTCGCTGGGGAGGTGTTGGTCGAGCTGTACTGGCACCTAAGCCACGAAATCCCCCTCTGGCCCGCTGTAGGTAGTGGGGTCCGCCCTCGACGGTTAGTATCCCCTCTATGGTTCATGAACCGCTTCATGGAGTTACTCAGGGGTCCGGACGTCGCTCGCGGCAGCGAACGGCGGTGACGATCAGTGATGTGGCGCGCCGAGCGGGGGTTTCCACCGGGACGGTTTCGAACGTTCTTAACCGTCCTGATCGGGTCGATCCCGGGATGGTGAAGCGCGTTCAGGCAGCGATCAGCGCGTTGGGTTACGTGCGCAACAGCGCTGCGCGTTCCCTGGCTGCCGGCAGTAGCAACTCCGTAGGCTTTGTCCTCGTCGACCTTGCAAACTCGTTCTTTGCGGACATGGCGCGTGGGGCGGAGGTGGAAGCGGAACGATCCGGGTTCTACCTACTGTTGGCCAATTCTGATGTGCGTGTGGAGAAGCAAAAAGCGTACCTGGAGCATTTCGCTCAGGAGCAGGTCGCTGGCACCTTACTGACAGCTGTGGGAAGCGATTTAGCGGGGGTTCCTGATGCCAGGGGAGCCGGACAGCATGTTGTACTCCTGGACATCGATCCAAGTTGCGATGCGACCAGTTGCACGGTGACAACCGATTATGAGGCCGCAGGTTATTTAGCGGCAAATCACCTGATCGGGCTGGGTAGACGGCAGATTGCCTTCGCGGGTGGACCGCTCACCAGTCATGCGGTTGGCGGCCGGTGGCGAGGAGCGCAGCGAGCCGTGGCCGAATCCGCCGGCTACGCGACCCTTAAGCACCTGGACTCGTCAGACGTCCGCATTAAGGACGGGCAGGTGATAGGCGAACAATTGCTCGGGCAGCAAACGGGCGGCACTGACGGGATTGTTGCGGCAGCCGACCTTGTTGCGTTCGGTCTGATGCAACGCCTTTTGGAGGGAGGCGTCCAAATCCCTGCAGAAATCGCCATCGTCGCGTGTGATGACAACAAGTCGGCCTACGGAAGTGCAGTCCCCATCTCGACAATCGATCTACCCGGCTTCGAGATGGGGCGTTCAGCCATGCAACTTCTGTTGGATGAGCTCCAAAACGAGGAACACCACCTGCATCGCAACGTAGTGATACCCCCACGGCTAACAGTCAGGGAAAGCTCCATGGGACGCGCCTGACGGCCAGGGAGAGCGGCCAGGGGCGGGCGCCCCGTGGTGCAACACCTCTCGCTGCACCACGGGGCGGCCCGCTTCAGGCAACTTCTGCCAGAGACCTGATGTGGGTTCGGAAGTGATGCTTTCCGGACCCAACCTCCCGAACATCGTCGCCCCCGCCGGGAAGGTGGATGTCGGCGGTCACTCCTGGAGGAACGACGACCTCGAGGGAGAACACATCGTCGTCGAGCGTCCACTCCACGGATGTAAGCCCATAGGGAGTGACGTGCTGAGCGCGAGCTGAGGTGAACGTCAATCCGGGTTGCGGAGCGATGGCGATTCGTCGGTAGCCGGGCTCAACGGGCGCGAGTCCTGCGAGGACGCGGTGGAGGAAATCGACCACGGCGCCAAGGGCGTAGTGGTTGAAAGACGTCATTTCTCCGGGGTTGACGGTGCCATCGGGGAGCATGCTGTCCCAGCGTTCCCAGATGGTGGTGGCGCCCATGCTCACGGGATACAACCATGAAGGGCATTCCTTCTCCAGTAGGAGCCGATAGGCGTCTTCGATGTTGCCGGTGAGGGCCAGGGCGTCGCAGATCACGGGAGTGCCGACGAATCCTGTCTGAACCCGGTAGTTGCCCTCGCGGACGAGGTCGGCAAGACGGGTGCCGGCCCGGGTGCGTTGAACCGGGTCATCGATTAGGTTGAAGACGAGAGACAGCGCCAATGAGGTAGGGGTTTCGCCTACGAGCCGGCCGGCGGGTGAAAGGAATTCGTGCTTAAACGCTACGGTGGTGTGCTCGGCAAGTATCCGGTACCTGTCCGCTTCGTCCGCAAGGCCGAGAACCTTTGCTGCTTGGCTGGTCAGGCGGGCAGAATGCGCAAGGTAGGCCGATGCGACGAGGTACCTGTCAGTTTTTCCTGCTCCAGGATCTTCGGGGGGCGCGGCGGGGTCCAGCCAGTCGCCTAGCTGCATTCCTTCGCGGATCAGGCCTGTGCTGTCTGCCATGCCGGCGAGGTGGTCCACCCATCCCGTCATGCTGATGAATTGCTGGCTCAGGATGGCGGTGTCACCGTTGCGCTGGTACATGGTCCAGGGCACGATGACGGCAGCGTCGCCCCATGCGGCGGAGGATTCCTCGGGGAATCCGCAGGCGATCCAGGGCACGAAGTTAGGGACGGCGCCGGTCGGTCCCTGCTCAGCGGCGACATCAGCGAGCCAGCTGGCAAGTATCCCGCCGCTTGAGTAGAGGAAGCTCGCTGCAGGGGCGAATACCTGGATGTCTCCGGTCCAGCCCAGCCGCTCGTCACGTTGGGGACAGTCGGTGGGCAGGTCGACGAAGTTGTCGCGCATGCTCCAGACGGTGTTTTCGTGCAGCTTGTTGACCAGGGGCTCGTTGGATTCGAACCAGCCGGTGCGTTCCATGTCGGAGTGTATGACGACGGCTTGGACATCATCGGGGTGGAAGTCACCCGGCCAGTTCTCGAGTTCGGCGTACCGGAAGCCGTGGATGGTGAAGCGGGGGCTCCAGGTTTCTCGTTGCTCATCACCGCGGAGGGTGTAGCTGTCCACCGATGGAGCAGATCGCAAAGGTCGGACAGCGAGTTCGTCGCCCTCGAGCACTTCGGCGTGGTGCAGGGTCACGGTGTGGCCGGTCGGGCCAGTGGGGTAAATGCGGAGCCTGCCTGCGATGTTCTGGCCGAAGTCGAGACGGATGCGCCCATCGGGTCTGTGTTCGACGCTGCAGGGTGGAAGTGTCTGGGTTTCCCGGACTGGAACTCCGACGGGCGCTTGAAGTTCGGCGGGGAACTGTTCGCGGGGAAGGATTGCCGGTCGCGACCAGGAGCTGTCGTCGAAGCCGGGCTCGTTCCAACCGGCGGGGCTCAGACGGGCATCGTAGTGCTCTCCGTCGTAGAGGCTCGCTGCGATGACCGGGCCGGTGGATGTGCGCCACTGGGTGTCGAGCGGGACTGTGGTGACGGTTCCGTCTGTGTGGTGCAGTTCCAGCTGCAGGAGCAAGGAGAGGTCCGTGCCGTAGCTGTCCCAGATGCCGCCGTGGAAGCCAATGCGGCCCCGGTACCAGCCGTCACTGAGTTCTGCCCCAATGGCGTTGTTTCCGGATCGAAGGATGTCGGTGATGTCGTAGGTTTGATAGCGAAGCCGGTGGCGGTAGCTGGTCCACCCCGGTGCGAGCTCCTCATCACCGACGCGTTCGCCGTTCAGGGTGAGTGTGTAGATCCCGTGGGCGGTCGCGTAGATGCGCGCCGAGCTGACATCGTTGCCGACGGCGAACTCGGACCGCAGCAGGTAGCCCGGCCGGATTCCTTCCGCCGGCGCACTCTCGGAAACGCAGATAAACGCGCTGTTCCAGTCGGCCTGCCGGAGAAGGGCAGCTTCCAGGTCCAGGGGTTTGCTCCAACCCGATTTCTGACCGTCGGAAGTCTGCACGCGGACGTCGACTGTGCCGCGCTGCCGGGATTGCAGGGGAGCGAAAGGCCAATCGACGAAGACCTGCTCGTTGGTGTCCCGGCCCTCGGCGATATGTTCGGTGCCGTCCGGCAGGCTGAGTCGGATCTCGTACGCTATCTGCACGAGATTGGTGGTGTTCGATTCGATGCGCCAGGACAGTCGGGGGGTGGCAGTTCCGATTCCCAAGCCGTCGGGTCGGTATTCGGCGCGAGGCCTGGTGACGCGCATTGTCATCCTTTCACGGAGCCTGCGGTGAGGCCCTTCATGATTTGTTGGTTGAGGAATAGGTAGATGATCAGTGTCCCGAGGACGCTGACGGCGATGCCTGCGAACGTGGGGCCATACTGGACGGCGCCGTACTGTCCGGTGAAGTTCAGAAGCCCGGCCTGGATGGTGCGTAGACCCTGGGAGTTGGTGAAGGTCAGGGCGATGAGCAGGTCGTTCCAGAGGAAGAAGAACTGCACCAGTCCGATCGTGAACAGGGCGTTGCGGACCAGGGGGAGCCCGACCTGCCAGAACAATCGGAAGATGCTGGCGCCGTCGATGGTGGCAGCTTCGAACAGTTCACGCGGAATGGCACGAAAGAACGTGGCCATCATGAACACCGTCAGGGGCATGCCGATACCGATGTAGGTGAAGAACAGGGGCCAGAGAGTTCCCGTGAGGTGGAGGCGGAAATAGATGGTGAACAGCGGCAGCAGGATCATCTGCGCTGGCACCATGACTCCGGCGAGGAAGGTCAGGAGCACAGCTGCCCGGCCCTTCCAGACCATCACTTCAAGCACGAACCCTGCGGCAGTTCCGAGAATCAGGATCACCGCCAGGGACGGCAGGACAACGATGATGCTGTTGAGGATGAAGCGGCCGAGACCGCCATCGACGAACGCGGTTGTGTAGTTGGCGAGAGACCATGTGGACGGAAGCGACCAGAAGGGTGCGTTGAGGAATTCGGACTGGCTCTTGAAGGAGCTCAGGACGAGCCAGACGATCGGGTAGATGACCGCGATCAGCAGCAGGGCTATCACGATGTCCAGCGGCAGGCGCGTGAAGAAACGACGAATTCGTCGTGCTCTGCGAGAAGGTGCTGCTGGTGCGGGCGAGGGTGCTGTTGGTGCGGGTGCTGTGGTCGAAGGTGCGGTACTCATGGTCATCCCTTCGTCAGATCACGGCGAGTAGAACGAAAAATAAGAATCGTCACCAGCAGGCACAGGATGGTGAGTATGGTCGCGATGGTGCTGCCGTACCCGTACTCGCCGTACGCGAATGAGGTCTGGAACATGTACAGCGTCAGTGGGGTGGTCGAATTTCCGGGCCCGCCATTGGTGAGGGCGACGATGGTGTCGAACACTTTCAGCGTCCCGTTGATGCTGAAGATCAGCGATGAGAGCAGTACCGGCAGCGACAGGGGAAGGACGATCGAGCGCACCAGCCGCCAGCCGGAGGCGCCGTCGATGCGTGCCGACTCAAGGAGCTCCTCGGGGATGTCGACCAGCCCGGCGTACAGCAGGATCGCGTAGAAGCCCATCGACCGCCACAGGTCCAGGAGGATGATCACCCAGAACGACTGCTCGGGATACCCGAACCAGTCCACCGACGCAAACCCGAGGAGGTTCAGCAGGCCATTGACGGGACCTGTCGTGGGAGCGGCCTCGAAGAGCTTTTGGAACAGCAGCCCGACGCCGACGGTGGGGAGCACGACGGGGAAGAAGATGATGGTGCGGATGAAGCTTGAGGCGTGCTTGATCCGGAAGGTGTACAGCAGTGCGAGGAGGTACCCGAATCCGACCTGTAGGACCGTGAGGATGAGCGCGTAGCGAATGGTGAACCACGTTGCGCTCAGAGCGGTCGGGTCGTTGAAGAACTTGATGAAGTTGCCGAATCCGACGAAGGTGAATCCGGTGAGGATGCCACCGTCAAAGACGGTGTAACCCATCGACCAGAAAATCGGGACGAGCATGACGAGGCTGTAGACCAGCAGCGCCGGCCCGAGCAGGAGGAAAATCGCTCTGCGGTCTCCAAGGACTTTGTTCATGTTCTGCTTTCACGGATGATGAAGGGGTTCCGAAACGGGAGTCTCGGAACCCCTCATGGTGTGTCTTCTCAGCCCTGGTTGGCGTCCTGAACGAGCTTCATGAACTGCTCGCCGCTGACGGAGCCGTTGGCCAGGCCACCGCCGTTGCTTTGGCTCACGGTTGTGGCCTGCGAGGTCATCAGCGCCTCGAACCACAGCACGCTCGAGGGCGCGTTCGCGATCTGTTCCTGCACCAGCTTCGTCGTCGCGGGAAGGTCCGCAGGCGGGTTCTCGACCTTGAAACCGGACACGACGCCGCTGTCCTTGAGCACGGTGTCGCCGTAGTTGTTGACGATGCACTCCATCCACGCCTTGGTGGAGTCATCGAAGCCTTTGCTGGAAAACATCGTCGGGATGCCCACGTTCGCCGGGACCTGGTCGCTGCTGCCCTTGCCGCCATCAACGTCGGGGAAGGAGAAGAACCCGACGTTGTCGACGCCGATCTTGTTCTGGGCTTCGTCGTTGAAAGCCGTCGTCGCCCAGCTGCCCATGTAGAGGAAGGCAGCCTTGCCTGTCATGAACAGGTTGAGGGATGTGTCGTAGTCGATAGAGGTCGGTGCGTCGCCGAAGTAGCCGGCCTTCCCCAGCGCGGCGACCTCATCAGCAGCCTTGACGTACTCGGGATCGGTCAGCTTTGCCTCCCCGTCCGCAACCTTCGTCAGCGCATCGGGGCCCAAGTCGCGCATCAGGTAATTGCCGACCAGGCGGGTGACGGGCCACCCCTGCTCCCCGGATGCGGAAAACGGCTGGATGCCGGCGGCCTGCAGCTTCGCCGCAGCATCCACGAGCTCGTCCCACGTTTCGGGGGGAGTGATGCCGTTGTCCTCCAGAAGCTGCTTGTTGTACCAGAACCCTTCGATGTTGAATTCCGTCGGAAGCGCGTACAGCTCGTCGGTGCCGTGCAGCGCCTGGATGGTAGACGCAGCGGCCGGAAGGATCTTGTCCTCGATCCCCATCGCTTCCAGTTCGGTGGAGATGTCCTGCACCTGACCGGAGTCGATAAATTGCTTCATCAGGGACGGCGTGCCCGCCGCCATGCCGAAATCAGACAGCCCTTCCTGCCCTGCCAGGAGCTGAAGCTGCTGATCCCAGGTTGCGCCTGGAATAGCATCCGGCGTGAACTTCGCCGCCTCGTTCTCCGTCGAGCACTGATCTCCAGCCAAGGTCTCCAACGTCTCCACGATGGTCGTGTTCTCGTTCTGGCCAAGGTAGGTGAATGTCCCGGCCTCCGCGGTGGCACCGCCACCACCTCCGTCGCCTTCGCTGCTGCTGCCGCCGCAACCGGTCAGGGCCAGAACTCCAACGCTGAGCAAAGCGATGAGGGGGGTTCCTCGGCGTGCTCGCTGATTTGCTGTAGACACCATTCCTCCTTGAATGTGACGCCGTTGATGAAGCGCTTCATCAGAAGCTAGGCCCACTTGATCACCCTGTCAACAGCTATGACGGGACCGTTATACCTACAGGGTCAGATTCACCCTCTACGCTCGTATTGACATGATGAATCGCTTCATCACACACTGACTCCATCGATCTAATAGAGATTGCTATGCGCGGGACATCCCGGGCACGCCGGCTCCCGGCACTGACTACAGCGCCGTCGTCATGCAAGCAGTTTCTGCAGCTCCACTGCCTCAGGCCTTGCTCGGTGCAGGGACAGCGTCAGCGCCAATGGTGGTTCATTGGAGAAGGACACGTCCTCAGGGAAGCCCGATGAATTCGCCCCGCTCACAACAGAAAGAAGGCAATGAGCGCACTTACCGCATTTCACCCAGGACAACCGTGGCTCGATACGAATGGCAACAGGATCCAGGCTCACGGTGGTTCCATCATTACCGTCGACGGCGTCTACTACTGGTACGGCGAGAACAAGGAGCGCACCGTCCCTGGCAGCGACATCTGGCATTGGGGCGTCCGATGCTACTCATCCACCGATCTGTACAACTGGGAGGACTGCGGCCTGATTGTTCCGCCGGTCGAGGATGACCCGGACCATCCCCTTCACCCGCAGCAGGCAGTAGATCGACCGCACATTATTTACAACGAGCAGACCGGGCAGTTCGTGTGCTGGATTAAGGTGATGAGCAAGGGCTCGGTACAGCGGTCCACCGTCCTCGTCGCGGACCACATCCTCGGGCCCTACACGATAGTGCAGACCTGGCTGCGACCGCTGAGCATGAGCGCCGGCGACTTCGACCTCGTCGTCGATTCTCACGACGGCAAGGGCTATTACATCTTCGAACGAGTTCATTCAGAAATGATCGTTGCTGATCTCACCGACGACTACACTGACGTCACCGGCTACTACTCCACCCACTTCCCCCAGCCACAGCCCCCGTTCGTGCGTGAAGCACCCGCCTATTTCCGGCACAATCGCCAGCACTACCTCCTCACATCAGGAACCACCGGTTACTACCCAAATCCCTCGGAATCTGCTGTTGCCAAGAGCATTCATGGCCCCTACACGGTCCTCGGCGACCTGCACCCGACAGACGCATCACGGACTTCGTTTCACACGCAAATATCTTCGGTCTTCGAGCACCCGGCCAAGAAAAACCTCTACATCGCCCTCGGGGATCGCTGGCTGCCCACATATCTCGAACACGGTGCCAAAGCGCACAACGCGTTTGAAGAACACTTCGCACCCGGCCGGGACGGGGACATACGCATGGAGGAGTTCGCTGAGGTGAACACGTCCCTCGCCGACTACGTGTGGCTGCCCTTGACCTTCGAGGGTGGGCGCCCAGTCATCCTGTGGAGGGACGAGTGGAGCCTCGACGAGTTCGAGGACCGCTAAACGACGCCTCCCGATCGTGACTGTCCTGGTGCGCCGGTCGGCGCTCCGAGGTGTTCGCGGGTCTCCGGAAGAACACCTACCTAGCCCGTAAACTCGAGGACCCTATTGAGCACGTGTCCACCTCGACCTACACCTACGTGAACCTGCCGCCGCGGAGCAACGCGCCCTGCCTGCAGGCGACCAACTTACTGCGTCGTTCGACCAGATCGCATCGAAGAGTACCGAATAGCAGTGAGCACCCAAGAGGAGGGGATCCACCCCTTTCCGGACCACTACCTGACATAAGATAAATTATCGGCGATTCGATCCTCGGTTCGGAACTCATTACCACCGGCTGCATAAGCTGATTAGACCCTTGCATGGCTTGGCACATCTACCTGCCTCTTGGGCTTGGTCCCCAGGTGCGTACACGTTGATCTTGACGCGACACTAAAGCCGGCCCTACGTTGGTGCCTACATGAGACCCCGATCACACATCACCTAGCTCATGCCCTGACCTACTCATCAATCCACCTTAATGCGAAACAGAATTGAAGCGCTTCAAATTTCTATGTCAAGGAGGACATGTGGAACCCCGATCGCGTACATCACCACGACGGGCCCTAGCGGCCCTAGCAGTAGGCGGATTCCTGGCGGCGTCCCTTGGAGCTCAGGTGCCGGCGGCACAAGCCCAACCTGCCGAACCTTATCCGGCTGAATGCCCCTGGATGGATACCTCAAAGACTCCCGATGAGCGGGCACGTATCCTGCTGGATGCCAGTTCACTCGGGCAGAAGTACCGCTGGCTCGTGGAACAACCGGCAAATGATCCGACCACGACGACGTTCGGCGGAGTCCAGTACGAAGCTCAGCTTCCCTGCACCCCCAAGGTCGTATACACCGATGGACCCGACGGCGTGAGATTCACGGAGGGCGTGACGGCATTCCCCGCACCCATCGCCCTCGGAGCGACCTGGAACCGCAACCTCGTCTTCGACAAGAGCGCTGCACAGGCAGCCGAGGCCTTCGATAAGGGCAAGAACGTTGTCCTCGGCCCAGGTATTGCAAGCGGCCGCACCCCGCTCTCCGGCCGGACCGCAGAATACTTCGGCGAGGACTCGCTGCTCAGCGGCACTCTCGCCGGGGCAGCGATCCGCGGTATCGAGGAAGGCAATCCCGACAAGCCTGTACTCTCCAACGTCAAGCACTACGTCGCCAACGAGCAGGAAGTGTCCAGAAACGCGAGCAGCTCGAACATCGACGAGCGGACGTTGCGTCAGGCCTACGATCTCCCGTTCGAGATCACCATCACCGAGGGCGACCCGGAGAGCATCATGTGCTCCTACAACCAGATCAACGGTATCTACGCCTGCGAGAACCCCCTCCTGAACGACACCCTGCGCTCGAAGCTCGGTTTCGACGGATACATCATGTCCGACTTCGGGGCCGTCCATTCCACTGCCCCCTCACTCAAGGCAGGGCTGGACCAGGAGCTCAACCGCCCGATCTACTACACCCCCGCTCTCCTGAACCAGGCACTGGCGAAAGGCGAGATCACCGAGGAACACGTCGACAACGCAGCGTTCAACGTCGTCCGCTCCTACATCCGGGGCGGACTCTTCGACACTCCACTGCCCACAGCGGCCCCCGGCTCTGTGTCCACGAGTGAGCACAAGGATCTTGCACGACAGGCCGTCGAGGAAGGTACGGTCCTTCTGAAGAACGACGGGATCCTCCCGCTGTCATCGAAGCCCAAGAGCATCGCAATCATCGGCCCGACTGCATCGAAGACGCTAACCAACGGGGTCAGCGCCAAGGATGCGTGCAGCATGAGCTGGCGCTTCGGCTCCCCGAATACGCTCACCTGCGAAAACATTGTGACGATCGAGGATGCAGTCCGTGAGCGGGCAGCAGCAGAAGGTTCCACCGTCGTCTTCGACAACGGTGCCGACCCCCAGCGAGCGGCTACCGTCGCAGCGAAGGCTGACGTCACCATCGTCGTCGGCTACTACAAGTCCGGTGAATTCAACGATCTTCCGAATCTCCGTCTCGCCGGAAACGGTGACGCCCTGATCGATGCCGTAGGTGCAGCCAGCCCAAGGACCGTCGCGATTCTGCAAACGGGAAGCGCTGTGGAAATGCCATGGCTCGGAAAGACCGAAGCCGTGCTGGAAAGCTGGTACGCCGGCGAACAGCAGGGCCCTGCCCTGGTGAACCTCCTGTGGGGGAATGTGAACCCCTCAGGCAAGCTGCCCATGACCTTCCCTGCGTCCCTTGCCGACACGCCGACGAACACGCCCGAGCAGTACCCCGGCATCTACTCCAACGGCTCCACCACCGCCCCTGTGGGTGCCTCGGAGATCCGGCAGGTGAACTACACCGAAGGCCTTGCCATCGGCTACAAGTGGTACCAGTCCCAGGGCATCAAGCCACTCTTCGGCTTCGGTCACGGTCTGTCCTACACCGACTTCGAGTACCGGAACCTCCGTGTGAAGCCCGTGGTGGACAAGAAGACCGGGACCACGTCGCTGGACGTGAAGTTCCAGATCAAGAACACCGGCAAAACAGCAGGGGCCGAAGTGGGCCAGGTGTACCTGACCTTGCCCGGTGCCGCCGGCGAACCCGGCAAGCGTCTCGTCGGATTCGAGAAGGTCACCCTCAAGCCGAATCAGACAACACAGGTTCACCTGGTCATCGAGGCCGACGGACCCGATCACCCCCTGTCAATCTGGGACGCAGAACGCGACTCCTGGACGACGCCCACCGGTGAATTCGGCCTCGAGGTCGGCTCCTCGTCGCAGGCACTGCCGCTTCGCTCAACAGTGAACGTGCGCTAGCCCAGCACGACCGGCAGAGCGTCAAAAACGAAGGGTCCGCCACACCGAAAGGGGGCGGGCCCTTTGTTGTGCGCGACACCATTTGCAGTGCTTGGCAGTCCGAACCGGGTAGGGCAAAAGAGGAGCAACCTGCACCCGATGTGACTGTTGACACAGGTTCATGCGACCCCTACCCTCGATAATTGAAACGCTTCAAATATGGGGCGCACACTTTCAAGGAGGAAACGTGGCCACCACGCGTAACAAGAACCGGATCCTGTTTCTGGGCGTAGGACTCAGCACCGTATCGCTGCTGTTGACCGGCTGCGGTGCCGGCAGCTCGAATGACGGCGGAGGCGAGAGCGAGGCTGGCGAATTCACCACGCTTAGCGTCGTGGAGAACACCACCATCCCTGCTGTCCTGGAGACTCTGGCTGGGGATCAGTGCAAGACCGCTGCGGATGCGATGCCGCTGAAGGTGGACACCGTCCCGCAGACCAACCTTGATCAGCAGCTGCAACTGCAGGCAGGCCAGGGCGCGCTGCCTTCCCAGTTCGCTGCCGGTTCCGCTCCCGCTCTGACGAAGGAACTCGCAGCATCCGGCAACGTCCTCGACCTCGAGGCCACGCTGACCGATCTGGACGTCATCGACCAGGTGGAGCCTGCGGCCATTGACACCGTCAAGGCGCTCTACGGCGGCTTCAACGTCCTGCCGTACGAGTACAACGTCGAGGGCATCTGGTACAACAAGCAGCTCTTCGCGGACAACAGCATTGAGGTCCCTAAGACCTGGGAGGACTTCACGGCGGCCGCCGAGACTCTCAACTCCTCCGGTGTCACCCCTCTGTCAGCCTCGGGCGAGCAGGGCTGGCCGTTGACCCGTCTCATCAGCGGTTACCTCTTCAGCGACCTCGGCAAGGACGCACTGCAGAAGGTCGCCGACGGCGAAGCGAAGCTCACGGATCCCGAGTACGTCGAGGCGGCCGCAGCGGTCGCCGACCTCGGTCAGAAGGGCTACTTCGGCGAGGGTGTCGGCTCCATCGATTACGACACCGCAGTCAACCAGTTCCTCACCGGTCAGGCCGGCATGCTCTACATGGGCAGCTGGGTCCTCGCGAACTTCAACGACGAGGCAGCGAACCAGATCGGCACTGACAACATCGGCTTCATGCCCTTCCCCAAGGTCGAAGGCGGCGCAGGAATCGACAACCAGTACGCTGCCAATGTGGGACTGCCGATGGCGATTTCCGAGAAGTCCTACAACGACAGCACCGGCGAATGGCTGACCTGCATCACCGAGAACTACGGAAGCGTTGGCCTCTCCGAGAAGGGCGCGATCTCCGGGTTCAAGGTCAACGACGAGGTCGAGGTCGACCCCCTCACCCAGACCGTCCAGGACACGATCGCCGGCACCAGTGAGAGCGTCCTCTGGTTCGAGGCCCTCTTCGGCACGCAGGCGACCACGGCCAGCCAGACCAACGCCGCTCCTCTGGTCACCGGCAGCATGAGCCCCGAGCAGTTCATGGAAACGGTGCAGTCCGCCCTCAAGTAGGGTACGAGCGCGCCGGGGAAGATAACGCCTTCTTCCCCGGCGCTCAAACCGTCCGGGCCACCGACTGGCCCACACGTCAGACGTAGACAAAAGGACCACCATGCAGTCAGTACTGGGCGACAAGAAAGCCATCGCCATCCTCTTGGGCCCAGCATTGCTGGTGTATTCCCTTGTGATGCTCGTCCCGATCTTCTGGTCGATGGGCTACACCTTCTTCAGTGGCAACGCGATTTCCGGGTTCACTTTCGCGGGAACCGACAACTTCACCCGCCTGTTCACGGACCCCGAGGTCCGAACGGCCCTGTCGTTCACCGTCCGGTACGCCATCGTGATCACAGTGGGACAGATTCTGATGGGCTACCTGCTGGCCCTGATGTACGTGTTCATTCTCAAGAAGTCCTCGAACGTCATCCGCACGCTCGTCTTCTTCCCGGTCGTCCTGCCGACGGTCGCCGTCGCCCTCCTCTTCCAGAAAATGTTCGAGATCGCCCCGCAGAACGGGCTCGTCAACAGCCTCCTCAACGGCGTGGGCGTTGAATCGGTCGACTGGTTCGGCAGCTCCTCCAGCGCCTTCTGGGTCATCGTCCTCATGGATATCTGGCGGTCCATGGGCTTCTACGCCGTCCTGCTGTACGCGGGACTCGTGGACATCCCCGAGGACATGCTCGAATCTGCGCGGCTTGACGGCGCGACGGGCTGGCGGCTCATCAAGAACATCGTCCTTCCGCTGTCCCTGCCCGTGCTGCTGTCCTCGATCATCTTCAGCATCAACGGAACCCTCAAGGTCTTCGACTCCATCGTTGCCCTCACCAACGGTGGTCCCGGGTCCTCGACCACTCCGTTGACGCTGTACATGTTCCGGACCTCGTTCGCCTTCGGCGACTACGGGTACGGCAGTTCGATTGCCCTGTTGCTGACGCTGCTCTGCCTGATCGTGACCATCTTCATCTTCCGGTCCTCGCGCCGCGACCTCACCAAGGACTGACGTCATGAGCACACAGGTACCCGCCCGCAAAGCACCCCTCGAAGCGATGCAACGCCAGGAACCACGACGGTCGCGGTCCCGCACCGGCAAACGATTCGCAAAACTGCCCGTCCACCTCCTGATCGCCCTCCTGCTCATCGTCGAGCTCTACCCGCTGCTCTGGCTGGTGCTCGGCTCCTTCAAGACCCAGCAGGAATTCCTCAACGACCCCGTCTGGTCCCTGCCCGGGTCGCTGAACTTCGACAACTACATCGAAGCCTGGACCACTGGGAACCTCGCGGTCTTCGTTGCCAACTCACTCATGGCAACACTGCCATCACTGGCCCTGATCATCGTCCTGGGCGTCGCCGCGGGGTTTGCGCTCGAGGTCATGGTCTGGAAGGGACGCAACGGCGTTCTGCTGATCTTCCTGACCGGCATCATGGTGCCCGGTCAAATGATCCTGCTCCCCCTCTTCTCCGCCTATTTCAATACCGGGCTGACCGGAACACTGTGGCCGCTAATTATCACGTACACCGCCACCGGCCTTCCCCTGACGGTCTTCATGATGGCCACCTACTTCCGGGCGGTCCCGCGAGAGGTCTTCGAGGCCTCGACGCTCGACGGCGCCAGCATCATCCGCTCGTTCGTGTCCATCGGATTCCCGATGGTCCGCAACGCTGTCTTCACCGTGGCCCTGGTGCAGTTCTTCTTCATCTGGAACGACCTCCTGATAGCCCTGACCTTCGCGAACAACAGCGACCTCAGCACCATCCAGGTCGGACTGCTCAACTTCACCGGTCAATTCGGCGCCGTGCAATACGGCCCTCTGTTCGCCGCGATCTGCATCAACGTCTTTGGAACGCTCGCCATCTACCTCTTCCTCAACCAGCGCGTCATGAAGGGACTGGCCGCCGGCTCCGTGAAGGGATGACACCCTTCCCTGCCCCGCCCGACCACTCCCCCGCCGCCGTCCGGCGGCACCTCTCCACCGAAGGATCCTCCATGCCGAACATTGTTAGTCCCGTCTCGTTCGAACACCACCGGGAACCCCTCGGCATCGGTGAGCGGCGACCGAGGCTGAGCTGGAAGACGACGGCGGAACCAGGCTGGACCCAGCATCGCTACGAGGTCGAGGTGACCCGAAGCTCGGGTGAGGCGTCCTCGCTCGTCGTCACCTCACCCGACTCCGTGCTGGTTCCGTGGCCCATGGAGGACCTCGCATCCCGAACGTCCGTGGCCGTGCGCGTGCGCGTATGGGGCCCGGACAGTGAGGTTCCGAGCGACTGGAGCCCGGCCGCGACCGTCGAGAGCGGGCTACTCGAACCCTCCGACTGGCAGGCGCAGGCCATCGCCCCTGCCTGGAACGAGGATCCGGAAGCACTCCGCCGACCTCCGCTGGTCCGCCGGGACTTTGACCTGACCCGGCCCGTCCGCGCAGCGCGCCTCTACGTCACCGCACACGGGCTCTACGAGGTAGAGATCAACGGGCGACGCGTCGGCCGCGAAGCACTCGCCCCGGGCTGGACCGTGTACGGGGAGCGGCTGCGCTATGCCACCTACGACGTGACCGGAACCCTGGCCGCGGGCCCAAACGCTATCGGCGGCTGGCTAGCGGACGGCTGGTACCGTGGCCGACTCGGCTTCCACGGGGGCCACCAGAACCTGTACGGCACGGACGTCGCACTGTTGGCCCAGCTGCACATCACCCACGACGACGGATCCACCACGGTGATCGCGACCGATGACTCATGGCGGGCCGGCTTCGGGCCGATCCTGACCACGGGCCTGTATGAGGGCGAGCACTACGACGCCCGCCAGGAGGATTTCGGGTGGTCCTCGCCCGGGTTCGACGACACCGGGTGGACGCCTGTGCGCACGGTTCCCCGCGACCCTGCCACGTTGGTCGCCCCCGACGGTCCGCCCGTGCGCTGCACCGAGGAACTCGCGCCCGTCGCAGTCACCACGTCACCGACAGGCAGGACGATCCTCGATTTCGGCCAGAACCTGGTGGGCCGGCTCCGGCTCCGCCTCTCCGGGCTCGAACGTGGCCAGGAGATCACGCTGCGTCACGCGGAGGTTCTCGAGGACGGTGAACTGTGCACCCGTCCGCTCCGTGGAGCGGCATCCACCGATGTCTACGTCGCAGCCAGCAGGGACGACGTCGAATGGGAGCCCCGCTTCACCATCCACGGCTTCCGGTACGCCGAGGTCTCGGGGTGGGACGGCATGGACCCCATCACGGACGTCACGGCCCGCGTCTATCACACCGATATGGAACGCACCGGCTGGTTCGAATCCTCCGACGCGGACGTGAACCGGCTGCACGAAAACGTCCGCTGGAGCATGCGCGGCAATTTCGTCGACATCCCCACCGACTGCCCCCAGCGTGATGAGCGCCTCGGATGGACCGGTGACCTCCAAGTATTCGCTCCGACAGCCACCTTCCTCTACGACTGCTCCGGCATGCTCGGCTCGTGGCTGAAGGATGTCGCCATCGAACAGCTCGATGACGGCACCGTCCCCTGGTACGTGCCCGTCATACCCGGTGGAGAGGAGTGGACCCCAATCCAGCCCGGCGCCGTCTGGGGGGACGTCGCCGTCCTGACGCCATGGACGCTGTACGAGCGGTTCGGGGACACCGGGGTGCTCGCCACCCAGTACGAAAGCGCGAAGGCCTGGGTGGACCTCATGGCTGCCCGCTCCGGAGACTCCTACCTCTGGAACACGGGCATGCAGCTTGGGGACTGGCTCGATCCCGCCGCCCCGCCGCATGACCCGGCCGATGCCACCACCGACCGCTATCTGGTGTCCACGGCGTACTTCGCGTGGTCTGCCCAGCACCTCGCCGACATGGCGAGCATCCTCGGACACACCACGGATGAACTGCACTACCGGGAATTGGCGCGCAAGGTACGGGAGGCCTTCGCCCGGGAGTTCATGTCCCCCTCCGGCAGGGTCGTCAGCGATGCACAGACGGCCTACGCCCTGGTCCTCGTCTTCGGACTCGCAGCGACCGAGGAGCAAAGGAAGCGCAGTGGCGCACGGCTGGCCGAGTTGGTGCGCGGCGCGGGCAATCGCATCGCCACCGGTTTCGCCGGCACGCCGCTCGTGACAGATGCCCTCACGAGCGTCGGAGAGATCGAGACCGCGTACGCGCTCCTAATGGAGAAGGAATGCCCGTCCTGGCTCTACGCGGTGGGGCAGGGCGCCACCACCATTTGGGAGCGCTGGGACAGCATGCTGCCGGACGGTTCCATCAACCCCGGGGAGATGACCTCCTTCAACCACTATGCCCTCGGAGCTGTCGCGGACTGGATGCACCGCGTCGTGGCAGGGATAGCTCCCGCTGCTCCCGGCTATCGGTCAATCCTTTTCCGTCCTCGCCCTGGCGGCCGACTCACATCGGCCAACGCACGTCACGAGACACCGTACGGTTCAGCGTCCATTTCGTGGACCCTGGAAACCGGTGCCCTGTCGGTCGAGGTCACCGTCCCCACGGGGTGCACTGCCGTCGTCGACCTCCCCGGCCGGCCTCCGGTCACCGTCTCCTCCGGCGCGCACACCTTCACGCAGGTACCCGTTGCATTCTGAGGGTCGCTTAGCATGAGGGATGCCCTGCGAAGGTGCCGCCCCGCCCGGGGTAGTGTCCAGCGCCAAACCCTGATCGAGGTGCCGTGACAGCCGTCCATCCACCGAGCGATGCTTCCTCCGTCGCCCCCAGCATGAACGATGTCGCACGCCTCGCGGGCGTCTCGCTCGGCACAGTGTCGCACGTCCTCAATAAGCCGGAGATCGTGTCGGCGAAGACCATCGCGCGTGTTACCGCGGCGATCGACGAGCTCGGTTTCGTCCGCAATGATGCCGCGCGATCACTGGCCGCTGGTAGGAGCAACACGATCGGGCTGATCCTCACCGACGTGGGGAACTCCCTCTTCGTCGACATCGCCCGCGGAGCGGAGGGCGCTGCGAGCTCCACCGGAAGATCCCTGCTGCTCGCAAACAGCGATGTCACGTTCGAAAAGCAGGAGTCCTACCTCGACATCTTCGACGAGGCGCGCGTGGCAGGCATCATCCTCGCCCCGCTCGACGCAGGGCTCGACGGCGTGGACCGCGTGCGACGCCACGGACGCAACATCGTGCTCGTCAACTACGCCGGCGACCGGACCGACTGCTGCAGCGTAGTAGTCAACGAGGAGCACGGCGGTTATCTCGCCGCCCAGCACCTCATGGACATCGGCCGGACGCGCCTACTGTTCGCCGGCGGCCCCGAGGATCTGCACGCAGTCAACGCCCGACGCGAAGGGGCACGGCGAGCCGTGCGGGAACAGGGCGACGGCGTGAGCCTCGACGTGATCGTCAGCAGGAACCTGAAGAGCACCAGCGGGCGATCGATCGCGCGGGACCTGCTCGGCGCGGGTCCGCTGCCCGACGGGATCCTCGCCCCGGCCGACCAGCTAGCGGCCGGGCTCATCCACGAACTGACGGATGCCGGTATCTCCGTGCCGGAGGACGTCGCCGTCATCGGGTATGACAACAACCAGTTCGCCTCCGAGGCTGCCATCCCAATGTCCACCGTGAGCCAGCCTGGCCACGAGATGGGCGAGGAGGCCCTGCGACTGCTGATCGACGAGATCGACAACCCACGGACGCACGAACACCAGCGCATCACCCTGGAGCCAACACTGATCATCCGCAGAAGTACGATCGACCGGCGCGGTTCCGGCCCCTAATCTTCACCGAAGCTCGACCCCTACCTTGCCTCAGCTGAGCCCAACGCCAGCTGACGCAAGGAACGATCTAACAACAGGTCATCCACCTGCTGTCGGGTAGAACCCGAAGGACAGGGCTCAGAGCCGTCCACCTGTGGGTGACCCGTCTACCAAACGCCCCCTCCCCACACCATCGACATAATCAAGGTTATCGGCGGTCCAGCGTCTGTCCAGTTTGGGTATTTTCTCAGCACGTCTGCCTGGTTAAACCGGTGGATCACTTCAAGGTGTCGTCGATTGAAGCGATCCACCGGTGGAGCTCGTGAGTTATGCGGCGGAGATGTCCGCTCCGGTGAGGAGCGTGACCAGCTCGCGGCCTGTTGTCTCGGAGGCCTTACGGCTGGCAATGGCTCGTCCTTGGCGCATCACCCAAATGATGTCTGCGAGACCCATGACTTCCTCGAAGTTGTGGCTGATGAGGATGACGGTGATGCCCTGCTCGCGGAGCTGCGTAATGAGTCGGTGGACTTCGGCGCTTTCGTTCGGGCCGAGGGCTGCGGTGGGTTCGTCGAAGATCACGGTTTTGGCTCCCCAGGCGACGGCCCGGCAGATAGCGACGGCCTGCCGCTGCCCACCTGACATGCCGCCGATTTCCTGGGTGAGCGAGAGGGTGGTGTTGCCGATGCGGGCCAGCATCTCCTTCGCCCCGGCCTTCATTTTCTTCTGGTTGAGGAGCCTGAAAGGCCAGATTCCTGTCCGGATCTCGCGTGAGAGGTATAGGTTCTGCATGACGTTGAGGGTGTCGATGACCGCGAGGTCCTGGTAGACCGTCTCGATGCCGAGGTCGCGTGATGCCTGCGGTGAGGAAATGTCAGCTGGCTCCCCGTCGACGAGGATCTGGCCGGTGGTGGGCTGGTGGATGCCGGAGAGGCACTTGATGAGCGTGCTCTTGCCGGCACCGTTGTCACCGATGATTGCGGTGACCTGCCCGGCGGGGACCTGCATGGAAACCCCGCGGAGGGCGTGGACACCGCCAAAGTATTTCTGAACGTCGATGAGTTCGATCATGTTCTCAGCCATGAGTTGGTTCCGATGCTTTCAGGACAGGAGCGGGGTGCTCCGAGGTGAGTGTGAGGTGCTCCAGCTCCTGGCGGTCCGTACCAACCAGGTAGGAGGAGGACTTGCTGCAGACGATTCGCCCAGCCGCGTCGGCATAGGCCAGGGCTCCCGCCAAATCTCGTCCAGATGCGAGGCGGGCGACGAATGCGCCGAGGAACGTGTCTCCCGCGCCGATGGTATTGACGACCGTTGCAGGCGTTCCGTGGATTCGCCCGGTGCCGCCCACACCGTCGATGTAGGCAGCCCCGTCCGATCCCAGGGTGAGCACAGCGGCGAGGGATCCGGCGTCCTGCAATCCCTTGAGAAGCTGCTCCGGGGCGTTCTCGCCCGGCTGGTTGAGGACGAGCTGGGCTTCCTCCCGGTTGAGGACGACGACGTCCACAAGTGACAGGAGATCCCGCGCGCCGTCCTGAATCGGGGAAAGGTTCAGCACGACGGTGGTGCCGAGAGCCCGGAACCGCTGCGCCGCGTGACGCGTCGTGGCGAGGGGAACTTCGAAGTTGAGCACGACGTAGTCCGGAGCAGTCGTGTTCTCGAGGAAACGATCGACGTCCCCGGGGGCGAAGTTGCCATTCGCGCCCGGGATGACGACAGTGTCGTACTCCCCTGCTGCACTGACCCTGACGTGTCCGATGCCGGTACTGGCTTCCGGATCGACGATCAGGGAGCTGACGTCGATTCCGGCACTGGTGAGGGTCCGGGCGATGAAGGCGCCGAAGTCGTCCTCCCCCACCCTGCCAAGGAGCTGGACGGGGGCAAGGGCGGCGATGGTCATGGCCGTGTTGAGGCTTTTGCCTCCCGCGGACATCTGGAAACCGAGACCGTCGGCGTACCTGGTCGCGTCCTGGGCGTCACCCAGGTACGCGACCAGGTCCACGTTGATGGAGCCGGCTACACAGATACGGTGGTTTTCCACTTCTCCCCCATTACTGTCTCCCAGAGAATGGGAGCGGAATCCAAGGCGTGTCCTGTCGGCAGGTCCGGGTGGTCCCTGACGAGGTTGCGGGCCATCTCGATGATGGCACCCATGCGCACGATATTCATGGCGCACTCCTCGACAGGATTCTCGCGCACCGGGTCGGTATCGAAGTAGTACGTACCGGCGTAGCCCTCGCGGATGAGGTAGTAGGCGAGCTCGATGGTCTCGGAGAGGTGGATGCTGCCCACCATGAGCCCGTCGTCCGCCACACCGTGGGAATCGTTGAGCTGCAGCCCGAAGAGCTTGCCGGACTGCAGGCACATCGCGGCCGACTGCGCCGGGTTCTCCCGTGCCATCAGCAGGTGCCCGAAGTCCAGGGTCACGCCGACGTTCGGTCGGTCGGTGTCGTTGACGAGGTTCATGACGGCGCCGGTGGTGTTGAGGATGGTGCGTCCCCGCGGGTCGGCCGGCTTGTACTCGATGGAGACCCGGATGGCCGGGTTGTGGTCGGCGACGGCCCGGAGGCTTTCGACCATCCATGCCCAGGACTTCGTGTAGTCCATCTGCAGGGGGTACTCGTAGCCGTCGTGGGCGGGCCAGAGCAGCACGTGGTCGGCGCCGAAGGATGCACAGAGGTCGATGGCCTCGATGACCATCTGGACCGCTTCGGCGCGGATCTCGGCGTCCGCGTTGGTGAAGGCGCCGTTCGAGAAACGTGGTGAGGGCCAACGGAGCTGGAGGGCGGGTACGTCCAGTCCGGCCTTTTCGACGGCGTTCTTGATGTCCTCGACCGAGTCGTGCTGGAAGTGCTCGGGGTAGTTCAGCTCGAGCGAGGTGAGGCCCGGCACGGTGCCGGCTAGGGCGATGAGCTCCAGGATCGGCTCATCCCCCGTGGGCAGCTTCTTTCCCTTGCCGAGGGCGAAGGAGTTGACGCGGGTGGAGTACTTGACGGAGGACATTAGCGCTTCGCTTTCGATCGGGATGCAGCACGGTCCACGAGGACCGCGAGGAGGATGATGAGGCCGGTGATGAGGAGCTGGAAGAACGGGTTGACGTTGAGCAATGTGAGGCCGGTCCGGATGGAACCCAGGAGCAGGGCTCCGAGGACCGTTCCCACGATCGAGGCGCGGCCACCCATGAGGCTGGTGCCGCCCACGACGACGGCGGCGATGACCGTGAGCTCATAACCGGTGCCGGAGATCGGTTCGGCTGCGCCGATGCGGCTGATCAACAAGACCGCAGCGAATCCGGCCAGCCCGCCGGCGATGACGAAGGCGGAGACCTTGGTGCGCTTGACGGCGATGCCGCTCTTCAGCGACGCGTCGGCGTTGGTGCCGACGGCCTTGAGGTGGACCCCGAGCTTGGAGCGGTTGAGGATCAGGTAGCAGATGACTGTGATGGCCACCAGCAGGATGATCGGGATGGGAATGGTGCCGATCGTTCCGCTGAGGATGTTCCGGAAGCTTTGGTCGAGGCCGAAGATCGGCAGCCCGTCGGTGTAAAGGAACGCCAGTCCGCGGTACACGTTCAAGGTCGCCAGAGTGACCACGAAGGACTCGAGGGAGAACACCGCCGAGAGGCTGCCGTTGACGAACCCGAGCACAGCGCCGAGCAGGATGCCGGCGATGATCGTCGGGATAGCCCCCCAGGTGTCGAGGTTCGCGGCGCAGATGACGCTGACGAGGCCGACGATGGATCCGACCGAGAGGTCGATCCCACCCGTGACGATCACGAGGGTCATGCCGAGCGCGATGATCGCGATGATGGCCGACTGCACGCCCATCTCGAGGAGGTTGGAGATGCTGAGGAAGGACGGCACGAGGGCCGTGAAGACGGCGAAGGTGATGATCAGGGCGAAGATGACGCCCAGGATCCTGTTGTTGGCGAAGTCGGGGAGCCGGGACGCCTTCCTCGTCGGGGCCGCTGCACCGCGGCCGGCCTGCACTGCAGGCGTTGGTTCTTTGATGGGGAGTGTCACGCCAAGGAACTTTCTGCTGGAATTTTGGCAGGGTCTGCGATGGGCACGTCAGTCGAGCGTGGGGGGTGCGTCGTCGACGTTCTCGCTGGTGATGAGTGCCTGCGGCGTGTAGACGGCGCGGGGGACGTCCTGTCCGCCGAGGATCCGCAGGGCGACGTTCACGGACACCTGGCCCGTGAGGTACGGGTAGGAGTCGACCGTCGCGGTCAGGTCGCCGGCGCGGATCGCGTCGTACGCGGCTTCGACGCCATCGGTGCCGATCACCATGATCTCGCCCTTCTTGCCGGCAGCGTTGACTGCCTCGGCAACACCGAGGGCCATGCCGTCGTTGTTGGCGTAGATCGCCTGGAGATCCGGGTACTGGCTGATGATCGTGGTGGCGGCGTCGCGTGCTTTTGCGATGTCCCAGTCACCCGGGACGCTGGCGACGACCTCGAGGCCGCCCTCTTCGGCGGTCGTGGTGAAGCCATCGGTGCGCTGCTTGGCGGCGTAGACCCCGGCCTGACCTTCGATGACGGCGACCTGTGCGCCCTCGTCCGCGGATTCGAGGACGAATTCCGCGGCGTTCACGCCGTTCTGCCGCTGGTTCGGGCCGACCCACTGCTTGGCGCCGGGCAGGACGGCGTCGTTGACGTTCACGACCAGGAGGTCCTGCTGCTCGGCCTTCTCCACGGCCGGGCAGAGGTTGGTATCCGTCTGCGGCGAGACGAGCATCGTGTACTTCTTCTGCAGCATGGTCTCCGCTGAATTCAGTTGTCCGACCTGGTCGGACTCGGTCGCTGCGGCCTGGACCTCCACCTCCACGCCGTACTGCTCGGCGGCGGCGGTCTGTCCCTCGGACAGGGCTACCCAGTACTGGTTGCCGAGGAACTTCATGATGGACCCGATCTGGGTTCCCTCGGCGGGTTCGGGAACCGCCCCGAGCGTGCTCTCGAGTTCGGTGTACTCGACGCTGTCCTCGGCATCGTCGGTGCTGAACGGCTCACCGTCGACGGAACAGGAGGTTCCTTCCGCGGCCCCCGCACTGGAGCCCCCTCCGGAGGAGGTGGGAGCAGCCGCTCCACAACCGGACAGGACGAACGAGAAGGCGAGGATCGAGAGGACCCCGGCGAGCTTCGGTGCAGGTGATGCTGTCTTCGTTGACTTCATTTTCTCTCCCTGGGACGGGTTGATCAGTCGAGAAAATTCCTTCCGGAACTTCGGCGCTGAAGTTGATCTGGTGCTTGGAGTCTAGGAGCCTGCGAAGCCCAAAAAAGGGCTGGAGGACGATCTCCTGTAACAATTAGTCGTGCCTGAATATCCATTCAGAGGGCTTGTGAGGGTGCTGTTACACGTGATGCAAGTAACACCCGGCACCGTGGCGGAATACCGTCTCGTCCCTGGTAAACAGGGCAAAATCGAGCCTGAATATATATTCAGCGGACCTGCAGACCCTTCGGAAGGAAGTGCTGTATGACACCCCCGAACGACCCCGTATCGCTCTTGACGGCGAGCCCGGACCAGTTGCGTTTACTGACGAAGATCGCAGTCCTTTATCACGAGGAGGGGCTTGCGCAGTCCGACATTTCTGGTCGGTTAAACCTCTCCCAGGCCAGGGTGTCGCGCTGCCTGAAGCTCGCCGCAGATCTTGGCATCGTCCGTACGTCCGTGGTGCAGCCGCCAGGCATTTACGTCGGTCTGGAGAAGGCCCTGGAGGAGAAGTACGGGTTGCAGGAAGTCGTCGTCGCGGACATGGTGGACGACGCCTCCCTGGGGATGCGGTTGGGGTCCTGCGCAGCCACCTACCTGGAGACGACAATCGAGGTCGACGACGTCGTCGGCATCTCCAACTGGAGCACAACGCTGCTGCAGACCGTGGAGGCGATGAGGTCCCGGCCCCGCAAGGTCCTCAGCGAAGTGATCCAGATGATCGGAGGCGTAGGTAGCCCGCAGGCGCAGATCCAGGCGACGCGCCTGGTGTCGCATCTTGCCGAGCTGACATCCGCCAAGCCGTTCTACATGGCCGCCCCAGGTTTGGTCGCCAACCACGAGATCCGTCAGGCATTCCTTGCTGATCCCGCTGTTGCCAGCACCGCGGAGGCCTGGGACCGGGTCAACACCTCACTGGTCGGGATCGGCACGTTCCCCGCGTCACCGTTATGGCAGGCCAGCGGCAATGCCCTGACCACAACCGAGGAAAAAGCGCTCCTGGATTCCGGGGCGGTCGGAGAGATCTGTCTGCGCTACTTCGACATCGACGGAGCACCCATGAACTCAGCGATCGAAGAGCGGATGGTGTCCATCAGCTCCGAGGCGATGCTCCGCATACCCCGCCGGATCGGCGTCGCCGGTGGAATGCGCAAGCTCGATGCCATCCGTGGAGCGATCAACGGCGGCTGGGTGAACGTCCTCATCACCGACTCCGAGGTCGCCCGCCAACTCCTCGAGCCCCCGCGCCTGCGTCCCAAGAGATAGACAGAGCGTGTCGGCTCGGTCAGGTGACCGGTTTGTTGCGGTACCGGCCCACCAGTTCCGGTGCCGCTGCCTGCAGGCGCACCGGTGCGAGCCCCCGCGCCATGAGGCTCAGGTCATCGACGACCATGTCCCCGATCGATTCGAAGGCCTGGGTGATTCCTCCTGCGCGATGGGGAGACAGGACCGTGTTCTCGAGACGCCTGAAGGGGCTGTCCGCGGGTACTGGTTCTATCGGCCAGACGTCGATGGCCGCGAGGAATCGGCCTGCGATGAGCCGCTCAAGCAGCGCATCGTAATCAACAACCGCAGCTCGGCTCACCAGAATCAGCCGTGCACCCGGCGGTAGCAGGTCCAGGGCCGGACCGTCGAGGAGGTGAGCGCTGTCCGCAGTAGCCGTCGCGAAGACATAGACGAACTGGCTTGCGGACAGCGTTTCTTCCAGGCTCGAGGCGATTCCTCCGGTGTCCTCGATGACCGCTGCCGGCAGCCACGGATCATAGATGCGAAGGGTGTTGTGAAAAGGCTGCAGGAGACGGTGCAGGCTCCGTCCCAGGTTCCCGTACCCAAGGATCCCGACCGTGGCCCGGTGCAGGAGAACCGCACCGGTGTTCGACTCGCTGACATACTTCTCAGCTCCTGTGCGCATGGCGCCGTCCTGATGGCTGATACCCCGGGCGAGGTCGATGGCCAGTCCTAGTGAGTACTCGGCCACCGCCTGGGAGTAAGCCGATCCGCACCCCAGCACCCGAACGCCTCGGGAGAAAGCGGCGGCGTAATCGACGTTGGGGAAGAAGTTCCCTTCCACGTTGATGAGCGCCTTCAACCGACTCGCCCGGGACAACCGTTCTGCGTCGAGGTCGGGCTGCCCGATAATCGCGAAAGCCTCTGGAAGGTACTCGTCGAAGACCTCATCATCGGAGGAGTCCTCCAGGTCGATGACAGTGAACACGTCATGAAGTGCAGTCAACGCGGCAGGAGTGAAGATGCGGTCGCGCTTCTGGGGAGCAGGCCGAAGCAGCACCACGGGCTTGGTGGGCAGAGCGGTCATCATGGTCCTCGATCTGGTCGGTGTGATTTCAAAGGTGCGTTCTGATGTCCGCCTCGAGTGCGGCACGACGGTTGTAGGAATGTCGCACGCTGACGGTGAAAGCTCCTAGTTCCCTGCCGAGGGCCAAGTAGGCATCGCTGTCTTCCAGAACGACACACGGAGGGACACACAGAACTCGGAAAATCGTTTCCTTATCGCGGCCCGGCTTTCTCCGTGCGACCTCCACGAAGGACCCGAGGTTCCACCTAGCGAGTAGGGCTGCTATAAGGTCGGGATCCCCGTTGGAGACGACGACCTGCTCGGATGCGACGGAAGCAAGCGCCGGCATCAGCGTGGCCGCGAGCCACGAAGGTTGAAGGTGACTTAGAGCCAATTGCGCGACGACCTCACCTCGTTCCCGGTGCAGAGCCGCTATCTCATCCAACGCGGCCGGAAACCCTTCGGCGATCAATCGTTCCCAGATCCACTGCTCCGTATGCCCAACCAGGGCATCGAAGAAGTCGACCACGAAGAAATATCCCCGCCGCTGGCCCAGCTCCCGATAGCTGGCTTCGTGCAACGGCTCAGTATGGCCAACTACCCCATCGAAGTCCCAGATGATGCGCGCTCCCCCGGCCTCCTGCATGAGCCGCTCGGTAAAGACCGTCCGATCAGTCTCGTCGTTGGGCATGGGTTCCTTCCGCGTTGTCAGGACTAAAAAGTCGTGGGCCCTTGTCCATCGGTCACCTTATGCGCATCTCATCCGCTTCCGGCATGGTGCACTCAACAGGTGTTTTCGGCTGTTCGCGCAGATAGGAGGGTCGCCGCATGTATTTTGTGGCCTCAATGTGGCCGAAGCGAGGTTGTTCGAGCCGCCAACATCTCGTGGAGCTACTGTTTCCGGCATAGCAGGTAGAGCGTTAGATGACGCCTTTTCGTAGGATGAAGCAGCCGTAGGGTCCGGGGTCTGATGTGCGGACGACGGCAAAGGCGCGTTGGGCGGTGGCGTAGAAGTCGAAGCGTTCGAGGGCTTCAACGGTTACTGATCGTCTTTCCGCTTGGTCGATGACGGTTTGGAGACGCTCGTGCACCGGCATGAGCTGCTCGGGGTTGTCGACGACTTTCATGCGTTTGACGGGCGCGGGCACGAACGTGTCGAGCGGCATCAGGGTTAGGATAGCCTCCACTGCGCGTGGTATGTCGCACCCTGTCATGTTGACCACGGTGCCAAAGGTGGTGTGCTTGGCGATCGTGGCGGCGGGATGGTTGACGTCGCAGACGAGAAGGTCGTCCCCGTGGCCCATAGACATGAGCACCATGAGCAGTTCGGCGGAAATCGCGCGGTCTATTCCTTTAAGCATTGCCGTCCTTCTGGTCGTGTGTCCGGGAACCTGTAGCCGCCTCAGCGGACGTGGCGGAGGCGGCTACATGGTGTCGGTGATCGGGTTGCTGGCCGTCGGGCTGCCGTGAGGTCAGGCTCGGGCTGCGGCTCGCGCGTTCAGCTGGTCGAAGGCGACGGCTACGAGGATGAGGAGGCCGATCGCGATCTGGAGGTAGAACGAGTTGACGGCGAGGAGGTTGCCACCGTTGTTCAGCACGCCGATGAGCACGGCGCCGCATGCGACGCCGAGGGCGCTGCCGCGGGCTCCGGAAAGGCTTGCTCCGCCGATGACACACGCGGCGATCGCTTGGAGTTCGAACCCGGTTCCCGCCGTCGGTACGCCAGCTCCGAGGCGTGAGGTCAGCAGGACGCCGCCTACGGCGAAGAGCAACCCGGCGATGGTGTACACGGCGACGGTCACGAGGGTGACCGGGACTCCGGCGAGGCGTGCGGCCTCGGGGTTTGAACCCACGGCGTACACGTAGCGGCCGAACACTGTGCGCTTGAGGACGAACGCCGCGATGGCGGTGATGGCCACGAACAGGATCAACAGGTTGGGTATGCCGAGGACCGAGCCATTGGCGATGGTGAGGAAGCCCTCCGGCAGTCCCTGGATCGTGTTGGCGTCGGTAATCACCAGAACGATGCCGCGGGCGACGCCGAGCATACCCAGCGTCGCGATGAAGGGCGGTAGCTTCAACCGGGTGATGAGCAGACCGTTGGCGAGGCCCAGGACGGCGCCGACGAGGACGCCGACGAGCAGGGCAGGCACGATCGGCATCCCGGCGACGAGCAGTTGGGCTGTGACTGCACCGGCAAGGCCGAGAATGGATCCGACGGAGAGGTCGATGCCGGCGGTGAGGATGATCAGGAGCTGTCCGATGGCCAGGATCCCGAAGATCGATACCTGACGGGCAAGGTTGGCGAGATTGTTGCCGGTAAGGAAATCGTCGCTGGCAAGGGTCAGGGCACCGAAGACGACCAGCAACACGACGAGTACCCCGCTCTCGCGGCCCGCGATGCTGCCCAGGGTCACCACTCGGGACTTAGGTCGCGCACCAGCACCAGCTGCACTTTCCCCACCCGTGCCGTTCCCTGCCGGGCCTGCGTCGTCGGGGCGCGCTGTCTTGATGACAGCGGTTTCGATGGGTTCACGCCACATTAGCTTAGGCATTGGGTGCTCTTTCGATGTTCTGTGGGATGGCCGGGTTCAGTCGAGGGTCGTGTACCAGTGGCGGGATGCCGTGCAGGTGATCCGGGTGCGGCTCCTGGACGGTGCCGCCACTGGCGAGGCGGAGAACGTCTTCTTCGGAGGCGTCGCCGTCGAGCTCACCGGCGATAGCTTCTTCCCGTAGGACTAGGACCCGGTCCGCGAGGCCGAGTAGCTCGGGCAGGTAGGACGAGACGACGATGACCGCCAGGCCCTGCCGCGCGAGGTCGTTGATGACGTCGTACAACTCGCCCTTGGCGCCGACGTCGATGCCTTTGGTGGGCTCGTCGAACATGATTACCTTGGGTTTGGTGAGGAGCCATCGCGCCAGCAACACCTTCTGCTGGTTACCCCCCGAGAGGGTGGAGACGGGCTGATCATAGGAACCGGCCCGCAGGCGAAGGCTGTCCAGCAGCGCATCTGCCTCAGCGGCCTGGGATTTGGCCGGCAGCAGCCCTTTCCGGGACCCGGAGCGCAGGCTTGCCACGGTGACGTTCTCCCGGATCGACAGTTCCGGTAGCAGCCCGAGGACCTTGCGGTCTTCGGTTAGCAGCGCGACTCCGGCATTCATCATGGTGCGGGGGCTGTCCGGGGTGACGACCTCACCGTCGACCCTGATTTCACCCTCCGCGATGGGTTCAGAGCCGAAGATGCTCAACAGCAGTTCGCTGCGCCCGGAGCCCAGAAGTCCTCCGATGCCAAGGATCTCCCCGCCCCGGGCTTCGAGATCCACCGGCGGACTGTCGGCTGTCCGCCGCAGGCCCTGCACGGTGAGGCGGGCAGCACCGGTGTTGCGGGATTCATCCGGGTAGAGCGAGGACACCTCGCGGCCGACCATCGCGTTGATCAGCGTGCCCTCGGTGTAGTTGCTCATCGGTCCGCTTTGCGAAACGGCTCCGTCGCGCAGGATCGTGACCCAGTCACCGATTGCGAACATCTCCTCGAGGCGGTGGGTGACGTAAAGGATCGCCACGCCTTGCTCGCGGAACCGGCGGATCTGATCGAGAAGACGATCCGATTCCGCCTCCGTCAGTGCGGTGGTCGGTTCGTCGAAGACGATGACCTTGACCTCGGCGGCCGTGATGACCTTTGCGATCTCCACCAGCTGCTTCGTAGCGGCGGGCAGGCGCTCGACGATGACATCGGGGCTCACATCATCCAGGCCCAGCCCATCCAGAACGGTGCGGCAGCGGCTGCGAAGATCGCCTGCCCGGACGACCCCGGAACGGGACGGGAGCCTGCCCATGAACATGTTCTCGCCCACCGACAGGTGCGGCAGAAGGCTCAACTCCTGGTATACCGCCTGGACCCCCGCGGTGCGAAGTGCGGCTGGTGTGGCGGTCGTGACCGGTTGGCCTTCGATGTCGAAGTCGCCGCTGTCGCGGTGCAGGGCTCCGGTGAGGATCTTGATCAGGGTCGACTTCCCGGCGCCGTTCTCTCCCGCCAGGCAGTGCACCTGACCGGGGACAAGTTTCAGGGAGACGTTGCTGAGGGCCTGAACCGGGCCGAATGCCTTGGATACATCGTCGAGCTCGAGGACCGCCTGGCCATCAGGCTGGACGATGGTCATTCGCTGACTTCCGCTGTCTGCGGTTCGAGCAGCGACTTGATCTCGGGAGTTTCCATGTTGTCCCGGTCTGCCAGGGCGACACCCGGATCGAGAGCGGCCGGAGGAATGCGACCCTGAGTGGACATTGCGGCTTCGACGACTCCCTGATAGCCAAGGAACCAGGGGTTCTGAACCACCAGTGCATCGATCGTGCCAGCCGCCAGTGCGGCATTCTCGGCCGGGTCGGAGTCGAAAGCGACGACGGCAATCCGGTCGGCGGCGTCGTTGTCAGCGATCGCCGTTGCAGCGCCGACCCCGGAGCTGTTGTTGTCCGCGAAGACTCCGACCAGATCCGGGTTCGCCGAGATGGCGTCATTGACCTGGGCTGCGGCGGTGCCGATGTCGTTGTTGTTGTAGCTTTGCAGCTCCGAGTTGATGTCCGGGCAGCCTTCAGCCAACCCGGCCCGGAAGCCGGCGTCGCGATCCTGGTTGGCTTCGATGCCGGCGATCGGCGCCTCGACCAGTACTTTGCCTGTGGTGTTTCCCTGCTCGGTGAGCAGGTCGCACATGCGCTGGCCGGCAACGGTGCCGGCCAGGATGTTGTTGGTACCGATGTGTCCCTCGATGTCCGCGGTCACCCGGGTATCGGCGGTGATTACCTTGATACCGGCTTCGCGGGCAGCGTCGATAGAGGCATTCAGCGCTTCACTGGAACTCGGAGCGATCAGGATCGCGTCGACTCCTCGGGACACGGAATTCTCGACAAGCTGCACCTGCCCGGCGATGTCCGTCTCGGACGTCGGCCCGAAACTGGAGACATCGATGCCGTAGTCAGCCGAAGCTGCTTCGGAACCCGCGAGCAGGGTCTGCCAGTACGCGGAATCGCTGGCCCGGATGATGACATCCACCCTCACGCCCGCAGCAGCACCGGCATCACCGCCGCCGCCGGATGAAGCATTCGACTCGGTCGCCCGACCACCGACGACCCCGGCCACCAGGGCCACCAGGGCTATCGCCAGTACGAGGGACAGAGAGAAAACCGTTCTTGATCGCGCCATTGCGTCTCCACCTAATGATCGGGGCATGCCGTCATGCCACTAGTCATGGGATTTGTTGTCTTTATTGGTCGTGCTGGCTCTCGCGGTGCGCGGAGCGTGCAGTCCTGAGGTCACCTTGCTGTCAGGGCCTCTAAGACACTGCGTTGTTGCTTGGTATGGATGGTGTCCGGGCCGGCCCGGGACGTGAGGCCCCGGGCCGGCGGTGGCAGGGTTTTGCCCTGCGCACGAAATCCTGCCTACGAGACCCGGCTCAGGAGAGCTGCGCTCAGAAGCTCGTTGCGCAGGCGCTGGGACTCGATGCCGTCGGCCTTCTCGATGACGCTTGTGATGTGGTCGACTCCGACGGCCTTGACCTTCTCGACGAGGAGCTTCACGGTCTCAAGGTTCGCCAGCGCTTCGGCTTCGGCCTCTTCCCTGATGGGGAAGGTGTCGAAGTAGATGACGCCGTCGTAGTCGTAGCGCAGCAGGTAGTAGATGAACTCGGCGGTCTCGAACGGGTGGATCGAGCCGATCATGAGTCCGTCGTCGTGTGCGTTGTTGCCGTCATTGAGGTGGACACCCCACAGCTTGTCCTCGGCGAGGAGCAGGGCGGCACCGAATCCGGGTGCATCTCCGGCCATCAGCATGTGGGCGAAGTCCAGCGTAGCCCCGACATTAGGTCGGTCGATCTGCCGCAGGATGTGCATCGTCGATCCGAGGCTGCGGATCATCGAGTGAACGCGTTCCTCGTAGGGCTTGTACTCGATGCTGAGGCGGACGGCGGGGTTGTAGTCGGCGAGTTCCTGGAAGGCCTCGACGATGCGTGCCTGATCGGCGACGTAGTCCTTCTGGAACGTGTAGTCGAAGCCATCGAAACCGAGCCAGACGGTTACGAGGTCGCTGCCGCCGGCGACGGCCGCATCGATACCACGCTTGGTGAGCTCGATGGCTTCGCGGCGGACTGCTTCGTCACGGTTGCTGTACTCGCCCTGCGCGAAATCCTTGCGGAAACGCATGGCGACGCTGTTGAGCGTCAGCCCGAGCTCATCGAGAAGCCCCTTCATGGCCGTCGGCTCGAGGTCGACGAAATGTTCGGGGTAATTGAGGTCGACGTAGTCGATGCCATCGATGGCAGCGACCCGTCGGATAGCGGCTTCGGCGCCGGTGCCGGCGTTGAACGAGTTGAGTCGAATGGCGAACTTCATGACCGAAACGATACGCACGATGACCACCATGGTCAAGACTTCCCAAAAAATGTCACAAAAGCCGCCGTAGCTCTGACCAACGTAGCCATAATGGGCATCGTTGACGCTATTCGTCATGACCCCGTACGCTCGTTTTAACGATCCGTGCACTACATCACGTGCGCCTTCACAGGGCGCTTCACGTCGACGCGAAGGAGCAGATGACGGTGGGAAGCATCCTGGTCATCGGGAGCATCAATTACGACTACTTACTGACCCAGGACCGCCTGCCGCGGCGCGGCGAGACGTTCCCTGCGTCCTCCATGAAGGGGGCGTTCGGTGGTAAGGGTGCCAATCAGGCGGTCCAGGCGGCCAGGCTCGGCGCCGAGGTCCAATTCCTCGGGGCGGTGGGTTCCGACGATACCGGCCGTCAGAGCCGCGCCAACCTTGAGGCGCACGATATCCAGGCAATCCTCCGCGATTCATCCTTTGGTACCGGAGCTGCCGTCGTACACATCACGGGTGCCGGCGAGGTCTATGCAACCATCTTCGACGGCGCGAACGGGTCAGTCGATGCGGAGTTCGTGACGCGGCACCGAACCAGCATCACGGAAGCCGAGATGCTGATCCTCCAGAACGAGATTCCATCCGAAGCCAATGCCTGCGCTATCCGCCTCGCTCACGAGGCGGGAGTACCTGTGATCTACAACGCCGCACCGGCCCGCGAGATCCCACAGTCGGTGTCCCGCCTCTGCACCTGGTTCGTCGTCAACGAAGACGAGGCCTCGTTCTACCTGCATCGGCCACTCGGTGACTCCGCCGACGTCGACCTGATGAAGGTCGCTGCGCAGGACCTCCGTGGCTACGGACAAGGAGTAATCCTCACCCTGGGCAGTCGCGGTAGCGTCGTAGCCACCGACCAGGGGTCAGAATTTGTTCCTGCCGAGCCAGTGCAGGCGGTGGACACAACTGGAGCGGGTGACTCGTTCGTCGGGGCGTTCGCGGTCGCCTTGCTCGAAGGGAGACCAGTAAGTGTTGCAGCGTCAGCCGCCACACTCGTCGCCTCTCTCACAGTGATGGGCGTGGGTGCGCAAGCGAGCATGCCGAGATGGAAGGATTTACCGAATGAAAGCGTATTCACGTCATCAGCTGATTCTTGACAAGATCGGCGACAGCGATGCAGTGTCCATCGACGAGCTGATCGCCGCAACCGGAGCGTCCCCATCGACCGTCCGCCGTGATATCCGCGTCCTGGAGGAGGCGGGCCAGGTCGTCAGCCTGCGCGGCGGAGCCGTTCGACGTGACCACCGGTTCATCGAACTCCCCGCAGCCGCCAAGTCACTACTGAACCAGCCAGAAAAGGCGTCCATCGCGCGGGCAGCAGCGAGTCTGGTCGAGGACGGCGACACCATCTACCTCGATTCCGGCACCACGGCTACCAGCATGCTCGAGCACCTCCAAGGCACCCGCGTCCACGTGATCACATCCAACACGCAAGTCTTCTCCGGCCCGATCAGTCCGACGATCGACATCACCGTGCTCGGCGGCGACTACCTGCCCGACCTCGGCTCGATCGTCGGCGCGCTCACCGACCGCATGCTCAACGACCTCTTCTTCGACAAAGCCTTCATCGGCACCAACGGCATCAGCCGGTCAGCCGGCATCACAACCTTCGACATCCGGGAAGCCAACAAGAAAAGACTCGCCCACGAACACAGCCAGAAAACGTTCGTCCTCGCCGACAGCAGCAAACTCGGCCAAGTCTCCCTCTGCCGAGCCTTCGATCTCATCGACGCCACCGTCATCACCGAGAAATACGCAGAGGTCCTCCAGGGAGCACAGGACTTCATACTGGCCCCAGTTTCGAGCTTCCACGACGAAGAAAATCCGCAGGTACCAGCAGCGCCTCCAATCGAGACCGCCGACGAGAGACCCGACAACGCTTTCTTAGCAAGGCAGTCCGTGGCATCTGGATGACTGAGTTCGGCTCTCAACACCCCGTTCATTGATTGCCTACCCGTAAGCCAATCGGTCACGGTGAAGGCAACACCATGCATTCAGCGATCGCCAATTCGTCATCGTTCAATCGCGCGGGTATGAAGTCGTTGGTGAACACCCACTCAGTGCCGGCCGTGATGCCTCGCAGGAAGAAGCCCTCGAGGTTGCCGCCCTGCCCCGCCGCCACACGACGGAGGGAGGTCAATACTGGTGTTCGGTAATCGGCGAGATAACGCACATCGAGATCGTTGATCTCCCCGCGGTCTCCCCTGACAAGCAGTCGATTCGCCCTGATCCAGGAAAAGTATTGCTGGGCCGCGAAGTCGTAGACGCCGAGGCGGTCACCATAGTCGAACCGGGCAGAGACTTGTTCGGCGGTGGTGACGACTTCCTGCTGCGGATCTCCTAGCCGGCTCGGCCCCTGCACCAGTGGCGATTTGAATGTCGACGCGGTAATCGTGACGTCGTCAAAGCCCACGCCCAGAGCCCGGCGCATAATGCTCACTCCGTGGTAGTCGTGGCACTGAGCGACCAACACCTGACCGATCCGGCCCAGACGCCCGGACCCGGCGACCTGCAGTTGAGCACGCAGGAGCGGGGACAGATGGTACTGCTCCGCGACCTGAATGACGGCTCCCCGGCGCACCAGGTCGTACAGCCTTGTGAGCGCCTCGAGGTCCGGTCCAGGAGGCGTTTCCGTGAGCACCGGAACCCGGAGTTCGGTAAGGCGCTGGATGGTCTGTGGTGCGGCTTCGCGCGGTACGGAGACGACGACGAAGGACGGGGACGTAACAGTTACCAGGTCTTCGACCGAGGCGAAGGGCCGAACACCCCATCTGTCTTCCATGTGACGACCGGTGTCCTCGCTTCGGGCGACAAGGCCAGTCACGTGGAAGCGCTCAGGTAGTTCCCGCGCAATACGAAGGAAGAACTCGCTCCTCCACCCACTTCCGATGACGCCGAAGCGAATAGGGGTGCCTGCGTCGAGTTGAGGACCTACTGCTGATGGTTTCACCGGAACTCTTCCTTCTAGGGAGTCCTATCCACTTGATGACGTAGTCAACTCAACGTAACTATTCGTCGACGACTAGAGCGTATGGGGCGACTCAAAAGGTGCGTTTAGGTCGATGCCTAGTTCGAGGGTACGGATGTCGACTGCCCGCCCCGACTCGAGCGAAGCGTTACCTGCGATGCCAACAGCAATCGAGCGCACACCGTCGCGCCATGTGGCTGGCCGGCCTAGTGGATCAATCCGTAAATTTGTGAAGAGGTGGGACATGAGCAGATCGTCGCCGCCTCCGTGTCCGGCGGTGTTGTGACCGTTCAAAGGCACCTCATATGCCGCCTCCCAGTGGGGTTGCACGACGAGGTGTTCACCGACCTGGCGAGCTGGCGTGCTACCTGTGACATCAACCGTCGCGCTCGGGCCCAGAACACGCGAGGTGCTTGTGAGGACGGCCGCCCGTTCCACAACATCAAGTTCCACCCGTCCTTTCGTTCCGGTGATTGAGACGCGGTAACCCTCCCATGGACTGTAGGCGATGAGCGAGTAGGTCAGACTCGCACCTCGCGTGTAATTCACGACAGCTGAGAGCGTGTCCTCAATTGAAATTTCTCCATCGAACACGTCGCGATCCCGTAGGTAACCGTCCTCATGCTCGGCATCAAGGTACAAGTGGGTGAGCCGAGGGTCTTCGCGAAGGTCAAGTTGAAAGGCATCGGTCATCCCGTCGTGCGTTCCCCGTTCCGGCCGGCCGTGCAGCCCCCGCTGAGCGGCATTGGTGGAGCCGTAGAATCGGAGACCTCCGGTGGCGTACACACGACTCGGAGAGTCTGCCAGCCACCAGTTGACAAGGTCGAAGTGGTGGGAAGCTTTGTGGATGAGCAGCCCGCCGGAGTTGCTTTTGTCACGGTGCCAACGCCGGAAGTAATCTGCGCCGTGCGCAGTATCTAACACCCATTCGAAGTGCACCGCAGTGACCTCTCCAATGGTGCCGTCCTGCACTACCTGCTTAAGTGCCGTATTCCGAGGTGAATACCGATAGTTGAAAGTGACCGTTACGTTTCGGCCGGTCTCCTCTACTGCACGCGCGATCTGCGCCGACATCTCGGCGGAGGTTGTGAGCGGTTTTTCCACGATGACGTCTGCGCCAGCGCGCAGGGCGATAACGATGTAGTGCGCATGGAGCGCATCCGGTGTGGTAACGATGACGCGATCAATCTTGTGTCGCGCGATGGTGTCGGCCATGTCGCTGGGAGAGGCCAGGATGACGCGGACCCCATGGACAGAGGCTCGGCGTGCATAGTAGGTCGCCCGCGTTGCGTTTGTATCAAGGACAGCGACAAGCTCGGCTTCTGATGCATGCTCACCGAGGATCGCGTCGACATAAACCTCCGCGCGGTGACCGGTTCCCACGATGGCATACCGTATACGTTGATTGTCGCCAGTCACCTGATTACTCCTGACATTGATGAGATGGGTGGGTCGATGGATGCGCAAGCCATGACGCCGCCTTGGGCCTCGAGTGCAGTCGGTTCGTCCTAGCGCATACCGACGGAACTACCATTGGCCAGGACGCAGATGTAAACGGAACGTCTTGGTCCCCTGACGTGGAAGGTATTGCGGCAGAACTCCGGGACCGCACGAGGCTGACCCGAGACCGTACTGCTCGAGGTCAAGATTCAGCCACACCTTGTCACCTGCAATGAGGTCCGTCGGATGAGTTGCGGCGTCCAGCTGTTCACTGGTCCAGCGTCGGGCAGTGAAGCTGAAATCGGGAGCTCCAACCACTGTCAGAACAGGTTGTGCGCCACGGACCAGCGTTAGGCGTCGAACCTCTGAACGATTGCCGTTTTCTTGCGGCATTACGTAGGGGCTTTGAAGATCGTCGACGCTGGCCTGGTATGAGCCGATGAGTTGTGAGCGGAAGGAGTCGGCGTACGTTTCCCCCGGTCCGCGTCCGAACCAGGACACTGCGTCGACCGACGCAGGCAGTCCGCACCGGATCCCAAGCCGAGGAAGAGCTACACTCCAGTCCCCTACTGGCGTCGTCGTCAGTTCTAGACTCAGTCCGTCCGTGTCTGCTGTCCAGGTCCACACCGAGCGAACAGCGAGGTCGCTCGCTGCTGCGGCGGTTCGGACCGTCACGACGAGTGAGTTATCCCCCCACACCAAATCCTCGACACGGTCCTGCATTCGGTCGAGTCCGTGAGCGCGCCAGTCAGGCAGGGTCGCCGGCCCCCACCAACCGTTGTCGTTATCGATAGGCGCCCTCCACAGGTCCAGATGCGGTGGTACGAGTGGCATACCGCCAAGTTCTATCAAGCGGCCCCGCCCATCGAAACGGCCTGGGCCAATGAAGGGGTTGCGAGACGGCAGGGCATCACCGCGTGCTTTCACTGACGAGCGTGTGAGCCTCCATTGACCAGTTGCGACCTCGTGACCGGCATGTGCCCATCTGCAGTCCTCTGCCAGTGCAGCACGGACGGTCAGCCAAAGATCGTCGTCGTCGGCCGTCGGATGTGGCACGGTAAGAGCCGCCGTGGATCCGGGAGCAAGGTTAGGCATTTTCAACTCGCCCGCTGCAGCTATCCCTTTGATGCCCTCGACCGTCCAGGTCAGGTGGAAATGATCAGTTCCACCGTGGTCTTGGCGATTGGTAATACTGAGTTTCCCGTCCTGTGCCTGCAGATCGAACTCGAGCGGCTGGAACGCATGTTTGAACTCATGCAAGCCTGCCGATGGTCTGCGGTCCGGAAAGATGAGGCCGTCTGCTACGAAATTCCGGTCGTGGAGTTCTTCGCCAAAGTCACCGCCGTAACCAAAATACTCATGTCCCTCCGCATTGCGGGTGCGCAGGCCATGGTCGATCCATTCCCAGACGAAGCCACCCTGGCACCGCTCATGGCGATTGAAAAGCTGAGCGTATTCCGTGAGCCCACCGGGTCCGTTGCCCATTGCATGGGCGTACTCGCTCAGGATGAAGGGTTGATTACGGCGACGGGCATCGAGTGCGGGATCGTCCAGTGCTGCTTCTTCGCGGCGGCCGAGGACATCTACCTCCTCATGGGTGAGGTACATGCGGCTGTAAATGTCAGCATGTGCGCTGGTCCAGTCACGTTCGTAATGGATCAGACGGGTCGGATCGAGACGGCGGGCCTCCTCGGCCATCGCTGGGATGTTCGAGCCTGGTCCGCACTCGTTGCCCAAGGACCACAAAATGATGCTTGGATGGTTGCGGTCACGAAGAACTGTGCGCCGCATGCGCTCGACAAGGGCAGCGTTCCAGCGCGGGTCATCTACGGGGTTGTCCCCCATTCCCCCGCCCCAGTCATCGAGCACAAAGCCGTGAGTCTCGAAGTCGCACTCGTCAATAACCCATAGTCCGTACTCATCGCAGAGGTCAAGAAAATGCGGATGAGGCGGATAGTGGCTCGTACGAACAGCGTTGACGTTGTGCCGTTTCATGAGCAGCACATCAGCGAGCATCGTTGCCCGATCCAAAGCGCGTCCGTTGTCAGGGTCGAACTCGTGGCGATTGACACCCCGAAAGACGATGCGTCGTCCATTGACCTGCAGAATACCGTCGACCACCTCGACCCGCCGGAAGCCTACGCGGATATCAATGGTTTCGGACTCTGTCTCGACCGTGCCGGGGTACAGATGGGGGTTTTCGGCCGACCATGGAGTAACGGAGGGAACCGTGGTTCGCACACCAGTGGCCGTATCAATTCCAAGGTCGGGAATGCGTAGGCGTGCGGAAACGTCCGATTCGACCAGGAGGTACCCGGTACCGGTAGCGGCGTCGAAGTCTGCCTCGATCCGGTGGTCATTGATGCACCCGGCGGGGCGTAGTTCAAGTGTCACCGGACGGAAGATTCCTGACAGCCACCACATGTCCTGATCCTCGAGGTAGCTGTTCGACGACCATTGCAGCACTCGCACCGCGATGATGTTCGAGGCTCCTGGGACGAGCGCACGGGTGACATCGAACTCATTAGTGAGGCGACTACCGCTTGTCGAGCCTATGTATTCGCCATTGACCCAGAGCTGGCCGAACGAATCGACGCCATCGAAACGGAGAACAGCACGACCCGACATCCAACTCTCGGGGACGTCGATGACGTGAACATAATCGCCGGTCGGATTGTCATCGGGAACGTGCGGCGGGTTGACGGGAAACGGATACTTCTGGTTCGTGTAGATCGGGGCTCCGTGGCCCCGTAGTTGCCAGTGCGATGGCACCTGGATCTGGTCCCAGTCAGCCACGCCTTCCCCCGTGACGAAGTCGGTGGGCGTTTCGGGGCTTGGTGAATACCGGAATGACCAAGGGCCGTCCAGCAAAATCTCTGGTGCGTTGGAGCGGGTTGAAGCCCGGGCAGGGAGCCGACCTAACGCCGTTTCATAGGCCGTCGGCAAGGTGATCTGGTGGCGCACGCGGGTGGCTGTCACTTGGTTGCTTTCTCGTGGATCCATGAGCTCTTCGTCCGACAACATCGCACGTGGATGAAGTCTCCCGATTAATGAGGTGATTTGGCTCGGGCTGTCGGCACGCTGCAATGAACGGGGCTTGCCGTCAGTGCCGCGCGTTTTCGATGGCGTCGACCTTGTGGCAGTTGGAGCTGATATGAGGGGCAGATGCGGGAGGATGGCGTGGGCCGTCCTCCCGCATCCCGCTGCTTACTTGGCAGCGTCGATGGAGGACTGCATCTCGTCGATGAAGGCTTGCGCAGCGGTCTCGGGTGACTGCTCCTTGAAGAGCACGGATTGGAAGTTCCTGGACAGGATCGCTTCGGAATCGCTGGCACCATTAGGGGTGATGGGGCCTGCCTCGCCTGCCTGTTCGGTCATCGCGTTGCTGTAGTCCAGGATCTGCTTGCCTGCAGGATCGAGGTCCGGTTCGATGGCTTCCTGGGCGACGGTTGCTGCTGGCAGGCCGCGGTCGGTGCCGAAGATCTTCGCCGCTTCCGGATCGCTGATGAGGAAATTGATGAGTGCGGCTGCCTCGGCGGGATGCTCGGACTTTGAAGATGCCGCCCAGTACATGGTGGGCTTGAGGAACTGGAAGCCTTCCTCGGTGTCAGCGTCTGTGGGCCAGTTGCCGATGACGAACTCGAAGTCCTTCGCCGCGCTCGAGTAGGCGGAAAGCTGCCCTGCCGGGATGAAGGCCATCGCGTCCTTCCCAAGGGTGAGGTCCGTCTGGTCTAGCGGAAGCCCGGTGGTTTCCGCGATGTGTTCGACGGAGGGGGCGGCGCCGGTCTCGATCCAGTCCAGCGCCTGATTCCAGAAGCTCACAATGGTCTCTGGTTTGATCGCGATGTTGCCGTCCGCGTCGTACAGGTTCTCGCCGTGCTGTCGTGCCCAGACGGACAGACCGAAGGTGTCTGCTCCGAATGGACCGACTCCCCATGCCTTGCCGCCGGACTTGTCCGAGACTTCCTGGGCGACAGCGGTGAACTCTTCCCAGGTCCAGGTGTCGAAATCGGGCATAGGGATGCCGTACTGGTCCAGGACCGTCTTGTTGACGATGACCGCATTGGGTGTGCCGCCAACAGGTAAGGCGTATTGCTTGCCATCGACCTGACCTGTCTGCAGCACGGTTTCAGGGGTGACCGAGAGGTCCAGCGTGTTGGTGACGGTGCTGAGATCCAGCAACGTGCTGCGATCTGCGTAGGACGCCAGGTAGAGCTGGTCGAACTGCATCACATCAGGCATGTCACCTCCCGCTGTGGAGGTTGCGAGCCTGTCCCAGTAGCCGGTCCAATCGGAGAACTGCGGTTCGACGTCGATGTTCGGGTATTTCTCTTCGAACAGTTCAATGGCTTCATTGGTGGCGGTGGTGCGGGTGTCCGCCCCCCACCAGGTCATGGTGAGGGTCACCTGCTCTTCTGTGAGTTCGGGTTGGTCCTGCGGCGCAGCTCCAACGGCACATCCAGTGAGGCCGAAGGCTGTTGCTGCGGCCACGGCTACGGTGATGCGGCGCGATATGCGTCGTTGCACATTGTTCATTGTTTTCTCTCTGCTGAGGGTGGGATTGGGGCAGTGGGACACGTGAAGACAGGTGGGTTGGCGTCTACCTTGACGGTGCAGTGAGGTTCTTACTTGCCGCCGGTGGTGGCGATGCCTTGCAGGAGGAACCGCTGGCCGAAGAGGAAGACGAGGAAGACGGGGATGAGTGAGACGACGCTCATGGCGAAGAGAGCGCCGAAGTCGGATTGGGACTGTGCGTCGATGAAGGATCGCAAGGCCACAGGGACGGTGTAGAGATCAGGTTTCGTCACGAAGATCAGTTGGGAGAAGAAGTCATTCCAAGTCCAGATGAAGGTGAAGATGGCTGTCGTTGCCAGGGCGGGGGTCATCAGGGGCAACATGATCTGGAAGAAGATCCGCGCGTGGCCGGCCCCGTCGATGCGCGCCGCTTCATCCAGTTCTCGTGGAATGCCACGGATGAACTGCACCATCAGAAAGATGAAGAAGCTGTCGGTTGCGAGGAGTTTCGGCACGATCAACGGTAGGTAGGTGTTGATCCAGTCCAACTGCGCGAACAGCACGTATTGCGGGATGATCAGGACGTGAATCGGCAGCATGATGGTCACGAGCATCGCGACGAAAGCGGCCTTTTTGAATCGGAAGTCCAGTCGGGCGAAGGCGTACGCCGCCAGTGAGCAGGAGACCAGGTTGCCCAGCACCGATCCCAACACCACGATGGCTGAGTTCAGCAGGTAAGTGCCGAAGGGTTGGCTGAGGGCGTTCCAGCCTTGCGGGTAGTGGCTGAGGTCGAAGGTATCGATGAAAAGACCGGGGTTGCCGAAGATCTCGTCGTTGGGTCGTAGGGAGCTCGCGACCATCCATAGCAGCGGGTAGAGCATGATCAGCGACAGGAGGATCAGCACGACGTGCTTGAAGACCCCGGTGATTTTGCGGCGGTGCTTTCGTCGGGTGATCGTGTCGGCGGTGTCTGGTGTCAAATGCCGGAGGCGTGTGCTGCCTGGACGGTTGAGAGTTTCAGTCATCGTAGAAGACCCAATGCTTTGAGGCCCAGAAGTTCAAGGCGGTGAAGGCGCCGATGATAATCAGCAGGAGCCAGGCGAGTGCGGAGGCGTACCCCATGCGGAAGTTCGAGAAGCCTTCCTGGTACAGGTACAGCGAGAAGAACAGCGTTGCGTCGTTCGGGCCGCCGGTTCCTCCCGAGACGATGTATGCCTGAGTGAAGGATTGGAAGCTGCCGATCAGACCCAGAACCAGGTTGAAGAAGATGATGGGGCTCAACATGGGCAGTGTGATAGAGCGGAACTGTCGGAAGCGCCCTGCGCCGTCCGTAGCCGCTGCTTCATAGAATTCGCGTGGAACCTGCCGGAGGCCCGCAAGGAAGATGACCATGGGTGCTCCGAAGGTCCACACGTGCAGCACGATGATCGTGCCCAGTGCTGTGTCCGGCGAGGACACCCAACTCGGTCCGTCGATCCCGAACAGGGCAAGGGCGGAGTTGAATAGCCCCTCTCCTCCGAATACGAGGCGCCAGAGTACCGCGATGGCGACGCTGCCGCCGAGGAGGGAGGGGAGGTACAGCACTGACCGGTAGAGGGGAAGCCCTCGTAGCCCCCGATCGAGGGCCAGTGCCAGGGCAAGCGCTGCAGCCAGCTGCAGGGGTACGGAGACGATCACGTAGGTGAAGGTGGCGATCAAGGCGCTGCCGAGACGGTCGTCGCTGAGCATCCGTTGGATGTTTGCCAGGCCAGTGAAGGTAGGTGTCTCGAGCAGGTTGTAGTTCGTGAAGGCAAGGTACAGCGATACGAGGACCGGACCGAGCGTGATGCCGACCATCCCGATCAGCCAGGGTGCGAGGAAGACCGCGGCTGCACGGTTATCACCGGACTTGGCCTTTTGCCCCTTCGTGCTCGTGACTGCCCGGAGCTCGTTGATCACGCTCATCGGTGCACCGCAGCTGGCGGTTGAAGCCGTGTGACGCTGACGGAATTCATCAGTTTCTCCTCCTTGAGTGACTGGATATGGGTCGCAGGTTCCTGCTAGGCGGGAACCTGCCATGTTTGAAGTCGGCCGCACATGCCAAATAGTCGCGGTTCGGGCCTGGGTATGGGGTGAACGACGGAGGCGTCTGCGAGGTGCATCCCATTTCCTTGAGCGAGGGATTCGAGGTGGCCTCTCGTGCGCTCGGTCTCGGCTTCCACCGTCGAGGACCAGAGACGTCGCCACTGCTCGACCTTGGGCCGCACCAGTTCGGCAGCGGCGCGGTGGAACTCGGACAGCGCACCAGGGCCATCCTTCTCGACCGCCGCGTGTAGGTCGTGGTACCCGCGCAACGCGAGGTCGCGTCGCGTACGGGCAGCGCTCTCGCGTTCATGCGCACTTCCCTGGCTTGGCAGGGTCGATGCCTGGAGGTAAGCATCCGGGTCCTTGACGATTTCAAGCGGAAACGTCATCACAGCGTCTCCCGCTTCCGGCAGACCCGAATTACCCATCACGGTGAGGATTTCCAACGCACCGGTATTGACCAGGCGGTGAACGGTGCCGGGAGAGAACCAGAGGACCGTGCCGGGCTCAAGGATGTCCACGCAGGCGCCGCCGGAGCTGAGGGTGTGCGCCTCACCGGTGCCACCCATCACGACATACGCCTCGCTGGAGACAGTGTGCACGTGCGGAGAGCCTCCATGATGACCGTCATCAGCCTCCCACTCGTACACGCGTAGGTTGCTGATCGCTGTGCCTCCCGGGAAGAGGGGTGCGCTCATAGCGCCAACTCCTTCCCGAGGGCGGTAAGTTCCTCTGCTGTTGCCACATGATCGATGAACACGTGGCGGTGTTGCAGGCTTAGGGCTCTACCTGGAGCGATGACGATTTCCCTGTCGAATGACGCTGAGGGTGCAATGCATGCGAACGGTTCACTACGGACAAACCATTTGATGGGAACAACAGGATCAACTGAACCAGCGAACACCAGGACGCTGGCACCACTGTCGAGGTCGTCATGTTGCCCCACAAACGCAACCCATTGGGCTTCCGACCCCATCAGCTCGGCTTCTGGGAGGCCCGTCGACCCGATTAGTGTTCCTCCGGTGAAGGAGCGAGGCCCACGCCAGAAGTAGCCGGTGTAGCCGGCGTTCTCTCTGCCTTCTGTGCTGGGGCTGCCCAGAACAAGATCGGCGTTCCGCACGTTCGTCAGCGTGGTGTGAAAGTCGAGGGCCCATAACCCCCGTACGGGGTCAACGGTATGAAAGGTCTGCTTGCGGACTTCTTCGATCCAGGGCTCGCCTTTGGAGGATATCCAGGTGAGTGCTTCGGAGACCTCGACGACGTCGCCGTGATCCGTGGTCGTCGTAAAGGACTCGTGACGGATGGAGCCGAGGTTGTCCAGCCACCGGTACCCCTCGGTCGCATCGAAGGTCGGGCCGCCCCAGAAGTTCTCGCCGGACACGTGCGACCAGGTCATCTGTAAACCCTTGTGCCAGCGGTGGTCCCACGGACGGTGCACTGATAGTGGCGCACCTGAGAGTGTCTTGATCGGATGAAGAAATGGTTTGGGTGCCTCTTCCTGTGGGGCTCGGGGCCTGAACACATAGCGGGCGATGTCCACGTCCGCCACGGAGACGACCAGCGCGTCGGTGTCTTCCCGCACGCTCAGTGATCTAGACATAGGTGCTCACTCCCGATTCTTTCAAGGCCTTCGTTGCGCCGACGGGGTCGCCGCCATTCATCGACGTATAGAAGGGGTTGGTGGGCACAAGCTCGCCTCGAGTAACCGTTGTATGGGTGAACGCGGAGCTGTACATGCCGGCAATCAGTTCCAGGGCACGTCGGCCGTCCGTGCCGCTGGCACGTGGCCGCTCCTGACGGTCGATGGAGTCCAAGAGGGAGGCAAGCTGGGCCTGATGTGAACTTGCATCGTTGCGCTGTGGTTCCCACGCTGCGATGGTCGCCTGGTCGGTGACATGCGGTGCGGGTGTCCAGCGCCAGTGTGAGTTGTCGTAGCCGTACAGGTGCTCGACCTCGACGGTTGCGTCGTCAAAATCGAACCGCAAGTAGCTGGTCTCACGTGGTGAGAGCAGACTGTTCGTGATCGAGACGAGCGCACCCGATTCGAAGCGGACGAGCGCCAGGGCAACGTCCTCGGTTTCAGTGTCACGGGCCATGGTGGACATGACCGCGGTCACTTCAGTCCAGTCACCCAGCAGGGACAGCAGGAGATCCATCTGGTGAATGCCGTGTCCCATGTTCGGGCCACCTCCCTCAGTGGACCAGCGGCCGCGCCACGGAACAGCGAAATAGGCAGGGTCGCGGAACCACAGTGTGTTGCAGACTCCGACCCGTGGTTGTCCCAAGGTTTCCTGCTGGATGTGGTGTCGCAGCTGCTCCGCGGCGGACCCGAAGCGATGCTGGAACACATAGGTCGCATATGGGCCGGCTGCACCCTCATGGGATGCAATCTCGTCGTACTCAGCCAACGAAAGTGCCGGAGGCTTCTCACACCACACCCAGGCGCCGGCATCGAGGGCGGCGATGACCGCGTCTTTATGTGCGATAGGCGGCGTGCAGACAACCACCAAGTCCGGCGACTCAGCGGCAAGCATGCGCTTCAGGTCCGTATAGCGGCCAGCAATCGACCACTCTTCCCCTGTGCGTTCCACCAGTTCTGCACTCACATCGACCAGGGCGACTATTTCGACACGCTTCCCCATCGCTGCCAGTGCAGGCATATGTGTTCCCCGCGCTATTCCGCCGGTGCCGACAACGGCGACACGGATGGGAGGGACAAACTCTGACACGGATACTCCTTTGGACCGGTGGCTGTGGTACTTCTCTCGAGCAGACATTGCTCGCCTCCCCAAAAAGTGAGCGATCACTTTTTACGGTTGAGTGGACGATAGTGATCGATCATCTTCTGTGTCAAGATGTAGCTCACGTAAGTCATCACAGGCGAGGAGGTTGGCCATGGATACAGCTTCGGGCCGTCGTGCGACGATCCATGAGGTCGCCCGACTTGCGGGAGTCTCGCATCAGACTGTTTCGCGCTACCTCCGCGACAGCGATGGACTGAAGGACGCGAACAGAAAGCGCGTCGAGACGGCCATTCAGGAGCTCGACTACCGCCCTAACCTGGTTGCACGGCTGATGCGTACGCGTCGATCGGGCCGATTGGCCATCCTGATTCCGCCGCAAAGCAGCTACAGCCCGTCACGCATGCTGGCAGGTGCCATCGAGACCGCTCATGCTGCCGGTTACGCAACCGAAGTCATGAGTCTCGAGGGCGGCGCAACGGCGCGAACCGAACGCATGCTGGAACTGGCCGATTCCGGTCAGGTTGAAGGAATACTCTCGCTCGCACCCCTAGCTCCATCAAGTAACAAGGATGTCGTCCAGCGCGCAGCCGTCGTCGTCTCGGGTGACTACGACGACGAGATGAGAGGTATCGGCGAACTCGCCGACGGTTCCCCTGTCGCAGAGATCATCGAACACCTCGCAGCTGACGGACATCGCCGCTTCCTGCATGTCGCAGGATCGCAGCAGTTCGCCTCCGCGCGAGCACGAAAGCAGATTTTTCTCGAAACGATCCAGCGACTTGGTCTCGAATCGGTTGGAGTAGTTGATGGGGACTGGTCAGCCGAATCAGGTATTTGTGCCATCGAGGACTTACCAGCTGATTCCGGGGTTACGGCTGTCATCGCCGCTAATGATCTCGTCGCTGCAGGGGTCATACGAGCATCGCTGGATCGAGGCTGGCGTATCGGCCGCGACATCAGTGTCACTGGCTGGGACAACAACCCGCTGGGCGCATATCTTCATCCGACTTTGACGACGGTCGACGTCAACCATGAAGAACTCGGCAGGCAGGCCATGCGACGCCTGGTCGTCGCCGTCGGGGGCACTGTTGCCGAGAAGTCAGAGGCTGCCGCACCGCTCAACACCATCATCTGGCGTGGCTCAACAGGTCCTGCCCGGCAGTAGTTGAAATGAGTACGTCGAGCTAGGGATCAGCCGCAACACGTCACCTTGGTTCGACCCTCAGAATCTACACTCCGAGCCGTTGCTGTGCCGGAACTGTGTCGGAGCCCAACCCCCCCCATATGAGCTCGCCCCCGGGCCTTATTACTGAGCAGGCAGGGGCCGGTGGCATCGAGGTGGCTCACAGGCGCCACACAGGCCGGAGCTAAGCCAGGGAAAGGGTGGGGTCTTTGACTCTTCCTATGACCACTTCACTTCTTTCGCCATCACGCCGATTCTGGATGCGCTTCGCATCCTCGGTTGCTGCCCTCACCCTGGCCGGTTCCCTGGCGGCCTGCAGCACATCCGCTGCCCCTTCATCCACCAGCACTGACACCGCAACGACGACTTCGTCTTCCGCGACCGCATCCTCGACAGCTGAGGCTTCTGCTTCAGCGAGCACCTCCACTGAAGCTGTGGCGACGACCGGTAGCGCGGTAACGACCGCGGAAACGATCACGAGCACTGCGGCCGCAGCAGAAGCATTCTTCGCCACCCTGACCGCTGAACAGCAGGAGCAGGTGCTGTATGCCTACGACGACGCGACGAAGACCACCTCCTGGTCCAACTTCCCGGTGACCATCGTCGAGCGGGCCGGCCTGAACCTGACCGACCTCACCGAGGAACAGCAGACAGCGGCCTTGGCAGTCCTGGAATCCCTCCTCAGTGAGGAGGCATACGCCAACGTTGTCGGCATCATCGATGGAGACCAGTACCTCCTCGAGAGCAGCACGACCACCGAAGCGCTCGGCCAGTACTACATCGCGTTCTTCGGTGATCCCTCCGACACCAGCGCGTGGGAAGTCCAGTTCGGTGGCCACCACCTGGGCATCAACGCGACCCTCGACGGCACCGCGGACGCCATTACCTTCGCGCCGACACACCTCGGCTCCCAGCCCGCCGTCTACACCGCAGCCGACGGCACAGAGGTCCAGCCCCTGGCCGGGATG
>NZ_JBTNDP010000013.1:0-71075 GCF_054510925.1 Arthrobacter sp. MDT2-16
TGACATAAGATAAATTATCGGCGATCAACCAACGGGAATACGTAACCGCCATCGTGCTGACCCCTCCAGTCATGGTTGGGCTGAACTCGCCCATGCAACAGGCTAGACGCGGCTCTTCAGATAGTTCAGGACTTCGCGGGCGTCCGTGATCATGGTGGACGAACTCCTATGGACGCCATCGTCATCCTGGTACTCATAGTCCCGTCGGAAACCGATGTCATCGGTGAAGGTGTTTGAGCGGGGAAAGCGCGATGCCTGCTGATGCCGCTGATCGTCCCTAGGACCGAGGGGCGGTCTGGCGAAATCCCGCGACAACGTCGAAGGGTCGCACTCAGCAGCTCATCGACCTACTGCCGAGGCCCTCTCAAGCGCCACGCGAGGCTGCAAGGAGGTCGGCGCGGCGCGGAACCACGGCCCGCAGCCCACTAAACCTATCGGTTGAAGTCCTCTCGGTGCCGGTGGGAACTTATCCACCTTGCCGAGCATCTAACGTATCAAGAAGTAAGAAGCTAGCATCATCAAGAAAGGAAGCATCATCATGACTGACTGGGCTGCTTGGACTGACACGGATGGTGACGGACTGGGAAACGTAGGGTTGTCGGATACGAACGGGAATGGCATCGTCGACACCGTCTTCTACGACCTCAGTGGAGACGGCATCATCGACGGTTACGGCTTGGATGCTAATGAGAGCGGCTATTTCGAAACACTTTATTTCGACACCAGCCAAAACGGATTTGTCGACGGGTACTCTGTGGATTCTGATGAGAACCACGTATATGACGCTTTCGGAAGTGACCCCGAGGAAGACGGCGTGTTCACATCTGATTCACAGACAGATAGTGGGCCCGGCATATCATCCAATTTCTCGGCACCTACCATACATTCAGTGGCGATGGACACTGTAATCAACGGCATTAATGCGAACACGCTACAGCAGATCGCCGCAACACAAGCGCGCACCTTCTTGCTCATTTAGATCTTTTGATTGACCTGCTACTTGTCTCTGAGGCTTTACCTGCTGCAAGATCCGTGGAATCAGTTGGGTTGGAGATGACGTCGCCTTCTCTGCATGCCTACATCTTCTCTGTCGTTCACGGTGTACCAAGCGTATGATCATGGCCAAGGTGCAGCCGCACGGCCTGCTCTAGATATTAAACAACTGGTCTCGCAGCGCCATCAGGCGCGACCGGAGATGCCCATGTCCCCGGAATTAGTTCGCTCTATGACCAGGAGATGGCAATGCAGCCTTCCAGGAAGACCTCGATATTAGGCACTTGGGCAGCATCGTTGGCGGCGGCCGCGTTTTTTCTAACGGGCTGCTCAGGGACTCAAGCGCCCAACCAGGAGGACACACCTGAAGCTAGCGATGCGGCTAGTCATCCGGCTGAACCTTCAGGAGCGGCTACCGATGTTCCGCATCACGTTGAGGGTGACCTCAAGGTTGGCGACCCGTTGCCGCACGGGGAGGATCATCCCGCTACTCTAACTCCGCAACAGGTGTACTCGATCGGTGAGAAGTCTGTCTTCGCGATCGAGGGGCGCCGGGCCGACGATTTTATTGGAACGGGTACCGGCTTTGTTATCGATGATAAAAGCGGGAATGCAGTTACCAACGCACATGTGGTTCAAGGACTTACTGCTATTTCGGGTCGCTTCAACAATGGCGAGAAGGCGTCCTTGCACGTGGTGGCGGCGGATCCTTGCACAGACCTTGCTGTGGTTCACTTCAGTGCTATGCCGGAACCTGCGGAGTCTCTCATCCTGGCTCGGTCAGAAGACGTCAAACCGGGTGATTCTGTCACGGTCCTAGGATTCCCTGGAACCCTGACGAATAACCCCTCTGAACAGAAGCTCGTGATCACCGCAGGACTCGTGAATGCAACCAAGGTCCCTGCTCGGCCCGCTGGGAGTCCCGAGTATAAGGACACGATTCAGCACGGAGCGACAATAAACTTTGGAAACTCCGGGGGGCCTTTACTCGACCACCACGGCCGTGTTGTTGGGATAAATACGCTTACCAACTTCGGCTCATCAAATGCACCTGCGCAGGGGCAGTTCTACTCCATCTCGATTGACTCGGCGAAGTCGGAAATTGTTGACAAGCTGATGCGAGGGGAATCGCAAAACGATTTGGGATGGGCGGCGGATGAATACTATCCCGGGTATTTCTCCGAGCTCGATCCCGACCGAGGTCCGGCGCTTGATATACAGCTTGAATATAAGGGAATTGACCGCGGGCTGTATGTCAAGGCGGTAACTCCGGGTTCAACTGCCCAGCAGGCGGGTATCAAGGTGGGCATGCTAATAACCAAGATTCAAGGCACGTCTACGTCTACCGTGGCAGAAATGTGTGAGATTGCCCAGTCTATCCTTCCCGGCACTGTTGCTGAAGTGGACGGTCTGCACCTGCTTTCTGGGGATTCCACGCAACTAGACACTCCGTTTCACGTGAATTTCATTTCCCCGGGCAAGCACTAAATGACTGATTCTAGAAACAAACGATACATTTCGAGCTGACACATTTTGCCTCGGACGTACTGGCTGACAGCGTGCTAGAAGGGAGTCACGTTCGGGCCCACTTTTCAGGGGCGTGACTAGATTTTCACTAGGACGAGCCCGGCCCGCGCAACGGTCCTGCTATTGGCCAAGTCTCCATTTTTGTTGCCACCAGCTGTACAGCATGTCGATCGTTGCGGCTGATTGAGCTCGTACTTTCACTAGAGCCTTGTCATCGGACCATTGGAGAGTACTGAAGTCTGGGGATGCCGAGCTCAATAATTGCCCTTGGGCAGTTGTGTCTTCACCCTCGAGGGTCCAGTTCTCCCAGGCTGGGGGTTGATTCACGGGACCCTTCGCGGCCCCCGAGTTCTCGATGTCGGCTTGAAAGGAAGATTCAAGGGCTTCCGCAGAACCAAAGCCGTACACGTAAATTCTGGGTTGAAGTGCAAGACTGAATCCACTGCTGGTTGCCGGGTCGCAAACAATGGATGTTTGCGCCCCTTGAGCGTCCGGGTTGTGTCTGCAGCTTTCCGGCGCCAGCAAGAACGGCAGTGGTTCGTACTCGTACAGCAAACTGCATTCCTCAGCGGACAAGCTAGCTTGAGAGTCGGTGTCACATGCTTGCGCCGCTGCTGAAGGTTCCGTTCCGGAGTCGCCGCCCGTCTGGGCGTTTATCGCTGCGATGGAAGCCACAACGACTGCTAGGGCGGCAGTTCCACCAATAATTATCTTCTTCCTGGACTTTTCAGAGCGTTGAGCGTCGGAAGCGGGGGACTGTGCGCTCTGCATGGGGCTCGACCCGCTCGGATCGGCGACCAACCTGCTCGGTGCTCCGGCATGACTCCCTGCGTTGGATAGCTCACCGCCCTTGGGCGCCTGACCCTCACCTGAACCATCGGGCAGGTCTTTCGGCGCTGGAGCCTGAAGGGCGCCCAGGCTGGTGACTTGTTTGGGGTCCTCCATTAAACCCAGTTTTAGGGGAAGGAGCTCACTCAGCTTGAATTGCAGGGCGGGTAGGTAGCTTGACCCACCGGTGAGGTATACACGGTGTAGATCGTCCATCGATGGGAGTGCCTGGCTGATAACGTTCTGCACTAGTTTCACAGCACGATCGACGTTACCTTCGACTAGCTGTTCAAATTCCCGGCGGGTGATGGTGCAAACCCATTCGTCGTCATCAGACCTCACTCCGATTGGGGCGGATCCATGGAAGCTGAGAGCATGTTTCGCTTCCTGTACTTGATGTCGAAGTGCTGTGCGGTTCGCTGCTGCTCGATCAGTGGCCACGCCTTGCAAGATGCTTGTTTTACCCTCTGCTGCCAGCTGTGCGTAGACCCACTGCTCCAACTGTGCATCAAAATCGTCTCCGCCCAGGGGATCTATTCCTCCTGATGCGACGACTTCGAATGATGGTCCTGTTTCTGTCGCGGAAAGCTTCAATACCGCCGCGTCACAGGTGCCGCCGCCGAAATCTAAGACCGCAAGGTGCGCCTCTGTCTGAATGGCCGATGTTGTTGTGTAGTGCCACGCCGCCGCTACAGGTTCTGACAGCAGAACGATGCGCTGCTCTGGTATACCGGCGCTAACCGCGGAGGCCATCAATCGTTGCGTCATGTACGGGCCCCAAGTCTCTGGGTGGGTGAGCACGACCTGTGCAGGAGAACTACCACCGAAATAGCGGACAGCTTGGTTGAGGACGTGTCGCAGAACGGCTGCCACCAGATCGACAGGGCTGACGACGTCATCTCCCAACACAATTGCATCCTCACCGAGCCTTCGCTTTGGCGTAGGCTCGAATGCGGCGGGAACTATTGCGGCGACCTGCGTCGCAGCGTCTCCTGCCAGAATTTCTCCATTGTAGACGCCCACGGCAGAAGTGATCGCGTCAGAGCGGGCACCCAGCCTGAGTGCCAGTGTTCTCCCATCTGCATCTGCTACTGAAGCTGCAGTGTTCGAAGTGCCAAAATCTATGGCCAACCGCCAACCTGAATCGGTCACGCCAACTCCCTTCCAGGCTGTGGTTCACTATTCTTCCTTGAACACACCGACCATCCACCGGGCAGGCTTCGCCTCCCTGAAGACCGATCCCGGCCGGAGAATCTTAGCGATCCGGCAAACCATCGCCGGGGCACGAACTGTCATCCGACCACTATGCACCGCTCGGTCGGATAAGTCCCGAAATCGAAGACGCCTTTCTGCCATGCCGGGCCTTTGGACGCTTGGTACGCGGGAGCGAACACCCTCCCTGCCCGAGAGGTCGTTGCAACATCGGCGCCACTGCTGGAACCACTGCCCACCACCGAGGTCCTCCGCTTCGTGCAACAACTTTCGGGTTGGTGCATCGAGAGTACCCATGGGCACGACCGTTCTCCTTCCACCGCGCTAACGGCCCGTCGGAGGCAACTGTTGAGCGCTGTCAACATCTTTCAGCCGGGCAAGAGCATCTTCGATAGCCAGGATTTGCTTTTGAACTATCGCTAGCTCCCTGCGCAGGTCTTCGATATGCTTGTGAGTTGACTGGGCTGAGAGGTTTTCATGCTCCATAGTTTGGTGAAGCAACTGCTGAAGATGAGTCAGGGACGCTTGAAGTTCGGTTCGGTACGCGACCACAATTTCAGGTTTCAGCGCACGGAGTCTGTCGTCCAAATGCTCTGATATGACAGCACGTTCGGCTTGAGCGAGTCGTGGGATCTCGCTGAGGAACCGGTTCCTTTCCTGCAGGTTGTGGCGGTAAAGCTTGTTCGCCACAAACCACCCGCCCGCGCCGAGGATTGCAAGAGGAGGAGCTAGGGCGCTGACCGTGACAGCGGTTCCAAAAAGGCCGGCGCCTCCGAGAAGGCCAGACAACGTACTGCCCATGCTCGAACCCATGACAAGTGTCATGACCATTGTGGGATCGAAAGAGGGAGTTGGTGACTCATTATCCAGCTTATGGTCGTACTGAGGTTCAGCCCTTCCCTCCAGTATTTCCTCAAGGGCAGTAGGAACCGATACGTCATGAAAAAGGCGCTCAATCAGACCCTGAAACTGTTCTTCTGCGCCCTCCACGATGTCGGACCGGAGCATTTGTAACTGAGCGAAAATTTCGCGGGTTATTTTCTCCGTGATTTTCGCATCTCGCAGGGACTTCGTCGTCTTGACTTTTTCCCGCCACTCGGCTTCCCAACGTTCCAGTTTCCTTCGCGTCTCAGCCAGGAGGGATGCGCGTAGGCCCGATAGGTCCCGGTCCAAATCAAGAGTCCAACGTTGCTGTTGATCTTTCAACTCGGAAAGTCTCTTCTGCTCTGCCATTATGCTTTGTTGCGTCACTGCAGGTCCCTTTAAGGCGGCAAGGCGAGCAAGTAGCGTTTTCTGGTGGGCCTCTAAGCCGCTCTGAGCTAGTCGAAGTGCATTCGCGAGGCCCGACGAGTCTGCCTTCGCCAGTTCCTGTTTGACTTTTTGAGTAAGTTGAGGCATTGCGGACGCTTCGAGAAGGGTGCTTTTCATTTCGGGATCTGGTGTGAGTCTGGCAGCCCTCATAGTCATCGTTGAAACGCCAACAACAAACGAGTCGGACAATCTGGGGATCCAGGCGCGTAGCAAAGCCGCATTGCCGGCCACTACGTTCTGCCATGAGCCCGGATACAAGTCAGTTTTGGTCACGACCATCCCCACCCGTTCGACCTGGTCTGCACACTGTTGTAGATAAGCCAATTCCGCGGTAGAAAGAACGGCGCCGGCATCCGTTACAAAAACTACAACGGACGCACCCTCCAGCAGCTTGATATTAAGCTGGGACTGCGATCCGGTGAGACCACCGGTGCTCGGAGCATCGAGCAAAATCACCTCCCCCAGTTGGGAAGCAGCTTTGAACTGGAACCCTACGGGGTCCATATCCTGAAGTTCGATCTCGGATCGGGTACCGTCCGCGTAAATCCAGACTAAGTCAGGCTCCCCTTCACGAGGCGGCACCGCCAGCCGGTAAAGTCCCTGCTGCCCAGCGGAATCAACTGGTCTGCCGTCAAGGGCTGGCGCCAAAACTTCAACAAGGCTGCTTTTGCCCCTGCCACTCTCACCAACGAACACGACAACCGGTGTCGGCTCACAGTGGGTCGCTTGGTGAATTATGCGATCCGCTAGAGCCGCATAACCTGCGGTTCGAAGCGAACGGGTGGAGGTGGACAGGACAGCTCTTGCGGCATCAGTGGCGGCATCTAGGTGGACGTTGTTAGCCATAGTCCTCCCCTGCCCCACTCACATCGTCGGGGTTGAAGCCCGCGCCAACTCCCTCGCTGGTCCCATGAGCAGACGGTCCAAGATCGTCCTCACCTACCTGATCCAATGGCGTGAAGTCATCGTCCTCAGTACCGCCGTCCAAATCCGCCTCGGACTCGCGTGCACTGTCGACACTGATCCCACCCATCACGGAGTCGTCCCGTGAATCGTCGGCATTCGTGAGCGCGAAATCCAAAGCTGCCTGCCACACTCCCTCCGGCGGGCCCTCAGGAAGAAGCAGCAGTTCCTTCAAGGATTGAGCGTGGTTCATCTTTGCCTCCATTAGGGGTGGTTGATCTTACGCCAAGGTCTTACGCTTACTCCAGGTTTTGCTGCCCGAACTACTAGCGGGGGCGCTTGATGACTGTGATCCCACCCCAATCTGCCCTGCTGGCAGCTGCAAAGAGCGGTGATGGCAAAGCCTTCGAGGCTCTGGTCGAACAGCACCGGGCAATGCTTTGGTCTGTGTGCCTGCGTGTCACAGGAAACACCTATGACGCGGAAGATGCTCTTCAGGACACCCTCCTCGCTGCTTGGCGCAACCTGGAAAAGTTCCGGGGGGACGCAGGATTCGGGACATGGGTTTACCGAATAGCATCCAACGCGGCTCTGGCCATCGTGCGTTCGAGACGAGCAACCGACATCGAAGTACCTGAGAACCTGGCCGTCGAACGAGACTTTGCTGAGCAGCTCGCCGCTGCTGACGTCATTCAGCAAGCCCTCAAAGCCATCCCGGAAGAGTTCAGAGTTGCCCTCGTTCTTCGTGAACTTTGTGATTTTACCTACGCTCAAATCGCGGAGCATCAGGGTATTGGCGTGCCTACCGTCAAGACCCGCATCAGCCGTGCCCGACGGGCGCTTGAGGCGGCAGCATCGAGAGGCGCCTTGTGATCGAGAGAAAGTCACAGCCCACCTCACGCTAATGCTGTCGAACGAATGAACAATGACCGGCAGATCACCCGTGCTGCTTGTGCCTCGGCTCCGGTCGATGCTGATGCCACCATCGCCTGGTAGCGAGCCGCCAGCTTCAGATAGCCTTCGGCGTCAGGAACTTCAGGAGTCAATGCAGTAGGCCAACTGCCGGAAACAGTAAGCTGCTCAAGTACGGTCACCAGCTCATGGTGTGGTGCTGCCTCCCGCAGGAGGTCCAGTGCCACCCACTCCTTCAGCCGATGAAACTCCGGGGCATGAACTGCTGCTTCAACTAATGTTCGTGCTTCTTGCCCCCACGACCGACTAAGGGCAGCTTGTCCTAGACCCGTAAGCACGGCAAGGACCTTGGCTTGTTCGGCGGGACCTGAGACGAACTCCACTAGGGCCCGCTCCAGTTGGGTCAACCCCGATCTTTCCAGCAGCCACCTCGCAAGTTCTGGGGATGAATGACAATGGTCCCGTCCGTATCTGATCCCATAGCCGCCCACAAGCTGAACCAGGCGGTGGTACTGCTCTTGGCTCAAGCCGCCAGGAGGGCCCAGATGCTGAGCAAATTGAACGATGGTGTCGTCCAAATTCCTCAAAACGCGCAAATTCCGAACGTCCTCCTCCGTCAGTTCACCTGTCCGAACTGTTTCAGCGAGTAACCCAGAGACAGGAATGACATCAGCAAGCTGGGGATGGGCCGTGGCAACAACTACAGCGGCTTCCCTTGCTCGTTCGATTGGATCTGCCGGGTCCCAAGGACCCGCTCCAAAATTATCTGAATGAGACAGAAGGCCTATCACGGGACGAGATGGTTTCAGCCCTGGGTCGCTTGCGCGGAAGCTGTGAATGAATGCCTCATCATCTGGCCGGAACTTGTCCTTCACGAGATAGAGGAGCACATCTGGTGAGGATGCTGTCCCGTCGCCAGCGAGCAATCCCGATTCTGTACGCTTGGAGTTAACGGTGACCGTAGAACCTAAACCAGGGGTGTCTAAAATCGTGAACTCCCGAAGTGCCGCAGACTGTAGGAATATACGAAGGTAGCCAACATCTGCGACTGGAGTGTTATTCAAAGCGGGCCCAGAATTCGAGAGCGGTACCTCCACGACACCCCCGTCGGCCAGCAGGGCTTCGGCGCGGGCAGGCTCACCATACGTATAGAACGAAAGCAACTCGGTCGCTTCCTGAGCCGAAGTGGGTGCCATCCTTTTACCTATCAGGCTGTTCACCAATGTCGACTTACCAGCATTTACCCTGCCAGCCAGGGCAACGGTCGGTGGCCGGTTCAGCAAGCGCCGAAAATCATCAACGACCTCCTGCCCTGCTGCCCGCGTGACATCCTCAACCTGATCCAACAAGTGCTCCGCAGCACACCGAAGGCTGCTGTCGCTTCTAAGGGACATAGTCGCCACTTCCCGCCTGTCCTATGACAGCATCCCGGCTCAAGCACCACAACGCTGATGCATCATTAGATGCAGAACCAAGCCTGAAAGTTCCCATGACAAAGCGACCGCGAGCTCAACCCCTGCAGTCAGTGAGCAGAGACGCGATAGCTGCGTTTCTCTATCGTCCCGACGAAAACGGCTGACTCGACGCGACTCCATAGCACGGATTCTGCACCTGACAAAAGCTTAATTATCGACGATTTTGTGGCACCTCGAAGAGGAGCTTTTGCAGGTCCTAGGACAACCTCTCGATGCATCATTCTTTGCATCATGGTGGGGTTGGTCCGCAGGGTCGAAGGTCTCAGCTGTCAGCGTCGTTTGAGTGTCTCTCATGCTCGAGTGCAGCGGTGATGGCGGCTGGTGACGGCAAAGTGGCTTGTTCATCGGCTGGAAGTGCCTCGTAGGTGTAGGACGTCACGGCCAAGGGTTGGGCGGATCCTTCGAGGGCGTAGCGCACGACTCGTTCACTTTTCGATCCGCAAACGAGGATCCCTACGGTGGGTGCTTGCCGTGGGAGTCGCAGGATGTCGTTGACGGCTGCGACGTAGAAGTTGAGTTGTCCCAGGTTCTCCGGTTTGAACTTGCCTGCTTTGAGTTCCACGACCACGTAGCGGTCGGAGGGGACGTGGTAGAGCAGGAGGTCGATGTAAAAGTCGTCTCCGTCGATATTCAGGTGGTGCTGACGGCCGACGAAGGCAAAACCAGGCCCGAACTCTGCCAGTGTTTGGGCCATCCGGAGGGTCAGGGCTTCTTCGATGGCGTGTTCTTGGGCTTCCTCCGTTAGGCCGAGGAAGTCGAGCACCAGAGGATCCTTTGCGACTTCCCGCGCCAGATTCGTACCGACACCGGGTAATCGTGCCTCGAGGTTGTTAGGTGCCGCGCCGGCCCGGGCATGGAGGTTGGTGAGGATTTGGTGCTCGAGGACGGCCACTGACCAGCCGTGCTGGGCGGCGCGGGAGGCGTACCAAGTGCGGAGGTCGTGGTCGTCAACCTTGTTCAGGAGGGTGACATTATGGCTCCAGCTCAATTGTCCAGACGGTGTCTGGACAATTGGTTCGGCGCCGTCCCATGCAGCGGCGAAGGCACGCATGTTGTACAGGTTCGTCCGGGAGAAGCCCTTCATGTGGGGGAACTCCGACTTCAGGTCCTTCGCTAGGCGGTCAAGAACCCTACTCCCCCAGGGTTCGTCTGCCTGCCGGTCCAGAATGGACCGCCCAATGTTCCAATACAGCTCAATCATCGCGGTATTCACGACGCGCTGCGTGCGGTGCTGGGCTTCCCTCACCAGCACGGTCAGGGCCGTGAGAGTGGCGGCATAGTCTCCCGGAAGATCCGGCTCGAGCTGGGGCATAAAACCACCCTAGTTGGACCTACCAGTGTCTATTCCACATCACTCAAAGCCAGCGGTGGCAACGCTGCCAAACGAGGCTACCGATGAGCAGGATGATCGCTCCATAGCGACGCAGCCTGTGGCGCAATCAGGAGATAGCGGTGCAGTGGATCTGTGCTTCTGTGTATCCGTACTCGACCGCTGGGAGCTTGTTCTTAGATGCGGGTGGGTGTCCTTCAGACAACTAGGATGCGTCGCGGGCGGCTCTTCACGATGCAGCCAGCGAAGGGGTTACAGAAGCTAAATTATCGGCGCATAGGAGTGGACCGGAAAGCGACCTGCTTAAGGCGTTCTGTTTGGGGACTCGACTCAGTCGTGTAGAAGCAAGATTAGAAGTCGGATCCCAGCGCCGTTTCTAATTTTCAATATCCCCGGCTGGCTTGCCGAAAAGCTTCCCAATCGTTGTGGATCTCAATGCACATTGAAGCAACACGGAGATTGTCCTCGTCTGCTGGCTCAACCCCGGTAAACCAGGTCTTATCGTCCTTGAAGCGGTATACAGGGGGTTGAACAAAATGATACAACAGCGACCGGTTCCCGCCGGGAAGCGCTAGCATCCTATCGGAGATAGCCCAAGCACGCGCCTCATTCCGTTTATGGTAGTACCGATTTACATCGCTTTCCTTCCCTTCGGCTTCAGCCACTCGCCCAAGTTCTTTAAGCCAAGAAAATGACCAGGCATAGATGGGGTGTTCGTGAATGTAAGTCAAATGGGGAAAGGTGTCTACGGCGGGACGGAGAGGATTGCCCACTGCCTTGGCCCTTTTAGCAATTGCAGGGTGAAGCATCAAGTAAAGGCTTTTTTGATGTTCCTGCATATCCAAGACTTGAATACTTTCATCCCGCCGCCAAAGACGACGCAACTTCCTTAGTTGATAGATAAACCTTATTTCCTCTGCTGCCTGCTTTTCGAAATGCTGAAACATCAATAAGGGATGGCGCGTCTGTAACGCCCAGTGCGAGAGCAGCGGGAACAGGAAAATGGTGAAGTCGCCTAACCGTTTTTCAAGCAGGGTGTAGGGGCGGGCGTAGGAACCCCCAACTATGCGCATTGCAAGCGATACCGTAGCTGAAGAATAGTCGTCGTTCGGCGCCCTGAACATGCCGTTTGCAATCGTCGCCTCGTACTCCGATTGAAGGTCTGGGCTTAGGATCCGTCCTCGCGCGAGCTCAGCCTCGATCAGATTGTGGGGCCCTACGGACTGGACATCCCAGTAGCGGCTTGTGCACTCAATAAGGTCGTGAATGGAGAAACCCAATGAAGGGTCGTGACGTTTATATTCCGAGCGGATAGTAGTTGGGCCATCAAGCTTTCCGGTTTCGTGATAATAGTGCAGACGAACCCAGTCCTCTGTAGCCATCAAAAGCAACCAGAGTGAACTTAATTGTTGCCAGTAGTGTGTCGCCTCATGGAAAAGGACACGTGATAAAGCACTGTCAAAGTTGGCCGGATTATGGAAGTATCGTAGATCTGGCGGTACATGTGGAGTATCAATCTCTGTGACGAGAGAGACCCGGTTCAGAGTGGCATGCATCAAATCTTAAGCAGCTTAAGAACTGCTCCCTCGTCGGGGGAACTTATCATCTGGGCACCACTTGCATCGACGACAACCACAGTGCCGGCATCGACGCCGCGGACTCTCTCACGAACGGTGAGATCGCCATCTCTGAGGTCAATCACCACCCCGCCGTGGCGGTGATCCTGAATTATCCTCGCCACTGTTCTGGCAAGCAAGGCGACGGCAGCAGCGCCTGCGATCAGGATCATAGGCTCGAATCCAGCATCATCCTCGTTCGAATCAATCTCATCCGGCATAGGCTCCGGTGAGTCAGATTGCAGCTCCGCTCCGGCCTCGATTAGTGCCCTGGACGTGTAAGGGACCAAGGATTCCGCCGTTAGCCAACGAAACGGTATGACATCTTCGTCCATCATGACTCACCCTGTTCTGCCGGTAAGAATTCGCTGTAAGCGTGCTCCGGCGGCCAGCAGATGTCAAGGTCGAAGGACGCTCCAAACAAATCTTCAAGGACTGGCTCGCCGACCGACCACAGGCGTGGCGGGACGGGGTAGAAGTCGTGGCGATGGATGGGTTCGCCGGGTTCAAGACCGCCATCACGGAGGAGCTCCCCGACGCTGTTCCGGTGATGGATCCTTTCCATGTTGTCCGCCTCGCCGGGAACGGGTTGGACCGGTGCCGGCAGCGTGTTCAGCAGACCACGACCGGTCACCGTGGCCGCTCCGGTGACCCCCTCTATCGGGCTCGGCCGACTTTGCATACCGGTGCCGGTCTGCTCACCGAGAAGCAGCAGACCCGGCTGGGTGCCGTCTTCGCCGAGGAACAACGCCTTGAGGTCAAAGCGACGTGGGGGATCTATCAGCGGATCGTCGCCGCGTACCGAGAACCCGACAAAAAGAAGGGGAAGGAGATGATGCAGGCCGTGATCAACTCCGTGACTACCAACGTCCCCGCGGCCCTGGTCGAGATCCGCAGGCCTCGCGTTCTTCGACCGGCCTGGCACCAGCAACGGGCCCACCGAAGCCATCAACGGGCGGCTCGAGCACCTACGCGGATCAGCCCTCGGCTTCCGAAACCTCACCCACTACATCAGCCGATCTTTGCTCGAATCAGGCGGCTTGGGACCCTACCTATGTGCACTTGACGGAGGCTTATGACAGCGGATCTAGGGTTTTCTGCCTGAGTCGTTCGTAGGGTGTGCTTCCGGCGAGGGCTCCGTGTGGTCGATCGTAGTTGTAGTGGTCTTCCCGTTGCTGCGGGCGGTCCTGGAAGAGGTTCACGTCGTTGATGACCTGTCCCTCGAGGAGGCGGTAGAACTCCTCGGAGTCGATCCGGTGTGAACGCTCGACCTTGCCGTTGAGGCGGGGCGTGGCAGGTCTGATGCGCCGCCAGACACGGTTGGAAGGCAAGATCCGGGGATGGCGGGCTCGCCATGCAGCTTCGACGGAAGGTTGAACGATTGGATCGGGCCGGACGTCAGCTCGCGACCCCCAAGATCAACGTGTGAACAGAAACGCATGAGGGGCGGTTTCTACCATCGGTAGGGACCGCCCCTTCGCTGAGCGCTATCTAGCGTTCCATCCCATCGTCGCGGTTCAATCTCGGTCCTGCTGCGCCGTAGTCGCGGTGCTGTGCCACCACAGCGAGACCTACAGCGATGTAGTCGGCTGGCAGTGTGCCACCTCCTCGGGCCGCCTGATCGTTTGTACCGAGTGTACGCTTGCCCGGGCGGCGGAAAACGTTGTAGGCGATCTTCGTTAGTCGTTTGCTATTTGTCGTAACCGTAACGTTGGAGATCGATATCATGCCGGGGTCGACGTCACAGCAATCAATTAGAGTCTGGCCAGCGCTTCAAAAGAATAGTGAGGTTGTTCATAGCTTTCTTGTTGCCAGCCATGCTGCTCTTTTCCAACCAGAAGCGCGCAGTTCCTACATCCGGCGGGTTTATCCGATTTACCAATAGGATACCGAGGTTCATCATCGCCTCGCTGTTTCCAGCTGTGGCGGCTTTTTCGTACCAGTATCGAGCGCCTTCCACGTCTGGTTTTTCAAGTGCGTCTTCAAGGATTAGCCCGAGATTGTACATCGCTTCGGTAACTCCTGCTTCGGCAGCAAGTTTATACCATTTGAGAGCCATGTGAACGTCTGGGGGGTCCTTTTGCTCAGCCAGCAGGTGACCGAGATTGAATGCCGCTCGTGCATCTCCAGCCCGTGCCGCTTGTTCCCACCATTGATGTACTTTTTCTAAGTCGGGGGGGTAATCCTGTGTTGCGATTAGAAGGCCCAGGTTGAAGGCACCAGCTGAGTTGCCCGCTTGCGCTGCTTTCTCATACCAACGGCGGGCAGACTCTATGTCCGGCGGTTCGACGCGCTCCTCCAGCAAAGCCCCGAGGCTGACCATGGCATCGCTGTTTCCGGCTTGGGCAGCCTGCTCGAACCAATTGCGGGCTTCATCCGGGGCCGGGGAGTTCATGTTTTTCAGTAGCAGGATTCCAAGATTGATCATGGCTTCGGTGCGTCCGGCCTTGGCAGCCTGCTTGAGCCAACTGTAGGCGCCTTCGAGGTCCGGAGGGTCGAGGCGTGGCAGGACCAGGCTCCCCAGGTTGATCATGGAATCAGTGTTTCCTGCTTGGGCGGCCTGTTCGTACCACCCGCGGGCGCCTTCGAGGTCCGGAGGGTTCAGCCTGGTCGCGTGGAGGTTTCCTAGGTTGTACGCGGCAAGGGTGTGGCCTGCGTCGGCGGCCTGTTCCCACCAGCGTCGTGCGCCTTCGACATCTGGAGGGTTGAGCCTGGTGACCAGCAGGTTCCCGAGGTTGTATTGCGCGCTAGTGTTACCCGAAAGACTTGCCAGTTCCCATGATTTGCGTGCAAGTTCGACGTTCGGCGGGTTCAGCTGGTCCGCTAGCAGGTTCCCTAGGTTATACAAGGCAGTTGTGCTTCCTGATCTAATAGCTTTCTCGTACCAGGTTAGAGCCGCACTGAGATCAGGGTCTTCCTGCTCTGCCAGAAGTACTCCGATGCCATTCATGCCCTCTGCTAAGCCCCCCTTTGCGGCTTGCTCCAGAGCCTGGAGGGCGGTAGGGCGATTGCCACGGATGTAGGCCGCTTCGCCTATGGCGTAGGCTGCGGCAGGGTCGGCACGGTCCAATACCGCTGGCCAGAAGTTGTCAGGAATTGGCCGAGCTTCATCGGTCTGGCCGTCGTCGCTGGAGACGAGGTAGGAAAAAGCAAGGTAGCCTCTGGTCCGGTCGGGCAATCCGACGGTGGCGAGTGCGGCGACTCGGCCTGCATCCTCTGGGGGAGTCCTGGCTGCCATGATGCTCTTACGAATCTCCTTACGTGAGGGATCCAAATCGGGCCGGTATGCGAACAAAGAACTTAGGGCCAGCTCAGCCAAGTCTGCCTCGGAAATAGGGTCTGGCATGCCGACGCGGATCCAATCGATCGCTGTCTGTATGACCACATGCAGCAGCGGGTCTGCGCGGAGGGCGTCCCGGTATTGCATAAGCAGGTACGGGGCACCCGCGAGTTGCTCGGCCAGCCCGTACATGCCTAGGTCCTGCCTGGGATAGGCTGTGCGGGCGGCTTCCTGCTCGTCCGGGTTATCGCTGGTCGGGCGGAGCTCCACCTGAGTGGCTTCCTCCAGTACCCGGCGGGCCTCGCGCGTGAGCTCGTCGTCGCGGTTGAGCAAGCGGGCCCGTTCTTCGCTCCGCAGGGTGGCCACCACGACAGTGTTCCCGGGCCGCGACAGCAGGGCGGTGAGCAGGGCAGGGGTCAACGGCTCACTGATTCCTGTCAGGTACCTTTGCAAGTCATTAAGCCAGAGCACGATCGCATCGGTGCTCGAGCGTATCCGGGGGTGTTTCGCGACGGTGGCCAGGGACTTGGGGGCTGGTATCAGCAGCCTGGTCTGGGGCCAGGAGGTTCTGATGGCTTCGAAGGCGGTGCGGGTCTTGCCGGCCTTGGAGGGGCCGACCAGCAGCACCATCCGCCCCGGTACCAGTGCCGCCCTGAGCCGCGCGTCCACGTCCTGGTAGGTGCGCGGCACATAGGGGTCGGCGGTTCCGGCGTTTTCCCTGGTTCCATATGTGGATTCGGTGGCACCGGCCAGGTAAGGGTTCAGGTCCTGAATCAAGGGCAGGTCGCCGTTGGTGAGCCGTTCCACCAACCCTGTCAGTGGTTCCACCGATTCTGCGGTCGCCCAGACAAGATCGTTCTGCTTGGGGAGCCCGAGCGCGCCCACGATTCTGTTGGCCTCCGGGTCATTAGCCGCGGTGTGGATGATGGTGTCGAAGGCAATCGCGCGCAGGGCCGAGCCCCCTTGGGCGGGGTTGTGTTCAATAACGACCCCGATGGCCAGGCCGTGGTGGAAAAGCGTCGCGCCTGAGAATCCGCCCCACGGCGAGGAACGACCCACCTGGGAACTCAGTATTTTGAGGGTGCTTGGAGCAGACACGAGACCGGGGATGATTCTCGGATCCCGTATCAGCAGCTGACCCGACTCCGCACCGTCGGTCTGGTAGAGCGTTCCGTGAACTTCGGACGTTGCCCGGCCTTCGGCGTCGCGCTGGAACAACGGGAAGCCGATCGCTTGGCAGTCCTCCAACATCCCGGACCGGTTACGGTGAACACGGGCGAAAACCACACTCGACAGTTCCGCCTCCCACGGTGCATCATCTCCCAGTGTGATCACTGCCACGTCCAGTTCCGGGCAGACCGTCACCGCGCCGCCAAGTGCACTCACTCCATCGCTGGCCCGCGTCACCTCGATCCGAACCGCCGGGTTCCCAGACTTCTTGTCCCGGATGCAATGCCCGGCAGTCAGAACCAGCCGACCCGTCACCAGATAGCCGGCACCGATTTCCGGCGACCCATCGGCCCAGGTAGCCGTCACCGCAACAACACGGTCCCGCTCCACGCCCATCTGACCAGCACCGGCCATGGTCACCCTCCCTCAGGCTTCGGACCGGACCTGCCGCGGCGCGGGCCGATGACCTCGCCGGGAGACACCCGAGAAGAGATGGCGAAGTCGGACGTCAATGTCCCGTCATCGCACTGCCACAGCGGTGCCAGACGCAATGTCAGCGTCTGCGTGGTGACGTGTTCATACCCACCGCCAGCCCCAAAGATGGTCCATCCCACTTTCCCGTTCGCATCCTTGGTCACGGCAACCTGCACCGTCAGCTCCACCGGTTCGACAGAGAACCGCATCGCCTGATCCTCACCCGCCACTGCCGCTGTCAACAGTTCTCCGCGCAGCGCTTCAATCGCATCAGCGAGCCCGACCACTACCTTGTCCATTTCGCCACCCCACTCACTTAGATTCAGATCGAACCCGCCACGTACCCGGCGGCCGTAACGAATGGCACTATGTTCCTCCAAGCAGACCCCAGTGGACAGGGTCGACCCGCTTGCCTGGTACGCAGGGATATCAAAAGGTTGTGCGCTGCGGGGAGCGTGCTCCACCGGCAAGTAGATGCGATGAAGGAGGTCCATGAACGATGCCATGCGTTGGCTCTGCTGGTTGTCATGACCGATTCCAGACGGCGGTCCATAGAAGCACACGAACAGCGGTCCTCCGTCAGTGCTTCAATCCGCGAGACGGACCCTGTTCGCGGCGCAGGCCCCCATGCCACGAAGTGGCACGAGTGAGGTTCGGTGCCGGGTGCAATGTCTCGTCCTGCTGTCTTGCAAACGATCGGTTACAAGACATCCGGGCGAGACACCACCACTCCCCCGCAACTACTGCTCCTCCTCTGTCTTGATACCATGCCTCATAAGCTATGGCGCGAAATTGTGACAGAAGCATTGGTTGCAAGACACTTTTGTGGCCATACCGGCGTGAAGGAGTGGCATGGGCAAGCTGATCGGGTATGCCAGGGTGTCGACGCGTGCGCAGGACACGGACCGACAAGTCGCGGACCTGCTCTCCGCGGGCGTCCGCCGCGACGACCTATATGTCGACCATGGGGTCAGTGGCGCTCATGCGCGACGGCCGCAGTTCACCAAGGCGCTCGGCGCTTTGCAGGAGGGTGACACCCTGATCGTCACGACCCTCGACCGGCTCGGGCGATCGACGTCGAACATGCTGGCCTTGGCCGACGAGCTCCGAGCGCAGAAGGTGAACCTCCGGGTGCTGAACCTCGGTGGCGGGAATGTCGACACCGGCACGCCGATGGGGTCCATGGTCTTCACCGTGATGGCAGCCTTGGCTCAGATGGAGTTGGAGATCAAGCGCGAACGTGTTAACGACTCCAATACCAAACGCCGGAACGCCGGCCTGGATCTCGGCGGCCGCCGCCCCGTCTTCTCCGACAGCCAGATTGCCAATGCCCGCCGGCTCATCGAACAGGGCCAGCCCGCATCCCATGTCGCCCGTGATCTGGGCATGTCTCGGGCAACCCTGTACCGGCGTATCGCGCACCTCGACGCCCGACAATGGATCACCACCCACTCGGACGCCGCAGCGCACTAGAACCTCGGCAGATACGTCCTGTCGACTTGTTGGTTGTCCGGCAGAAATTCGGCAGCAGGTGTGGGAGGCCTAAGACCTTTCCCGTCGAAACAGTGCACTGATGCGATTGAAGCGGCTGGCGATTCCGGTGCTCTCAGAAGCTGCGGTCTTCACCTGGTCGGAGACCTCCGCCTGGGTGTCAGGCTCAGCTCTGACGGGGTCAGCTAATGCGGCACCCACCGCTAGGGAGTCAGCGGCGGAGCCGTTCAAAGCGGTCCTTGATGCCCGATATGCGGCCATCGAAGCAGGCACCTCATCCAGGGCCCAGTCGACATGCTCAAACAATCGGTTCCAGTGGTGGCAAAAGTGGGTGCTGCGCTGCCACCTAGCACTGGTCTCTTGCCAGTGAAATTCAGGGATGACGATTATCCGCGGGTACGGCATGGGATGGATCCGAACATCGAGCAGTTGCAGGTGTTGCTCCTTAGGCTTCCGCCCGAACACGATCGAGCCCAATACCTGCTGCCCCCAACGGGTCTTGATCGGCCGCATTAAATCCGCATACGGCAACACGCTATCGTCCCCGTTCCAATCAAGGATCAGGACCACCGGGGTCCTTCCGCCCGCATCCTCGTGAAACTCTGAAACCCGTAGCAAGAGTCGCGCCCCAGTCTCGGGGTCGGTCACGACTAAATGCTGACCCAGCAGCAAATCAGTGGTGGACAACCGTTTTGGGCGGATCACCTTCGGCGCCGGCGCAGGCTCACGCAGCTTCTCACCAAATCGCTGCAAAACCTTCACACGGGCTTTCCGGTCAGATGGCTCCTCGAACCGTTCGAGGTCCTGCTCTGGGGCCTCAATCTTCTGCAGCGCCAGGTCGATGATTCGCGGCACCACATGACCGGTCTGGTGCTGCACTGCCGCCAGGGCCAGGAAGACATCGACGTTGTCGACGTTGTCCTCCACCTCGGCTCCCGCCCCACCGCCGATGCAGTACTGGTTGATGATCCGCGTCGAGGCTTCCTCCGCGGTCGCTCCCCCACCGATCAAATCCCTGAACTCTTGCCGGACATCAGCCGCGTCGTCGCTGGCGAAAATGCCGGTTCCCCATGTACCCATGCGCCTGAGTATCACACGCAGCAGAACCAACATCTCGTCCATACAACGGTGTCCTCACCGGAAACGCCCGATCAGAGAAATACAGAGAGTCCACAAGCAAGACGCTCTACCCCTATCGCGCCACAGCACGATGAGCACCCCATGCTCTCCTCACGTTCAGCAAAGGCCCGCTCCTTCGTTGTTGAGAATTATCGAGGTGCGACACATTGATAAGACACAAAGCGTGAGCAAGAACCGCCGCAAGCGTGGGGCCCCCCACCCGAGATCGCAGCCGTCGGCCCGTCACGTTAACGGATCCTTTGTTGGGACGACCTTCGGTGATCAGGAACTGCAAGCTGTGATTGGCTAGGCGAGTGACCGAGCCCGTGAACACTAAACCCGCCTACCCAGCGCGTACACGTCTCATCGTCGCGGCGGTGGTCTGGGTGGTCCTCATCCGCACGGGTCTCAGCTTCGCGATGGACGCGCTCGAGCTGACACCCATCTGGCGAAGCACGATCAGCACATCACTCTTTCTCGCGATCTTCATCCCGCTGTCCCTCGCCGCTGCCAACGAACTCAGTGAAGCCCGAAAGCGGGGCGACGCACCTCCAGCCCCACCGCCGAGCCGGTGGGCCGTGATCAGCTGGGCTGTGTTCACAGCGCTCTTCTGGATGCTGACGATCTGGGCCACCGTGGGCACTGGAGAGTACCTTTTCCCGCTGCTGCCGGTGATCGGCACTATCTGGCTCGTCGTGCAGGTGCGCAGGTACCGACGCGCGCAGGAGCCAACTATTGCCGCCGATTCCGAGTAGGGATCCCTCGAACCGTCCATGAGGCGGCATTGACGTACCTACCCCGCCAGTCAGTCTTCAAAAAACCGCCACGATAGGGAAAAGTCACATCCGAGTGGTGCAGAAAAGCTGGCTCCTGAACGGTCGTCTGTGCCACCACTTGTCCGCAGGTAGTGATCCGGCCGGACCGCTGCAAGATCGTGTTGCAGTTAGGGCACCATCACCGGGCATTTTCTCGGGCGGGGCATACGGGAATTGCACCGATCAAGCGCCAGTAGGTTAAGCCGCCCAGCACCGACCCGGTCATTGGCGTCGCGGTAAGCGACCGGCTTACGAACATCATTTGGCACCTTCGAACCGCTCATGCGGGAAGGACGCAGCCCACCCCATTGCGAGAGGTGGTGTTGAATTGATGGGCCAAGGTTGTCGAGTGAACCAGTAACCTTGTTTCACCCGTGAAGAACTTTGCGGCTGAAGGGGGATCTAGTATCAAAACATCACTTGCGCTGTCCTACGTCGTTCTGGCCGCCACGTTACTCACGGGGTGCACTAACAGCCCTGTGGAATCCGCCGAACCCAACAGTGACACTTCCAGCGTGTCCGTGGACGAGGGCTCAGACCGCGTCGATTCTTCGGGCAACGATGGTGAATCAGACATAGAACGTCGCATCTCCGCTCTCACAGACGTCAAGGGAAACAACCTCTATCTCACCCGGCCCGGTGACACTCTCGCGGGCTACCAATCCGCGCAAGCGGCAATAGGGACTAACGTCGACCCCGCGCAGTGCAAGGACATTGCTGCGAGGAACATGGGCTCGGTGAATCAGCTTGCAGGCGAAGGCTCCGCGGGCACGGGAATGGCCGACGACCTGGGCACAGTTCTCTCAGCTGGACTGCTCGAAACTTCCTCCCCCGCCACTGCTGGTGAAGACTTCACCAGCACCCGTGAACTACTCCAGCAGTGCGCATCCTTCATTACAGCAGCCGCCACCACCACGATCGACGAACTTCCTCAGAGTCCGATCGGAGATGAGTCCTATGCGGTCTTGGTGACACAGCAGCTTGGGTCCGACAATGTCCAATACACGCTCTCGATCAACGCCCGTGACGAAAATCTGCTTACGTCCGTCCAATCGGTAGGCAATGTCAAACCGGACCAAGTTTTGCAGGAGCGTCTGGTCGACTTGGCCGCGCAACTACTGGACTCACCTGCGTCGTAGTCACCTGTAAGGGAGGCCCATCGCGGGATCAGCATCTGTGAGCGCCTCGTACTGACCTGCGCCGAAAGCATCGTGAGGATCACCGCCCGGTAAAGCATTGGTTATCGGGCACAGCTAGCGGCTTCAATTTAAACCCCATGGCACGAGTCTGCCAACTGTCCGTCCATGGACTGCAGAAAACACAAGACAGGCTTTAGGACTAAATTTGAACCTTAGATTTATTGGACGAGAATATTATGTCAATCCGGCTTAGGGGCTTGCTTTCACAGAAAGTGACCACCCCTCTCCTCCTTATTTTTCACGTATTGGCAGGCACATTTCTGATACTCACGTGGTTTGGCGTCGCCTTTTCTATTGCAGACTGGATATTTCCTGCTTGGCACGTCTCTGCTACGAGCATGCTCTTATACATGGCCACTAAATTTCTTGAAAGAGAAAATGTCGCCTCGATAAATGCAAAACATTCCTCAAGCAGAAAATTTGTCGCGTCCATGATTTCGCTTGTGGTTATTGTTGCAGGAGTGACTTACACCCTTGCAGGCGACCTGATTTCTTCCTCAAGGTATAGCCAAATTACCGCGTCTAACGACGAAAGTTGTTCAGTCGTCATTCAAGAGATTTCGCTTCTCGCCCGCGCAGAAGGCAGAGCGTACTCGCAACTGCTACCAGGTGTATTCGCAAGAACAAGCTCCTGGAAAGCTGACAATGCCTACAGTCCGCTACGAAATCAAGAATTCACTTTTGAAAAAGAAAATGATCACGGCGTGCTACGTTTTACACCGGACAGTCAAATTCGCACAATCGATACAACATACCAACACACTTGGTGCTGATTGCCACGACTACTGTTCGAACGCATTGCGGCGGCCAGTCGGCACGAGAACGCGCGGGTCATCTAGTTTAGCCACTTGCCTTTGGGGCGCGATCCTTGAGCTAGGTCCTCGACACGGTGGAATGATGGGCCTATGGGGCCAGCTTCACTGCACGCATCGAATGGAACACCGCAAGGGCGGTTGCGTACCAGTACGGCTGCAGAGGATGTGAAGGTTCGCGTCGTCGGCGCAACAATTGTCCAGAGCATTGGCCTACTGTTGCTGATGCATATCGGTGAAGTCGGCGGCCCCGCCACCGACGTTTGGCTCGGCCTGGTCTACGGCGCTCTTCATCTCGCGGTCGGCGTTGCCGTCCTAGGCTTCCGGCCGTACCTCCCAGCCGTCGGGATGTTCCTTCTTCCCGGCAGCCTCCTCGCCCTCATCGCCGCACTCGGAGGAGGGTACTGGGCCGGCGCCTGGGCCCTTGGGCTCACTGCCTGGGCCTTCTTATCCAGTGAACTGACCACGAGCTCACGGCCGCACCGTCTCGTCCCCCGACTACTAAGGCTGGTCCTCGGCATCATCCTGGCGGCACCATTGATTGGGCTGGCCCTATTTTGGCCGAACCCGGTCGCCTATCTGCTTGCCTTCATTCCTTGGGGTCTGTTACTCCTTGACCACTACGCCGGCAGACCCTGGCGCGCAGCGACGGACTGCGCACTAGGATCCGGACTTCTCATACTCCTCATCACCGTGCCGCAATATTGGCTCTCACCTGAGGGGTCCGTCGCCGGAATCTCCGCCATCAGCGGTCTCGGCATCACCTGGTTGGCGCGCCGACGAAGCTGACCTCACCCAGTCCCGGTGAAGGATCCGTCAGCGAGACTCAGCCTTGTCGGGGCAAATGACTTTTGACCCCGCCAACGACCCGTACAGAACCCCGCCATCTTGGCGAAAAGTCACACACTGGGACGCAGCGCAAAGCGTTGATGCTCAAACGGTCCTTTTTGCCATCCCTCTCAGGCGGCCCTTGCCTAGATGTCCAGTCAGCGAGCACAACGCCCTCGGGCCTCACTACTGCGCCGTCTCCCCGATTACGAGGGTTGAGATGATTAGCTGCCCCTACCGGTACGGTCTCATCAAGAACGTAAGGACAACCTCGCAGTTCAGCAGAGGTTACGACTACAAGGGGGCTAGATGTCGCGCGCACAAGTGAAACGGCTGCGGAAGGTTGGTAACTACCGCGCCTTCCAGGGCTGGACTGATGAGGGGCGTGCCACAGAGCTAGGTCGAGTCAATTTGATCTATGGCACCAACGGCAGCGGCAAAAGCACGCTGGCAAACCTCTTTCGCGCATGCTCCAGTTCCGCACCGGAGGTGCAACGGGCCGGCCTAGAGTTCGACGTGAACGTCGATGGCAGCCCAGGAGTGGTTACGCAAGCAAGTTCTGCATTCTGGGAACGCGTTCGGGTTTTCAATGCAGACTATGTCCGCGAGAACTTACGCTTTGATGACGACGCCGGCCCGCGCTCCGACAGCCTCCTTACCCTTGGAAAATCGAATGTCGATGCTGAGGAGCAGCTTCGAACAGCCGAAGCTCGCAAGGCTGAGCTGGAACCTCTATCGCGAGAAGCTCGGTCAACGGGAGATGCGCTGGATAGGGCTCTTCAACAGCGGCTTACCGAAGTGGCGGGGCAAATCGTGGATGACCTGCGAGCATCACCTGTGGCGACGTACCGAGCAACCAACTCCTACACACGGGCGAACGTGCGCGCCCTACTCGCCGGCGATCGTGCGCTGTTCGATGGAGCATCGCGCGATATTGCCGCTGATCGAGCGATGGCCACGTCAGAGGCGAAGGACGCTTACACGAGGCTTAATCGATCACAATTGCCCCACGCGGCGGATCTTCGTGACACCGCCATCGAGCTACTTAAAACGGACGTGACCTCACGCCCGCTTGCGGCGCTTGCGGGCAGTTCCGATCGTGCCGCATGGGTGCAAAAGGGGGTCGAACTTCATGCCGAGATTCACACATGTCTCTTCTGCGACAACGCTATCTCAGCTGAGAGACGGCGTGATTTGGCCGCGCATTTCGACGAGTCCCTCACCGATCTCCAGTCGCGTATAGATGCGCACATTGAGTTAGTCAAGCAAGTCTCAGCAACCGCCAACCTGATGGTGGACAGCGTCCCCAGAGACGCAGATTTATACCCTGATCTTGCAGGGGAATTGCGTATGGCTCGATCCGAATTCCGTGATCAAAACGACCAATTCCAAGATGACATCCGCAAGATTTCTGATTCGCTCCTACTCAAAAGGGAAAATCCGTTCTCCGTCGCATCGATCGACCTACCGCCTCTTCTAGTTCCCTCGCCCCAAAGCGTGACAGAGGTGGTGGGCAAGCATGAGCACAAGCGTTCTACGCACACGGATGAAGCAGTTGCGGCAGCTCGCCGCGTCGAACTGGCACGCGTTCAGTCACTCGCCGACGACTACGACCAGCGCAAAGCTGCGGTCCTTGACCAAAATGCGAAGGCGGAGGAGCTCGCTACTGAGTTACGCCAGCTCAGCGAACTCATCATCACCCTAAGTAACCACGAGGCGGATCCTGTACCTCAGGCGTCCGAACTCACGAGTGATGTTGCGAGACTCCTTGGCCGCGCAGATCTCAAGTTTGAACCAAGCGCCGATGGCAAGCACTACCGCATCGAGCGGGCGGGAGCACCAGCAACTCACCTGAGTGAGGGCGAAAGGACTGCAATCGCGCTATTACATTTTCTTGCAAGTGTCCGACGAGGCGTAGTATCCGGCGACGAACCCATAGTCGTGGTCGATGACCCGGTGTCAAGCATGGATGACGGGATTCTGTTCGGTGTTTCTTCCTTCCTTTGGTCGTCTCTGGTTGAAAACGAGTATGCAAGTCAGGTGATCTTGTTAACTCACAACTTCGAACTTTTCCGACAGTGGGTAATGCAGCTAGAGAATGCTGGCCGCCATGTTTCAGGCGGTTTCACAATCCACGAAATTCGTATGAGATATCGCCCTCACCGGTCGGGTACGCCACGCCGGCTTCCGCAACTCGATCCTTGGACCGACGACAAGAAGCAGAGTCGCCGATTACGTTCGCTCTACCACTTTCTGTTTGCGCGAGTAGCTAAGTCGGTTACTGACGCGTCACCGGAGCTCGGCCTTGCTGAACGCATGGATCTTCTTGCGCTCGTTCCAAACGCCGCTCGTAAAATGGTTGAGGCGTTTCTAAGCTTTAGATATCCGCAGCACATCGGTAATTTTCACGCCGGGATGAAGGCTGCGATGGAGGCACTCGACGACCCTGCGGTACGGACACACGTCGAACGATATCTCCACACTTACTCACATAACGAAGAAGGGAACGTCTCTGCCATGCTCGATCCAAGTGAAGCGTCCATGGTGCTTCGGTCACTCTTTCTCCTCATTCGAGCCAACGATTCAGAACACCTCTCGGCGATGTGCCAAGCGTTGGAAATCGATGAGGGCGCCCTGTTCGCAATTCCGAACTAGTCAAAATCTCTGTCTTGAGTGGCGTTCAACTCGGAGAGCCGGATGGCGCCAGATTCCATTGAGATCACTGGATTCCGGGCATAGGAAGGGAATACGAGTGACAGGGGCTGGCCACCCTGGTACGTGCCGCGGCCAGACGAGGACTATCATTCGCCCAGAAGCCGATTACATCGCGTGTATGCGCAGCCTGTCTCCTGGCTAGCGAGCCACCTCCAAGAGTTAGGATACTTCGATGGGTGGAGTGAAAGCATATGCACAGTTCATTGAAGATCGTGGATTTGATTACCTCGACGGGTCTCTCTGTCTGGACCACATCAAGGATCGACGGCTGAGCATCGAACTTGAAGAGGAGGATGATCTTGATGCTTGTCGCCTTTGTGGCGAAACAATCACTCGAAGAACATCACTTGACTCAGTTCTCTTGGTCGTGATGGAGGCGGTTAATGGCTTATTCACCCCTACCTATAACGACCCGTATGAGTTCGATCAGCACACGACAGACCAATGGGGCGTGGTTGAATTCGTGTGCGATGGAGTATTCGACTCAACTTCTGACGACCTAATGCAGCTATTTGCGGACTGCATCCACGAGGAGAGCTGGGCCGACAATCCAGGATCACTCGAAGAGACCGTACTGGGTTGGGACCAATTCGTAGACGATGTGAAGTCAGCATCGCGGTTCGTCTTCCTCGCAGACAATCGGCTGTCAACTTCGTACGGAAGTCCGGGGCAACGTTCAGCTGGGTTTCTCAACTCACTACTTCCCTATATCGAAAACGAGTCCCTGCGGCTGCTCACTGTGTTGCTCGCTGCCTTTGCTTTCTACAGGGGGCGCTTGGTCAGCCGGCCGAATGATCCAATGCATCTGGCTAAAGATCTCGGTCCTGCGCCCGCTTCAGTGGCAACATCCAACCGAATGAGCCCCACGGGTATCCCCATGTTCTACGCCTCAGGGTCACCCATAACTGCCTGCAGGGAGCTAGCTGCTCATGGCTCAGAGCGCTACGCTCGAATCGGGAAATTTGTCAGCCAGCGACAATTAAAAGTTCTCGACCTTACTCGCCTCCCAAAACTTCCAAGTCCCTTTGATGCAGAAAAACGAAATCATCATGGCATCATGGCCTTTTTTACAAGGTTCGCTGAGGCGATTACAGCACCGCTAGAACCCGGATCCGTTGAGGAGCTTGAGTACGTACCCACCCAGGTTGTAACCGAGTTCTTCCGATGGGTTCCAGAAAACAAGATCGATGGAATCAAGCTAAAAAGCGCTCAAGACTCCAAAGCTACCTATGTCCTTTTTTTCTCTGCCAGTGATTTCACTGACGGGGTGGACACTGATGACCTATCCAACGACGGATGGCGCTTTGGTTTCGAGCCAGCTTTTACACTCCAACCGTCCGACGTGCACACCTACGAAATTAAACGGTCTATAACAGCGCAGCAACTACCCGACAAGCGGAAAAGGCCACAAGTTGAACCATGATGCTGCTGGCGGCCAAGCTGCTTCACTCCTACTTTTGACATGTAGAAGGTAGAGACATCCACCTTGATGTATACATCCGGGCGGCATCGGTAGGGACACCGACTTCTTAACAATCCCTTCGATGTGGTGCTCAATGATTTGCAGGCACTAGTGCAGAGAATCCTCGCCCCTGCGTTGGGGTCCTTGGACCAGACGGGGACGAGTCCCCAGCGGGCTATCTCGAGGCGGCGGACCAGCTCACCCTCGCGCAGCTGCTCGCACACGAATGGGATCCCTTGCATCGGGGCCACGTTCCACGAAGGCTTCACCTCGTCCTGAAAGGACCCGTCGACGCTGAACGCGTCCCAGATAGCGGCCTTGTTCCCGGCGATTACGAAGCGTCCGCACATGCTGGCCATCCCTTCCATGGGGCTTCCCCACGATGGGGACTGTCTCAGCTAGGTGACCACCCTCGCGCACGCATCATCACAACGAGGCGTTGGTCTCGGTCCTTTCGAGCTTGGTCTCCCGTGAGCTGACGCGTGACTACTTTCGTACCAGCGCCTCGGACAAGAGTGCTCTCTCCTACCTCAATCCACGATGCGTGCTGAGCTTTGCCGTGGTGCTTCCCTTCGCACGAGCATGGGCAGTCGTCTCCCTCAGCCTTCCTGCACCGTAGATCACACTTGTCTGTCTCGCTGTAGTGCATCTCGATGTCGACGCTTCCATCGCGTATGGCGACGGCCTCAGCGATGTCCGTGAGATGTTCTCGGGCGATGGTCCAATGACCTTCCCGGCCAGGCCGCCCCTCGGGTGCGTCGACCCATGTTGGCCGTATCGCTGCGCCAGCAGCCGTCTTGAACATCGACTTGCTCGAGGGCTCCTCACCCCGAGGACCTCGTAGTCCTCGTACTTGTATGCGCCCCCGTACCGGGCGCACTATCAGCGCGGTCATGCGGAGCATAGCGAACCGGGTCGGATCCCAATCAGGCAATTCCACGGACAGCTGTACGGGTTATCAGAGTGAACGAGCCTCCTGCGCACATGGGCACGGCAAAAGCTCCCTACGCTCCGCTGCTTTTCCCGCACACATGACGCACAGCAGGAACCAATGGGCCCACCTGCACACACCCACCACGTCACCGACACGCGTAGCTCGCCTCGAGCGAGCGGTGGCCGTGCACAGCCTCCACGGGTGCGGGCTGCGACTAGAGCAGGAGAAACGACCGGTGTCTGATTGTCGGTGCTGGCTCGTACTGTCCGCAGGGTGGGCCAGAACAAGAGTCACGCCGCCAAGTGCGAGGAATTGAGCCGCCTATGACTTCCATGCGGCCGGTCCAAACCAGTACGCCTCAGGAATAGAGGGCTCGGAGTACGCCGTCGACGACGAGTCGTAGCTCGAGGGGCTCGACGGCATCCGGTGCCGCCTCCTGCACGCCATGGTTGATGGCCGACCAGAACGCCGCATCCGTGTCACACTGCGCCGGTCGACGGATAAACCAGGCGTAACCGCGTGGTAGCGGCGGAACACCGGCGGCCGCCAGGTACATGTCGATGTCGTCGTCGATGGATGCCAGATCCTCGTCGCTAAGCATGCTGGGCTGTCGCACGACGGTGCCGTCAGTCAGGACGAGCACCTCGGTGTGCCGGTCACGCGCGGCCGCCGGCACACGACAGGTGTTGGCTGGCCCTGCCACCCAGGCGATCAGCGCTCCCCACCCGTTCGCGGTCGCCTCGGTCCACCCCTCGAGCCGTGCACCATCACGCACCTGGTTCCACGCCTGTTCCATCACTCATCCAGTCTGAACCAGGCACTGCCGGTCCCCGAGGAGCGGCTCGCCAACCCCTACGGTGGGTGCATGGTGTTTTCCGGGTATGACAAGGCCGAACCGTACTGGCTGCTTAGGATGCGACAGGCCGCTCGGCAGCGCCCCCGGACCCGCTTCGTCAAGATCCGCTGGATTGAATTGCAGCATCTCCTGCGCGAACGAGACGCCCTCTGGCAAGCAGCCACCCCCACCACCCGCGAAAGGCTCCTGGCATTGCAGGACAAGGACGACTACGGCTACCTCGGGTTACATGAGCTGAAGGCTTGGCAGGAATGGCGCGATCAAAAGGACCCGGTCGACACGGCGCCCTGAGATGACCGTGATGACCGGTCCCGCCTACCGGTATCGGGCTCAGGCGGGACCGACCACGGGGTCCTAGACGTAGGAGATGGGGTTCTGCGACTTTGAAACGTGACTGGCGACGGTACCGACCCGAGGATCCCCCTTGAGAAGATCTCCCATGATCTCGAGGCGGTTCCCGTGCTTGATGAGTCCCCTCATCGTGGCCACCGCCAGGATCGTTCCTTCACTGTTGACGATCTGCACCTCGTCCTCATCGATAGCGCGGCTGGCCTTCATCACCCAACAACCACGCCCAGCCTCCCAGGCATCCTCCTCAGACATGCCAGGCGTGTACCCAACCCAGGTGCGACCCATCTGATCCTGCGCTGGGTCGACGGACTGGTGGGCGGCGATCTTGATCTGCAGCATGACTACTCCTACTTGATGACGTGTTAAATGTGTAACAAGTATCGGCAAAACTAAGAAACATGTCAACAAGTAGCTAAGTTGCACCTGCTGATGGAGCTTGTTCGTCGGCCCCGCACCTTAGAGTCGTCTCATGATCTATGAGGAAGCACTGCTGCCTGATGACGTCCTGGCCACACTGCCCGGCATGGAGGTGGTGCTCGGTCATGCTGTTGCCGTTGATGGTGAGCGGTGGCGCCGCGCACTTGTCGATCGGGGGCTTCCCGTGATCGCCGGGAAGCTCGCTGACGGGGGCCGGACCACGGTGACCCGTCAGGAGGTGTTCGATCTAGGAGACCAGGACCCGACCGGGGAGAACGCCTTCCAGTTGCTCTACTACTCCCTCGCCTGGGGGCTCGGAACACGAGCATCCCGGTTGCATCAGCGACTGGACGGACTCGCCAAACATCAGGACACAGCCGGTGAGCTCCTCGTCTCCGCGTGGACCTCGGTCAGGAACGGTGACCCAACCGCGGAGGCCTACAGTCTTCTGACCACCAATCGGGGTGTGGGGCGGATTCCGTGGTTTGGACCGGCGTTTTCCACCAAGTTCCTCTACTTCGCCCAGGGAAGCACGGTCGCCCCCAGGCACCTCATCCTTGACCAGGTGGTCTCCCGGAACCTTCGCCGGGACGCATGGCCTGATGCCCCCACAGCTGGGTGGTGGCCCAAAACGTACCAGCGCTACTGCACCCTCCTCACCCACTGGGCTACACAAGCCTCCGAGAACCCCAATATGCAGCGAACGGTCCGGGCGGACGAGATCGAACTAGCCCTCTTCCGACGCAGCCCCACTACCTGAACCGACAGGCAATCCATTGGTACTCCCGCATGCGTAGGCAGTTGCTACATCGGCAGCTCCTAGTCGCTTGTGCAGCATTCAAACCTTGCTCAGCTGCGAACATGTGGGCATTCCTGGCAGGGTTAACGCGAAAACATTAGCTGGGATTGAGCATAGGATCGATCGGGGTGCTTCCGCTTTGGCTGAGAAAGCGCTCCTTCGTCTCACTTCTTTTTACGGGGATCTTTCATGAGCACATCGTCCGGGCCCAGTCCTGTCCCGAAGGGACCAGCATCCGCCCGCCCCGGGAAGCACCGTATCGGCCTGTCCACTTGGATCCTCGGCGCCCTCGCCGTTCTGGCCATCATTCTTGGTTTACGAGCGAACGGAATGGGTGGGGGCCTGGCGATGGTTGCACTTATCACTCTGTTCACAGGCCTGTATAGCCTGTTGTCCGGTCGCCCATCCTGGATGCGCTTGCCGGGTCGTAAAGGTGGTGGCCTCGCCGTCACTGCGGCCCTTGCCGCTCTAGTGATTGGCACGCTCGTTCCTCCGCCCGTCACTGACTCCACGAACTTGGGGCAAGTGTCCACGAGGGAAACCACTACAGCATCTCCGGATGCCTCGCCCACCGCGAAAAACACTCCCACTGCCTCAGCTCGCCCATCAACTGTCTCCGCGAAGCCCTCATTGGAACCCACATCGGCGGCGGATGTCACACCACTTGACCCGGAACAGGTCCTCACCGTCGATGAAGCCGGTGTTGACGCTGCCAGTGTTCGCGCCCCAAACGGTCAGCCAGCCTACGGTTCGACAGCCCGCGCACTGTTGGACACCCTTCCCGTCAAGGGACGTGCTCCCAAGACTGGCTACGACCGGGACGAGTTCGGTCCGGCCTGGGCTGATGTGGACGGCAATGACTGTGACACCCGAAATGACATCCTCAAAGCCCAGCTGCGCGAAATCCGGTACGCCACCCCTGCCCTGTGCAAGGTTGCCACGGGCATCCTCGATGACCCCTACACGGCGATCACCATCAGATTCGTGCGCGGGGAGACAACAAGCTCGAAAGTACAGATCGACCACGTAGTTGCCTTGTCCGATGCCTGGCAAAAAGGCGCCCAGCAGCTGACCCTCGAACAGCGCATGGCCTTCGCCAACGACCCACTGAACCTGCAGGCCACCGACGGGCCAACCAACCAGCAAAAAGGTGACGGGGACGCCGCGACATGGCTCCCCCCAAACAAGCCATACCGCTGCGAATATGTCGCACGTCAAATCTCGGTCAAAGCCACCTACGAGCTATGGGTAACCCAAGCCGAACACGATGCCATGGCCGGAATCCTCGAAACATGCGCCGACATCCTCGCACCCACCGACGAGCAGGAACCAGAACCAACACCAGAACCAACGCCGGAACCGACCCCTACACCTGACGAATCAGTAGATAGCGCAATAGCTGGTTGCGTCGAAGCCGCGGCAGCTGGGCTCTATAACATCCCGATTGGGTCGCCTGCCTACTCCCCCGCTCTCGACATTGATCGTGACGGAATTGCCTGTGAGAACGGAAACTACGGAGCGCTTCTTCCGGATGCGCCGCAACCCCCGGTGCCCGCAGCTCCAGCTCCAGCTGATCCCGCCCCGGCTGCTCCTGCGCCCGCACCTGCACCTGCACCTGCACCTGCACCTGCAGCACCAACATCTTTCGCGAACTGCGCGGCAGTAAGAGCTGCCGGAATGGCTCCAATCCACATTGGTACTCCTGGCTACGGGACACACCTTGACCGTGACGGCGACGGCATTGGCTGCGATAGGGGCTAACCCTCCACCAAGCTCATCCCATTACCAGGTCGTGCTGAGCATGCCGAGTATGTGCTACAAGCTCGTAAGTCAGCTCCTTACGCGCAACCAAGAAATGATGGAGCCGAACAGCTCGCTCAAGCGTGCACCCACACCGGGCGAAGACGGAAGGGGTGCCCGCCTCAGCCAACCCGTGACTGCTACTGGAGCAGCACCGCGAACCGGTCGTCGCCACATACGAAAAAATGAGAAAAATATTCTTCTGTGACTAGACTCTATGTATCAGCGGTCACACGTGACTCATCTCTCCCACGTGGATCAACATTTTTAGTGTTTTAGGGGACAACGCATGAAGAAGACCTCCGCGACCATTGGGCTCGCTGCAGCCGTAGGGTTCACCGCACTGTCAGCATTGCCGGCCATGGCAGCAACCCCCCTCCCATTCGAGAACTGCGGTGCAGCAGCAGCAGTGGGCGTGTACAACATCCCTGTCGGCTCACCCGGCTACGGACCTCACCTCAACCGTGACGGTGATGCTACCGGCTGCGACGAGCCTGGTACCCCGCCCTACAATGCAAGCATCGTTGACGCCATCGTTGCCGAGAACAACCGGTCCACCCCGGCCCCGACCGTAGCTCCGACCACTCCTCCTCAGGTCGTAACGACGCCTCCTCAGGTCACGACGATGCCTAATGGTGCAGCCAACACCGGTGTAACCCAGGAGACCAGCAACAACACCGCTGCCCTGGCCCTCGGTGGTGGCCTTGTTCTGGCCGCAGCAGCTGGCGGAACCTTCGTGGTTCGTCGCCGCGTTGCCGGACAGGCATAGTCCCACCTTTAGCGGGAGCTGATCAGGCATATTTGTACTTGTGATCAGGTCATTGAGCGGCCGCCGCGGAAGCTACCTAGCATCCGCGGCGGCCGCTGTCTTAATTCTCGCCGGATGCGCGAGCAGCACTCTTAACCATGCAGAGCCGGCGGACAAACCGCCGTCGGCGATCTCGGTTGCGCCCTCGAGTACACCCACCCTTGCACCGGGTGTTACTTCTTCTGCTGCAGCACCGGTCCCGTCAACACCACCTGATGCGGCCGGCGGATCCGCCTCCGCTCCACCCCCTGTCATGGCGGAGTCCCAGCCGGTATCAGTGCGTATTCCGTCCACGGAGACACAGTCAAAATTGCTCAGTCTCGGCTTGCAGGACAACGGAACCCTTGAGGTACCCCCAGGAAACCCAGGTGCACCCGCGGGTTGGTACAACCAATCCCCCACTCCCGGGGAACGCGGGCCAGCGGTCCTTCTCGGACACGTCAACGCAACCGATGGCGGACCAGGGGTCTTCGCAGACCTGCGCGAACTTAAAGCGGGAGACACTGTCGAGGTCACCCGCGAGGACGGCACCACGGCCGTTTTCATTTTCGCGCGCGGCGAGCAGTACTCCAAAGACGCCTTCCCCACTCAAACCGTGTACGGGAACACCGAAGGATCCGAACTGCGTCTCATCACCTGCGACGGGTACGACCCAGACACCGGCGAGTTCGACGACAACTACGTCGTCTACGCAAAACTCCGTTCGTAGACAGCACCACAAGCCGTGCCCCCAGCCTCGCTCGAAGTGCTCTGCACTGAGGTCCCACTCATTGGTGGATGTGTGCCCACCCACTGACCTATCCGGTAATAGTGCTGGCTGTAGCGGTCGAATAACCTAGGCAAGATGGATCCCAGGGTGGGATATACGCGGATCAGCGAGCATCGGTCGAACCATTCCGAACCCCTTGCCGCTTGCCGCTTGATCGTCCGGTAGACGCGCCAAGCATCGACACTGCATCACATGGCGATGACCCGCGGGACCATATAAGCAGCCATTCCTGCTTATTCTCGGCAGGATTCTGCGGGTATTCGTCCTCTGCCAGAATCAGGACACCGAAACGGATCCCAGGCCCGCACCTATCAGCAACCGCAACTCCTCCGTCGCGCTGAACCTATGTCCGGCCGTGCCGCACCGTGTCCGCCTCAAGGGAGATCACGACGAACCCGGATGCGCTCCTCCACCAGACCCCGCTCGTCGGTGGCACGACCTGGACTTCGACCTCAAGGACTAAGGCACGACCCCTACCACCAGGACGAATCCACCCCTTGGGGCCGACCCTTGGGGGGCTTGCAAACAGGCCGACACTGTCCGCAGGTACTCGGCCAACCGGACGGTCTTTAACGCCGTCATTCACCGTTATGTATACGGGTGAGGTGCTGACAGGCCTGAATTGTGAACCCTTGCAGGGCGTATTACTGTGTCAGCCAGCCCGGTAGAAGTGCATTGAGTCGTTGCCTGCGGTCAAAGCGGAGCAGGCCTTTCCTCTCCCAGGTTCTTTGCCGGCTCAACCAGATGGCGAGGACTTTCTCATCGGGTCGGCGTTCCGGGTCATAGGTCGGAAACCTGCCCGTGTCGGCCCGGAACCTGTGCACCTGTCCCAGGCGCTTCGTCCACCACTCGCTCGCGTTACCGCGACGGGTACCTCTCCACTCCCCCAGCCTGTCGAGGGCTTCGATCTTGTCTTGGGTGAGCCTGCCGGCGTCGTGGGTCCGGCGTTGGTTCTCCACCCACCGGTACAGCACCTTCGCCTTCATGCTGTCGTTCTGCGCCGGCAACCCACCCACCCGGTACACATACGACGCCATGTCGGCGTAGTGCTCCCACCACACCTGTTCCCGATTCCGCCGGAAACGGCGCTTGGCGCTGCTGGGTGCCGGCTGGTCGTGGATCAGCCAGCACCGGTTGAACCATTCGGGATGCCTGACAATCTGCCGATCGACGGCCCGGTGAACGCGCCGGACATCGACCCTGCACCATGCAGCGATCACTGCCGGCGGAACCCCGCGGGAGTACATCAGCAGCCACTCCTGTCTGTTCTCGGCAGGAGCCTGCGGATAGTCGTCCTCGGCCAGGATCAGATCATCGAAACGCATGACGTCCCACGCCAGTCCTTATCGCCCACCGCCACTCCCCGCCGTGCTGAGCCTGCGCCCCGACACACCGCACCCCGCCTGCTGCACTGCACCTGCCCGCCTGTCTGACTGCCTGCCTGCCTCGAGGGATCACGACGAACCCTGGCGTTCTCCTCCGCCAGTCGTGAAGGGCGCATGCGATTCATGGTGTGAAGAGTATCGAAGGCCCGCAATGGCCTCGCGGGCGGCTCATCCACAGGTGGACGGCTTTGAGCTCATTCCTCCGGGCTCCACCCGCCCACAGGTGGATGACCCGCAACACCTACTCACCTCGGGGCACCCAACTTCCCAAATAATCGAACTTGTGTTCTATTTTAAACCCTGCACAACAGACGCCAGGGCGAGGGAGAAGCAGCCGATGACAGCGCAACCAGCGGACACCACACCACCGACAGAACCAGCCCAGAACACACCACACCACGCACCAAATCACACTGCCCAGCACACTGCCCAGGAAGATACCCGGGGAGTTGCAGAAAAGGCTGCGCAGCGTTCCTCCTGGCATGTGCTGGACGAGCCGGCAGTTATTCGCTTTCTGCCCTTCGGGACACCGTTGGCGCTGCGCTGGCGCGGTGGTATTTGGCAGGTCATCGGCACTCCTGTGAAGTGGTCGAGCTCGAGCAGCTGGTGGGAACCAGCCACCCCTCACCACACCACACCCCCCACACCCCTCACTGATTCTCTCGACGACCACCTCGACGATTCCCTCGACACTGCCCTCGACACTGTGGTCGGTGCTGTGGTCGGTGTTGTGTGCAGTGCTGGCGGGGATGTCCGTCTGTGTGGGCAGGGCAGTGTCGTCACGACCCGGTTCTGGCGGTTCCAAGCCCAGACCGGGCCGGCGTCCCCGGTGCTGGAGTTCGACATGAGCGCGGATCAGCGGTGGCCGGACTGGCGGCTGCGCCGCGTCGCCACCGGCAACGACTACTGAGGACCGCTCAGAACCACTGAGGGCCAATCACACGTCCTCGACCGGTATGAGCGGCTGGTACGGGCAACAAAGGGTGGGGCGGGTTGCAGGACGGTGGGTCAGAACAAACGCTACGCCAAGCACTACGCGAGGCTGATGGACGACCGGATCGAGGAATTCATCATGCGCGAGGAACTGATCACGCTCACCGCGGCCGAACTCGATCTCGAGAACACTCCGCCCGCTGACTTCCCGGAGCCTCGCCGGGTGTACGCGTGGGTCCGCTACCCCTCCAAAGCCATCCGCGTCCAGGCCCACGCGATCGCGTACACGCGCACAGCGGTGAAGATCAGATTCCTCGAACCACTCATCAAGATCCAGCGTGAGGGCTGGGTATGGCTCAGCGCCGTCACCCCCATACCTCCTCACGATAACGGCGACAGTGACGATGCGAAGCGTGCTTAGTTTCATGTGGGATAGAGTCGATAAGAGGGGAATCAGTCATCAGACCAACAATTTTCTAGGAGTAGAACAATGGCGCAACGCGTTCAGGTGGAACTGGTCGACGATCTCAATGGTGAAGTAGCCGATGAAACGGTGCGGTTCGGTGTCGATGGCACCGAGTACGAAATCGACCTCACGACAGAGAACGCCGAGAAGCTCCGCTCGACCCTGTCCGAGTACGTGGACAAGGCCCGGAAGGCAAAGACGGGCCGACGCGGTCAAGGCGGCCAGGGCGGTCAGAACACGTCCTCGGCGTCGACGAGTAAGTCCAAGCGTGAAGAGACCCAAAAGATCCGCCAGTGGGCGAAGGACAACGGGCACAACCCCAGCCCCCGCGGACGCCTCACCCAGACCATCATCGACGCCTACAACGAAGCCCACTAGAACCCCACTCGCGGTCGACCAGGTGCGAGGGGAACAGTGGCAGGACTCGATGACCTGACGGCGGAAGCCAACCAGCGGTGGGCTAAAGCCGCACGGTACGCCCAAGGTTTCGCCGACAGCGGCATGGGCGAAGCACTGCGGGTTTATTACACCCGCTACTTCCCCGCCGGCGTCATCCTCTACGTCGGTGCCCTCGCCCTGATCGGCTCGCTCCTGTCCGGCGACGGCCCCACAGATTGGCGTCTTGTCCTACAGGCAGGCTCATTCCTTTTCGCCCTGCTCGCAGCGATCGCAGGTCTCATCTACAACTCCAAGCGCATCAAACCGCGGGCCGAACTCGGCCGGAACCTCTCAATCACCATCGCGCTCAATGGTGATGAGCAAAAGTACGTGAAGAAGGTCATCAACGGAAAGACACCCCCACCAGAGGATCCGGTCCGTCTTGCCGTGGCACGCTCGGTCGCCGTTCAAACCCGCAAGACCAACGCGACCAATCTGTTGGTCGTACCCATGTACTCCTACTGCCTGGGCGGCGTTCCAGGGAACCTGTTCATCTTCTGGGCCATCATCGCTAGCCTCTTTACGCTCGCTACGATCCTCTTCACTCGCGAGTTCCGGCGGGCAGGACGATTCCTCGCCGCCACAACACCGCACGCCCGCGCAAAGTAAGGCGGCAGCAGGACCCGCCGTCACTCACAGTCAGCGCGACGCACAGCGAGATCACACCCGAACCGGGCCGGGTCCTCGATCGTCCCGTTCATCTGAAGGACCATGACCAGCACACCGGCCAGCAAAGCAATCACCAGACCGGCAATCGCCCACCAGCGTCCTCGCGTCACTCTGCCACCTCAGACAAGGTGTCCACGTCACCTCGGGCAATATCGGAGCGGGCCCTGGCATAAGCCGCGGTGACATAGTCCTCGATCTTGGCACGGTTCTATACGCCACTGGCCTCGGCCGCCAATCTGAATCGCCGGCAACTCCCCAGAGGCAATCAGAGCCCGGACGGTGCCGTGCTTAGTGTTCAACTCATCCGCCACCTGCTGCAGGGTGAAAAACCGCAACGGCCTGGCCTGCCCATCGTGCTGCTCATCGTCGTGGGGTTGGTCTGTCATGTACCCAGCATCCCAGCCACCAAACGCCGCACCGCTGATCGACGCCCGAACGCGCCTTAAAAGGGTGGAGACGGAACCACACCACATGGCTCCGTCTCCGGTTTTCCCTTGTGACAAGGAAACCTATTGAGGCCCCAATAGGGCTGGGCCTTTTCTCAAACTACCCGCAGCTTCGATGCCTGAACGGATCTACCGGTGCTCCCACAGCAAGCGGTCAATGATGGGCGACAGCCTCCTGTAGGGCAGCTCGGGGTGCGTAGCGGCCCACGCTACTAGAGCGTCCGAATAGTTGCTCAGGGGGCCGCCTGGGTCGGGCACACGCCTGGCTTCAGCCTCCAGTTTCTGCAGTTGAAGATCGACTATGCCCACATGATCACACACCAGCGGGAGTGAGGGGCGGCAGGCCCTACCTGCCGCCCCTCACTCCCCTACTCGGACCGCTCCGCGTCCTTGCTGCCCTTGGTGTCCTTCATGGCGTGGGCGGTGATGAGGGACTCGACCTCGCTGAGGGTGTAGCTCCATTCCTCGAGCTGGAAGAGGTAGTAGGCGGCCTGGGGTCCGGGGCGACGCCACGATTCCCGGCTCAGGTCTGCCTCGTGAGCGGCGAGCATCATCGCCAGGACTGCCTTGTCAGGGTTGGTCGTCGGCTTCTCGACCAGTGCCCGGTACGCCCGGTAAGCGGAGTCTGTGACGCCTGCGAGGCTGGCGGCGAGTTCGTGCTTCTGCGCGATCACACGGGCAGCGCTTTTGTCGTAGCTCGCCAGGGTCGTGGCCGCAAAGTGCGCCCATTCTCAAAACTGGTACTACACCGGTGTAGTACGAAGTGAGTACTGTACCGGCGTAGTACCACATCTGTACTACACCAGTACAGTACTGGTACTAAAAAAATGCAGCTATGCCGCGAAATCCAGCTATCGGCCGACCAACACAAGCTCGACAGGCTCCGCTGCTTGTCTCACCCACGCCCGAACAGCAGGAACTACCTGGTAGCTGTGTACACACCACCTCACCGATATTGGTCAACTCGCCTCAAGCAAGCAGTGGCAGTGCGCCGGTTCCCGGAGATCCTCCGCTTGTTTCCAATCCAGATCCCAATCCGGTACTACACCAGTGTGGTACCAGTTAGTACTATAGTGGGACTGTTTTAGTACCAGTACAGTACTGGTACTAAAGCAGTACAGGTCTGCGGCGGAACTCAGCTATTGGCCTCCCGAGCCGTACTTTTCCTCAAGAAGGGGCCAGACGATGCGCTCGAGAACTTTCTGCTGACTGATGTCCTGGTCGGCTGCAGCTTGCTGCAACAGTGCTGATTGGCTCTTACTAAGCCGGAAGTTGAGCCCTGTCGTCTTTGGTTCCTTGTTGCGGCTCCGCCAGTCGATCGCGGCAGCAGCTGGCGTGGGTGTCTGGCGGTCCGGCTTGGGGAGTTCCGCCCGCTCGGCGAACGCTTCGATTTCTCGTTCGTCGGCTATCGGTGATTGCCTTGGTCGTCGGTTCAGTGCCACGTTGTGACCTCCTGGATGAGTAATTGAATCTCCGCCTTGGCCTTCGAATCGCGCATTTCAACGACACCCAATCCCTGTGAAAGAGCGTTTCGGAAGGCTTTGCGTTGGTGGATGACGGTGCGGGCTACCGTCACCTCGGGGTAGTCAGACAAGTACTCGCGCGCGTCTCGGACGTCGTTGGCGCCAGTATTCGTTGGTGCCATGTTCAGGACGGCAAGTGCCTTGACCTCTGGGTTAAAGTCTTTGGCTTCTGTAAGGGTGGCGACGACACTCTCTGTCGTATCAAGTTCTGCCTGGTAGGGCACCACTGGCATCAGGAGAACGTCAGCTGCGGTCATGGCTGTGCGCATTTCCTTGCTGTCCTTACCGGGCACATCGACGATGACGTAGTCGTACCGGGTTGCGAGGTCGAGAAGAGAGGAGCGGAGGTTGCCGGTCTTCTGCACGGCCTGAATGGGCAGGTGCCCGTTTTCCTCGCGATCACGTGCCCAGTTGCTCACGGTGTGCACGGTGGGATCGGCTTCCACGAGGATCACGTCAGAGCCTTGGCGTTGCAGTTCGACGGCGAGGTTAATGGTCAACGTGGACTTTCCAACACCGCCCTTGGTATGGGCGACTAAAAGAATCATGGGGCTAGTCTAGTACCACACAAGTACTACCTTGGTACTTTACCGGTACTGGTGTGGTACTAGTACGGTACTGGCCCGTCCGATGATGCCTGACTCACCCACACCAGAAGGCTGGCCTCATGGTTGTTGCGAGGGTTATCGCCCATGTGGGCGTCTTCTCAGTAACTGACTCCGTACTTATAAGTCTGATGTTGGGGGAGGCGGCTACGTTCTGCCGATGACTTCAGCTCCTCGCCCTGGTTGGCATGGCACACAGCTGAGCGAGGACCGCTATGTGCCTCCGCTGCAGCTCGACCCATCCGGTAGGCCCGCGACTGAGCCGGAGAAGGCTCCTGCACTGTGGGTTGAGCTGGAATACCCGGACGGTCGGAAGCAGACAGTGAAGGGCTTCGCAATGGCGTGGATCCCGGATGCCGTGTACGCACAGTGGGTTGAGTTCTCCCGGGCTCGTGAGGCATGGGTGCGGCCGGATCAGTGCCGGCGGCGGGAGATCCTGGTGAAGAGTCGTTTCGGTACCTGAGCACTAGAAGGCTGTGCACGACCACCACTTGCCGGAAGGTGAGCTTTCCCGTGTAGGTGCGGTGGTTGTGTGCAGGTGGGGGAGTGGTTCCTGCTGTCCATCCTGGGTGCGGGACAAGCAGCGGAGCGTGGGGGAGCTTGTGCCGTGCTCCTGTGGGCAGGAGGCCCGGCAAGAAACCGCAACAGATCAGTGGCTGTTGCTCTTGTTGTACTCACGGGTCTTGGTAAGAGGCACCAAAATCACCCCAGCACATGAAGCGAGCGTGATCCCCACAACGACCGCACTGCATACGGCTAAACCCTCACGTCGATGACGGCACTGCACCGGCCCGCGAGGAGGCATTCCCTACAGGTCGGCACAGCACACCCCAAGTTCACCATAACGATCGACGCATGGCGAGGGTCAGGATCCCGTAATTGTTTACGCCGCGTTCCAGAGGGAGCGTTGATGGTCGTGTTCGTCCTCGAGCGGCGGTAGCCAGTACTCGTCCACTTCGACGTCGTACAGCTCGTGTTCGTCGAGTTGAGGGATCAGGTGGCGGTCGAGCCAGGCGTGCCAGGCGGCGCGTTCCTTGCGGTAGCGGGTGAGCTGGACTTCGCGGTCCTCGGTGGCGCCGAGCCGGTCCGCGAGCTGGGTGAGGTTGGTGGTGGCCACGATTTCCCAGCGGCCGTGGTGCCGGCGGATCATCTGCAGGGCTTTCATACGCGTCAGGTGGTCAGTGAGGGCCCTACGTGAGATCCCCGTAGTACGGACGAGGTCCGCGGTGGTGGGGGAGTGGCGGCCGCGTTCGATGGCCTCATAGGCGAGGGCTGAGACGTCTCCGAGGACCCGGAACACGGGCCGGATGGCGTGGATCTTGCCTTTGCGCCAAGTGAGGTCTCGGGCGAGCTGCTCGAAGTGCTGGGGGAGCTGTATGGCGTAGGTGTCGGCGTTGCGGCCGCGTCCGCGGTCGATGCGAGTGAGAATTCCCCCTGATACACGCTCGAGATGAGGGAGGAGCCGTGCGATCGTCACGTGGTCCTTGCCCAGCGCCAGCGCGAAGGTGCGGCACCCGACGTCGAGGATGTTCGTTTCCATAGTCCGCATGCACGACAGCACAGCCCTAAGCAAGAACCGGAGACTAATCCCTACTCGACCTTCATCTTTCAGTCTGTGATCGAGGACGGCATACAGGACATTCTCGAGATCATTCACGAGCTGATGAATCGACAGTGAACTGGACGAAAAGCCCTGGGGAGTGGTGGGGGAAGGCCTGCCCCCCGTGAGGTTAGTAGGGCTTGTGTTGTAGTTATGCGCAGTCTTCTTCCCTGTGCGCGGGGAGGGGTTTCTTGCGGGCGCCGTGGTGGCGGTGAAGGCTTGGGCTTTGGCCCACTCCACGGGCAGGAGCCGGTCGGTCTTGGCGCCGTACAGGGCGGCGAGGCCGGAGAACTGGCCGGCCAAGCCGGCGCGGACCTGATCGAGGGTCCAGCGGCAGGCGGAGAAGTGGTTCAGGACCGCCATACGGGCCTCGGAGTCACTGGCATATCGGTTGGTGTCGTACAGCCCTGTGCGGGCCACGGCACGCAGCGGGCGCTCACTGCCAGACGGAGGCGCTGCGCCGCCCATGGCGACTGTCTGTACGGCAGCCGTCGCAATTGCTGCACGCTCTCTGGCTCGGCGGTCCTGCTCGAGCCGGTACAACTCCGGGGCAAGGGCCTTACGCAGGGCCGCTACCGCGCTGGGCGGGTTGCGGCGGGTGAGAATGCCATAGGCGTTTGTCAGCGGCGTGATGAGCCGTTGGTGGCCACCAGCCTTGTGCGCGGATCCTGGTACGCGGATACAGCCGTGGACGACGTTCTGGTGCGGACTCGGGTCAAGGCTCGCCGCGCGGCGTCCGAGGGCTTCGACCAGCTGGCGTGCCTCGGCCGCCGTAAGGGGTCCCTGCAGCGGCACGTACAGGTGCCTGCCGCCGCTGGGGGACTGATCCTCGACATAGGCAAGACCGGCCGCGGTAAGGACATCGGCGAGGTGTTGGGCGTCGTCGTCGACGACAGCCTTCCGGGCCCTAGACGTGTCGAGGTCCAGGCATAGTGTGCGGGCAGTGCCGTCGACGCCGTGAATCATCACAGCAGCCGGTGCTTTGGGAGGAGTTCCGGTGATGCGTAGCGGAGTGCGCGGCTGGGGGTACTGGAACCGGCCATCCTTCCACCGCCCGAGACGATAGGAGGGCTGACCCGCGATCAGCGGAGCAAGAACCCATACTGCAGCATCGTGGGAATCGTCACGGCGTGGCGCAGCATAAAGAGCTGGAGGTGCTTGGAGCACTCGGTGTACACTTTCGGCATAGGGTACGACCTGAAAAGGACGCACTCGGTTGAGCTCTTCACCGGTGATCTTGGCGGAACGACGGTGTGGAGCTTGGAAACTTGAATATGAAGAGGCCCGCTTCGGCGGGCCTCTTTTTTATGAAGCCCTGGAGAGAGGCAGTGCCTCCTGGTTTGCTAGCTGGTCGAGGTCGATGGACGCCAGCTTCTCGGACATCACTTCAGCGATGAACGAACTAGCCGACGTGCCCAGTGCTTCGGCGATAGCGAACAGCTTTTCTGCCTCAGCAGTGGGAATCCGTGCGGTAACGACGTGGCGGTCGCCCTTGGACGGGCGGCCAACCGACCTGTTCCTCTGAATAGCCATACGACGAACTCTAGATTTCTGAAATGGATTAAGCCCAGTCCTTCTGGGCGTGTCGCCATATATTTCTTCCTGCATACCGCCTACCTCATGTCCTGGAACTGGTGGCCTACGACGTCCCACTGGCCGTCGTGCTGCTCGAGGTAGAGAGTAATAATCTGCCGTCCGGTGGTGCCTGGCCCTTGGACTCCTCGGTTTTTTGGGTGCCGCGCTTCCTCCAGCCTCGTTGGATGAGGGAGGACGACGAGCAGATGAAGAAGGGTACGGATGCCTACACCCTCGAGTACCGCCGCAGGATCCTGGGCCTAGGACCGAACGGCGAACACCTCGCCGACGACCAAGGGCAATCCCGGGGCCCGACATCCTGATTGCGGGTCCTCCTTGGATGCCTTGTCGCTACTCACCGTCAGGAGGGACTGTCAGGAGGTCGAAGGGGGAGCATAGGCGGGGGAGAGGATGAGTTTCGTTTCGGGGTCTTACAGCGCGGGTTGCGCGTCAAGGGCCATGTGGCGGCTGTCGCATCCCGCTCCGAGCCCCTGGTCGAGTCAGGCATCGGACGGAACGTCTGGGGTAGATCGTAGGGTCGGATCATGTCGGTACCTGGGTTGAGCAGCATGATCGGGAAACGGCTGTGGACTGGTTTCCGGCGGGGTTAGTTGGACGATTTCTTTCCGACGTAGGGAGGAAGGGCTGCAGCCGCGGTGGTTACCGGCGCCGCGTGCCCCTGAACGTTGGAATGGATTCGGCAGAAGTCCTGCGGACGGAGGGCCAGCGTGCACCTCTCTGATGCTGAACGGTTTGATTCCTACATTCTGAAGGGCCCGAATCCTGGGTCGTGCTGGATCTGGTTGGGCGCGGTCAGCGACGACGGGTACGGACGTTTCTCGATTAAAACATTTGAAGGACATAGGACGGTCAGTGCGCACCGCTTCGCCCTGTCCCTGGTCTTCGGCGGCCTCAGTGCGATCGAGGGGAAGACAGCCCTGCATCACTGTGATGTGCCGTTGTGTGTGAAAGCCCTGCCGGGGTCCGGATCCCACCTGACATTGGGTACCCGGTCAGACAATATGGCCGACCGGGCGATGAAGGGCCGCCATCCGACGATCACCACGCTGCGATGGCGGTGGCTCACCCGGGCCCAGAAAGCGGCCCGGTCCAGGACGCTGCGGGATCAACTCAAACACAAAGGGTGGGATCCGGCCGTGATCCGGGAACTCATTCATGGCATCGACCCCACCCACCCCACCCTCTTCTAATCCGACAGGCGAACCACCACCCGGTTTCCTTTTCCGGTCACACCTTCACCGGACATCAACGGTTACGCCGCTGGCTTCACGCTCTTGGGACTGGAGAGGTTCGCGTTATCACCGGGACTCTCTGCCTGCGTCCCCGGACCAGTAAGTACCTCAGTCCCGAGACCACGGTGGCGGCGATGTGCGAGGAAACGTCGAGGCGGCGCCTTAACCCCGCCGTGCTCAGCCCCAGGCGGGCGACGATTGACGCTTCGCTCTCGGGGTGTCGAGCATCTGGTGCACCTTGGCTGCGGCTTCGTTCACGGCGGCTTCACCGTCCTGCTCGGCTCTGAATGCTCCGATCCACTGTCACCAGCCAGTCACTGGCTGGATACTCAGACGCCTAGCATGGGCCTCGCTGACGCTCGGGCTGGATGGAACGGACGTTGACCACACGTGGACAGCTCCGAGATAACCATTGCGTCTCTTACGCTGCCCACCTGGTGGATAACGTCCGTTCGCGGTTCCACCCAATCGAACGACCCGTGGATAACGGTGAAGCGAGTTATCCACCGCTCATTCTCATGTGCACAACCGCATCGAGAATCGATGGACCGAACGCATTGGTTTCCACGGCGCTCACTCCCGGACTCCTCCTCCGTCGTCACCACGCGATTTCGCACCCTTCCAACCACCACGATCTGTCACACCTCATGCATCTTTAATAAGCGAGGTTTGAATAATTCGTCACGACGAATTTAGAGTCGACCCATGAGCACAACAATCTGTCCCTGGTGTGAGGGCTCCTTCGAGCGGAAACCCGGTCGGGGGCGGCCCTCGGTGTACTGCTCGGACCGGTGCCGGCGCTACGCCTACGAGCAGCGACGGGCAGCCAAACGCCACGGAGAGCCAGTGCGTGTAGTGGTGGAAAAGTCAACGCCGCGGACTGTGCAGCGCACTCGGCAGGCGTGGTCGAAGCCTGACCCGAACGCCCTTGCCGAGGCCCTGGAGGAACATCCTAATCTTGCTGCTCCGGTGTTGCGTCGGATGGTTCAGTTGGCGACTAACGAGCGGTTGAGTGAACGGGCACGCGTGAGCCTGGGTACCTACATGGCACGCTTCATTACGGAACTGTTCGCTGCCCGGTTCGCTTTCAACCCGCGCCCTGCCACGGCTACCGCCCGCGCTCTCACTGCCGAACAGTGGGGCCAACTCGCCGCAGCAGGAGACAAGATCACCGCCGCTGAACGCGCCCTCGATCACCGGGAGAGGATGCTCACCAACCGCGAGGAGGCGCTGGAGCGGAAACAGCAGCAGTACCAGACGAAGCTCGATCGGTATGCCGAAGAAGTTGCTCGGATGTACGCCCGTGCCCGTGAGCATGAGACCCACGCCCGCCGGATACGTCACCGACTCGAAGCCGTCGAAGCCCAGTCCCGCCGCCAACAATTCCTGGGTTCCGGGAGCAGCTTCCACCGTCCTGGCTCCTGACAGACAGTTCATGTGACTGCTCCCACCCTCGTGCAGGGGTGTTGCTCGATGACCTAAGGCAACTGCTTGGCTTCACCTCGGGAGGCTTGGACCCTAGGTGCTGACCTGCGTGTGCAAGCTCAAAGCAAACCCCTCAGTGGAGGCCCTGAGTGCTGCTCATTCATCGATCGTGATCCAACGCCGGCCTAGGGCAAGCGCCCCGTGGTTGATGCTCGGGGGGCAGTTTCAGGACAGCCGTGGAGGGAGAGCTTTTTCCTCCTCGTACCGGTACTCGCGGCGGAGATCCCTGACCATCCGCCGGCCTACCCAGAGCGACAAGCCGGCCCCGAGGAAACAGGCCACGGCAGTAAGGATCGGCAGCGCCGTCAGGCCTCGCACAAGGACGACGACACCGAGAACTATCAGAACGACAGCGAGGCCAATCCACTGACCGCGCAGGAAGAGTGTGCCGCGATGCACGGTCGGATGACGCCGAGCGTGATCTGCCGGGCGCATCATCTCCTGAGGAGCTTCAGGTACTGCTTACGGGCGGGCATGGCATGGATGATCAGCTCGTTACCGCTGTCGAAGACCAACACGACGAGCTCTAGCAAAGCTCCTTGGGGGTCGAAGCCGAGGATGAAACGGCGTGCCGGATTACCGTCGTCCAGGTAACTCTCATGCACCTGGTGAGCTGCAGCATGCAACGCGTCGTCAGGAGCGACACCGTGCTTGCGGGCCGACGGGTGAACGTTCCTGGTCACGAAGCTTGCAGGTACTGGCGGACCGCTTCACGTACTACATCGGACTTGCTCACATGCCGCTCCGCCGCGTTCCGGGACACCAGATCCATGAGGTCCTTCTCCAGGCGCACCGAGATCTGCGCTGCAGGAGCAGTCCCCATCAGGGGACGGCCTCGCCGGGGAGCCTGCAACTGATCAGGCGCGTAACCGGCTTCCGCCTCGTCCGCCCACGCCCGGATCATCTCCTCCGTGACAGGCACCCCATCAATGGTCTCCACCTTTTTCGTCATACAAAAAGAATAGCCGCCTCACCCTGCAACATGAAGATCCTGCAGAGACAAGTGAGTTCTCACCGAGCTGCACGCACGACGTCGCGGACTTATCGCCGCGCTCATTGCCATCCTGCGCAAGAAGCCCCTCGATGAGCGTGAGGAGTCGATCCTCGACCGGTGCCTGATGGTCCTCGAAGCCGAACACAACCCCGCCGGCACCGTCCCCCTCATGGAGGACCTGCGGGCCGTTCTCAAGAGCCGTCCGACTCAGGTGCGGGAAGTCGCTTTGGACCGTGGCAGCGACGAGCGGTACGACACCATCACCGAGGGCCTGGAGTCCTCGCTGAACTCGCTCTGCGGTGCCGGCGCGTTCGGGGACATGTTCTCCAAGCAGTCCACCCACAAGATCGACGCGACGACACCAATGGCGTTCGACCTCTCCCGGATCTCCCAAGCCGAGAACGACCTGCGGGCAGCAACCCTCATGGCGTGCTGGTCTGCCGGGTTCGGAACCGTCACCACCTCGAACATGCTCGCCGACGACGGCGTGATCGAGCGCCAACGGTTCCTGGTGATCCTCGATGAGCTGTGGAACACCCTCGCTGCCGGTCCCGGCATCGTGGATCAGGTCAACGCACTCACCCGCCTGAACCGTGAGTGGGGCGTCGGACAGATCATGGCCTCCCACACTCCCTCTGACCTCAAAGCTGTCAAGGACGAAGCGGACCGCCACAAGGCCCAGGGCATCATGGACCGCTGCGGCATCAAGATCCTCGGCGGCCTCGCCCGCTCCGAAATGCCGCTGCTCACCCAGTCCGTGCCGTTGAGCAACCGGGAGCAGGAACAGCTCGCCGCATGGCAGGACCCGCCCGCCTGGAACCGGGCCGGCGACGACGCAATGCGCTACACCAACGACGACGTGTTCCGGCGCACCGATCAGTCCTTCACGGACGACGAGCTGCCTGCGTGGCTCGAGGACGACGACAACGCCGCCTGGTACAACGACGACCGCTCCACCCAGCCCCCACCAGGCCAGGGCAAGTTCTTCATCAAGGTCGGCTCCCGGGCCGGCATCCCGTTCTCGATGGGATTCACCCCCACCGAGCGCCGATCGCGTGTCCACGACACCGAGAAGAAATGGCACACCGCCAAAGCCAAAGCCGCTGCAGAGGAGAGAGGCGAGCTGTGAGCTCACTGGACCGCAAGCACAAAGCCGGCCTGGGAGGCGAGGCCGCCCTGCTGGTTGTGCTCATCATCATTCTCGTGGGCGTCCCGGGAGCCCTATACGGGCTGAACACCCTCGGACACCAGCTCGCGCCCCGGCCCGACGGAATCCCGGCCGGGTTCTGGCCGCGGTCGCTGGGTAACTTCACCGGCATCATGCCGTGGCGTTCAACGGAAATCACGCTGGCAATCATCGCCGGCGTCGTGCTGCTGGCATTGTTCGTGCTGTACATCGTGATGAGCATCCGCAAGGGCAAGAAGATCGTCAAGCACGACCGGGCCGCGATAAAGATGGCGTCCTTGAAAGACGTCGCGCCCTTCACGGAGAAGCAGGTCAAAGCCAAAGCTGCCCGTTTCGGCCTGACCGCGGAGCAGTCACCCGGCGTGATGATCGGGCGCATGGTGCGCGGCGGGAACACCCTGTACGCGTCGTGGGAGGACACTCTCCTGCATATCTGGGGCACCCGCACCGGTAAAACGACGACGCAGGCCGCACCCTCGATCATCGAGGCACCCGGCCCGGTGATCGCCACGTCGAACAAGCGAGACCTGTCCGACCTGACCCGCGACATCCGCGCCGAGAACGGCGACGTGTGGATCTTCGACCCGCAGGGCGTCGCGAACGAAAAACCCACCTGGTGGTGGAACCCGCTCAGCTACGTGATCGACGCCGAAAGAGCCGCAGAGATGGCGAACAACTTCGCCCTGGGCTCCCGGCCCGTCGGGACTAAGGGAGATGCGTACTTCGACAACGCCGGCAAGGACCTACTCGCCGGGTACCTGCTCGCTGCAGCAGTCAGTGGCCGCCCGATCAGTCAGGTCCACAGCTGGCTCTCCCACTCCGAGAACCAGGAAGCCGCCGGTCTTCTGTTCGACGCCGGATGGCGGAAGGAAGCCGATTCGATAGGCAGCACCATGGCCCTGCCCGACAAGCAGCGCGAAGGCGTCTACGGGACCGCACGGCAGATGGCCACCTGCCTAAAGAACGAGAAGATCGCCGCATGGGTGAACCCCAGTGGCCCGAATGATCCGCGGCCGCAGTTCATCCCCGAGGACTTCATCAAGGGCAAGAACACCCTCTACGCGCTCTCCAAGGAAGGCGCCGGCACCGCAGGTCCGCTGGTGACGTCGCTGACCGTGGCCACGGCCACCGCCGCCGAAGAGTACGCAGCTACCCAGTCGGGCGGCCGCCTCGCTGTTCCAATGGTCTGCGTCCTCGATGAGGCCGCGAACGTGTGCCGGTGGGGCAACCTGCCCGACCTCTACAGCCACTACGGTTCCCGAGGAATCGTGGTTTCCGCATTCCTACAATCCTGGTCACAGGGCATTGACGTGTGGGGCGAGTCCGGGATGAGAGAGCTGTTCTCCGGGACCAACGTCTTCACCTACGGCGGCAACGTGAAGGAAGAGGGCTTCCTGAAAATGCTCTCCGAGTTGGTAGGTCAGTACCGGTACACCTCGGTCTCCACCTCGAGGCAGAAGGACAGCCGCTCCACGAGCCGCCAAGACTCCACCGACGACATTCTCTCCGTCGCGGACCTCGCCGCGATGCCCAAAGGCCGGGCCATCATGCTCGGCTCCGGCTCACGCGCCGTCCTGCTGCGCACAGTCCCTGTCAGCGACCGTTCCTACGCCGACAAGGTCGCGGCGTCGGAAGCCGCCCACAGCCGTCCGCAGTCTCTGCCACAGCCCGCGGTAAAGAACGTTTCTGTTGTAGTGGCTCCTGCAGACGGCGGTGACCGGTGGACGACCATGGTGAAGGAGTAGGGGAATGGATTCGCAATCGCACTACGAAGCTGACGATGACACCGACCCCTTTGCCCCGGATGCTCCAGAGGGGTCCGCTGGGCAGGAAACGAAAGCCCAGCCACAGCTGATCTTCCCCACCCTGGACGCTTTCGTCTCGGAGTACCTCGTCCACCACTTCGCGCGTCCTGTGCAGGCCAGCGCGTACGACAAAGAATTCACCTGGTGCAGCACCTGGTGGGCCCACGTAGAAACATCCAGCCGGCTCAACGCTCTCTGGCGAGCATGGGAAGCCTTGCGCTTGGACGAGACACTGGGAATGGCTGATTGGTGGAACAACTACGCGGATCCAACCATGCGCATCCTCCTGGCACCGAAAGGCCCTTTCCAAGGATGCACGGCCGAAGAACACAAGCCAGCCAACTCGTCCCTGCCCGTGGTGCCTGCACCGGGCGGGTTGTATTCCTAGTTCTGCGGACAATCAGCTGACTATGGGACCTTGAGTTATGAGTGCGTTGCACGTCAATCCTGCGCAAAAATGGTTCCAGTGAGGGCCGCTACTAATGGCTCTCCTCAGAACGCTAGTCAGTCGCTCAGGACGCGGTCAGCTGCTGATAGGCGGCGGCATCGCAGCTTTGCTGATATGCCGAAACCCAACCGGGTGATCCCGGTGGGGTTTGTTATTCGCTCGCGCAGGCTGCGTTGTCATCCGTCCTCACACTTTCGGAAGCCCTAAGGCTTGCGGCCTCTCGTTCCACTCCTCAATTCGCGAAGTGAGCATCATGTTGAGTTCGCGCGCCGTCGTCGAGTGGAGGTAATGACACACTCCATGCATCATTACCTCGATGCACTTGTCCTGGTAAAAGACCCTCTAAGAGGCCATGCGCCAGGGGGCTAAAGAACGAGGGTAGTGGGATCGTCGACGCATCCATGCAACCCGTGACCGAGCGCTTTCGCACTTGGGTGCAAACTAATTAACTCACTAGTTGCTTCTCCAATTCGACGAGGAGGTTGGGTCCGTGAACAGGCAGCGCTAACCCGTGCGGGGAGTTCGGAGCCCGATATGTAGGTGGACTGCGCTTCGCACGAGGCTGAAACCGATCAGACCGTGGGCGGGTGGCCCCAACGGCCAAGGGTTCCCCGACCGTGTTAGCGCACGATATCCCGGGAGCTCGTGCCCCTCGTGCGCAAGCCAACGGTTGACAGCATTCACCACGTTGTCGTCCGGACCGATGAGGTCTCTCGCCGGGGCGTAAAGCGTGACCACGCGCTGTGCAGTGCTACGGTGCACGGCGACGCTGACCCCGAAGGTAATGTCTTTGCGCGTGATGAGGCGCTCCCCGCGGACCGAAGCCACCGCCTCATGAAGCTGTCGGCGCTCATCCGGACTCGTGTAGGGCTCAAGCGCTATATCGATGGCGAAGGTCGCGTGGCCGATTCGGCAGTACGCCTCTGTGGCGTTTCCGGGGTGTGGCTGAAAGCCGACAATCCGCAGCGAGGAGGTGAGCGGCTCGTGCAGCACATCGTGGCCGAACAATTGGTCAACGATCGAAGTGCGCTCGTCCGGGTCTCGGTTCGCTATCACTTCGGTATAAATCTTGTAGCTGTCAGCGTGAGCGTCATGCCGCCCGCCGACCCAGGCCCCAAACCGACGAGGAGGTTCGCGCTGTAGCTCACGAAGCGCCAGCTGCTCCGGCTGCAGGATCGGCTGTCCGAGGTCTTCGAGCAGCCGGAGCGCAATAGGTAGCCTGTCGGCGTCGCCCACTTCTGGCCCCGCTATTTCGCTGGTGTAGCGCAAACTGTCAGGCTGGGCGGTGGAGAAGCTCAGCTCGAGAGGGAACCGGTCAGCGGTCAGTCGGCTGAAGCGGCAGGTGATCTCGGGGAATTCGCTGCTCCGTAGTCCGGCAAGGACCCCCGACATGCCGTGCCGAGCCCGGGTGACCGCTGCCGGCATCACCGGGCTCAGCGTTTGCAGCCCATGCTCGAGGCTTCGCTCGAAGTCGTCGGCAGACAGGTCGGTCGCTGTGAGGGTCGTCATGCCGGGGTAAACGTCCAACCTTTGAGGAACTCTTCGTCCATCCTGTTCCGTTGGCCGCGGAGCTGCGGCACTTGGGTGACTCCGGGATGCTTTGGTCGAACCAGTGTGGTGACCTTTTCCTCCACCCGGGGCCGGACTCTGTCCTGGACCTGCCGGTAGCTCGGCTGCGTCGGAGTTGACTGATTGAAGATGTCGAGTAGCGCCTGAGTGAGGAAGGCGTGAGCGGTCGCGGAGCGCGGCTGCCAGGCGAGCTCGTTGAACTGGGCCGCGCTGAGCAGCGTCGACTTCGAGGACGGGACGAGGGTGCGGTCGGGATCCTCGTCGCAGTCGATGAGGCCATTTGGGCCAGGGTGGACGTTGCTGACGTTTCCTGTGAGCTCCCCGTGTGCCGACGGCGGGAGGCAGATGCCGACCGGGATAAGAGTGCGCATGTTTGCACAAATTAGGTCGATCAGCTCCTGGGAGTAGGGGAGCGACCCTGCCTTGGTGAGTTCGTCGGACTCATGCAGGCCGCCGGAGTGGCAGCAGTCGATGACGAGGGTGAAGTTGCAGACCTCTGGCTGTAGTTTCTCGGCGATCTTGGCGAACTCCCAGTCGGTGATGAAGTCACCAACTGCTGGCACGAGTGCCTCGTAGTAGCTGTCGGCGTCGCGGTTTCCGGCGTCGGCGCGGATCCGGGCGCCGTGTCCGGAGAAGTAGAACAGCGCCACATCCCCAGGCTGGGCGATGCTGGTGATATAAGAGACCGCGCTCAAGATGTTGTCCCGGGTGGCGTCGTGGTCCGCGTAGAAGAAAATGTCTGCGGCCTGGAATCCGAAGGAGTCCTGCAGTAGGTGGTAGATGCTGCGGGCGTCGTTCACCGGAGTGAAGAGGTTGCGGTTGTTGGCCGGGAATTGGATGGAGTAGTCGGCGATACCGACTACAACGGCACGTTTGGTCATCATCTACTCCGAGTTCGTCCAGGGCTGCAGGAAAGGTTCGTCAGTTCGTCCCAGTTGGCCGTAGAGCTGGGGGACTTGTACGTGGTTCTGTGCTGTCGCGGCGTTGCGCACGTGGCTACGAACCTGGTTGAGCACCTCGTCGTAGCTGTCGTCGAAATTGCTGCGGTTGACAGTGTCCAAAATGGCATTAGTGAGCAGACCGCGGCCGTTGACCTCCAGCGCCGTCTCCCAGTACTGGCAGGCGGAGAGAAGGGTCGCCTTCGAGCTGGCGACGAGGACCTTGTTAGGGTCTTGGTCCAGGCTGGTGAAGCCGTGGTCAGTGGTGGTGGGATTGCTGACGTTGTTATCCATGTCGGTGGATCCAGGTGGTAGGCAGGCGCCGCAGGGGATCAGAGTCTGGATGTGGGCGATGAGGTTGGCGGTTGCAGGCTCCATCGGCACGGACCGCGGGACGCTTTGGAGGCTGGCGTCGGCGGCGTGCATACCACCGGAGTGGCAGCTGTCCATGATGAGGGTGAAATTCACCTCGCTAGATCGTAGCTGCTCCGCCATCTGGGTAATCCGGACGTCGAAGATCCAGTCGCCTTCGGCGGGGATGATGGCCTCGTAGAAGCGGGTGTTGTCGGGTGCGCGGCTGGCGGGCAGGATCCCGCCGTGGCCTGAGTAGTAGAAGCACACCACGTCACCGGGCCGCGAGGCTACCATCATGGCTCGCAGCGTGCCGAGGATGCGGCTCCTGGTGGCCTGTCGGTTGGTGAGGAGGTTGATCTGGTCGAAGCCGAACCCGCGGCCAAGCAGAGCGAAGATGGCGTTGGCGTCGTTGACGCAGCCTTGGAGGTTCGGCCAGGTCAGCCCGAGCTCCTCGCTTCGTCGGTGCTGTGCACTGTAGTCGTTGATCCCGACAACTAATGCGCGTTTGGTCATGGCTCGCCTCCAGGCTCAGCTGACGAATATTCGGGGGTCGTCGGTTTCGACGGCCGGCCGCTGGGTGACGGTGCTGTCGGTTCCGATAATCGTGATTGCATAGCTGAACGAGCGCTTGGTCGGGTCGGGGATGGCGAGATGGAAGAGCTTTGCCTGGCTCGTGGTGCTGGGGTCCAGGTCGAGGCTGAGCCGGCGTCGGTAGCTACCGTCGACGTAGTCGATGTCCAAGATCGCTGAGCGCACGTTTGGGCTGAGCAGCGACCGCACCTCCAACGCGAGTGTTCCCAGGAAGGGGTTGGCGACGTTGAGGACATCGCTGGAGATCGGTGCCGGGCTGGTGATGGTGCGCGTCTGGCCGTCGGTGAGGCGGTAGAGCAGCTGGTAGGAGTAGCGCTGGCTCACTCGCTCACCAGTGGTGTCGTGTCGTGCTGCGGATCGAACAAGCCAGGTGCGTGGGGTGTCGTGCTCGCGGAATGTGAACGACTTCTTCCGATTAGGATCGTTCTCCAATGTAAGTGTCGCTTCGATGTCTTGGATCACTCCCCAGTCGAGTAGGGGGTCAGGTCGAACCTCGATGTGAAGGAACGAGAGGTGCTCGTACGGGTTGATCTCATAGCGTCGGTCCGCGGTCAGCTCGTCGGGCATGTCGACCTCGAAGCTGGCACCCTCCCAGCTGCTTTGTGGGTCGAAGTTGTACTCGACGTGCCGCTGGTAGCTGTTCGCTTGGATGTTCGCCATCGGCACTACCCATCGCCGGGTGGTTGGGGTGGGGTCGTCGCGGGTGAAGAGGAAGTCTTGATGCTTGTGATGCTCGGGGGTGTCGGTGTCGGTGTCGCCGTAGTCGAGGATGATCTGGGAGGAGTTCAGACCGATCTGGGTGAAGTCGATACGTTTTGCCACTTCGACGTCGAAGTTGCGGAAGAACGCGGAGTCGAGGTCGACGGAAACGATCATTCCGGCCCGGTCGAGGTCGCGGGTGAGCACGCTGAAGAAGCCTTGCGGGTTGTACGGCACTTGGACGGCTTCGGCGCGGTTGTACTCGAAGGTAAGTGTTCGTCGTTCCTCTTGGCGGATGAACTTGAGCTTGAAGCTCACGGGACTGATGTTGACGCCGTCACGGCCGAGGTTGGCGATGGGGGAGGGGTCGAAGCTGAGCGGGGCTTGGTCGGCGGGTGGCACTGTGGGGTTCGCGCCGGCGATGCCGGTCCCCGCCGAGGGGGACTGGTCGGGTGCAAGTGGTGTCGCAGGCTGCGGTTGGAGTCGCTCCTGGGTCTGCGAACCCGTCGCGTGGTCGGGATCGCCTTCCCTGGGGGTAGTTTGCGGCGGCCTGGGGGGTGTTTGTGGCGTGGTGTCGGGTCGGCTGGGCGCGGTGGGTTGCGGTGGGCGTAGTCGCTGGCCGAGGGCGACGACATCGCTGAGAGGGCTGGCGGCCGCGGGTGTCCCGGCGAGCTTTCCGGGCGTCAGGGTGGGCTGGAACCACTGCGCGAGGAGGTTCTCCTTGAAGAAGTCCAACGCCCATTTTTCCTTTTCGGCCCGGTCCTGGGCGGTGGAGAAATTCTTGACATCGATCTTGATTACCTGGTCTTGGACAAGCTTCTCGAAGCCGGCGTCGATGCCGGCTCGGACGTAGTAGATCTGTGCCTCCAGACTGGCGCTGAACTGCTGGTACACCCGGTCCATGTCTGCGGTGATCTTGACCTCGAGGGCCGGGCGGAGGCCGGTGTAGAGGAGGTCGTAGATCACGCCGACCGGCTGTCCCCCCTGTTCGAGGGTCTCGCGCATGATGGTCGCTCCAGCATTGCTGAGCTTGAGGCTAAAGATGGCGTTGTTGTCCCCGGCGAGTGACGGTGTCGTGGCACCGTTGATCTTCTCCACAGCCTTAAATGTGCCGTCGGCGGTTGGCGACACGGTGCCGCCGGAGCCTTCGAGGTCCAAGGCGACACACTTCACGGTTCCTTCGTCGAACTGAACGGGGCTGAGGTTGACGGCTTTATCGGCGATGCTTCGGAGCCGGGAGCGTATCTGCCGTTCAGTGTTGGGGTCGATCCGAAGGTTGACCTCGAAGAGCAGGAAGCCGCCGTCGTCGAGGTCGATGTCGGCCTGTCCGACGTACTGGATGAGGGTGAGGTGGGGTCTCTGCGTTGAGTCACGGGCGAGTTGGACCGGTCCGGGAAGGTACCAGTACTGGTGGGGGTCGGCGTCATCGGGATAGACGGTAATTCCGGCTATCGTCAGCGTGTTCGCGCTTCCGAGAAGCAGCATTGCAGTTCCTCCTTGGTTATGGCGGCGATGCTCTAGGTGGGGATCGGGACGAGGACTGTGTCCTTGTCCTGTTCCGTCGGTCCGAGCCGGCGTGTCATGCCGTTGATCAGCCGGTACTCGACCTTGACCTCGTAGCCAGCGTCGGCGCCGGGGGCTACGTCGTACTCGAAGTACTCCGAGGGTGCGTCGGCCGACGTGAAGATGAACAGTCTGTTGAACGAGCTGCCATCGCCCTGGTAGCTCAGACTGACGCGGATCTCGCGAAGCCGGGCTTGGGTGAAAGAGCCCTCGCCCAGCCCGACCTCGACAACCCGGTGGGCCGCCTGCTGCAGCAGGGCGAAGATGCGGCGCTGACGTGTCATGGACGGGGGCAGCTCGACGAGCTGGCCAGCCGATGTCAGGTAGGTGACACGGTAGGTCAGCAGGAAGGGGCGGCCTGGCGCGACGTCGAATCTGAGGTCGTGGGCGGCGCGGCGGTTTGCGTCGAACTGGGCGCTCTGCGTTGACGTCTCTGCGGTGACGGGGTTGGTGTAGTCGACGTCGACGAACAGGTACTGGATGTCGGCCATATCGCCCGGAGGGATGATGGTTATCGGCACCTGGTTGGGGAAGGGATGTAGGACGACGACTTCCTCCCGGTCGCCGCTCTGCCAGCCAAGCTGTACGTCCGAGAGGTTCGCAGCGTGGTAAGTGATCTTGTACTCGAAGGTCCGGGCCGCTGAGGCCGCGGCAAACAACTTCCAGCTGGCAGTGGGGTGCTCGACGTCGAGCCGGATGACGTCGCTGATGTCTGCCGAGGCTGGGGAGGCTGAGAGCACGACTTCGATATGGGGGAATTCGACGAACAGGTCCGGGGGCAGGACGCGGATAGGGATGGGTGTCACTGTGTACAGCTCGCGCGGCACAATCTCGACGTTATTGGTGTCACGTGACGTGGTCGGCGAGCTCAGCTGCGGGGGCCGGCCGCTGCCGGCCATTGGTTTAAAGCTGACCGTGTAGTCGACGTCGACGTCGCGTTGCACGACGCCAGCCTCGACGATGCTGTTGAACGCCAGCGTCTTCTGCTCGCCGGTGGTCCGGAGTACTTCGTCGGACTGCTCGGAGCCGTACTTGACCCGCACGTGCACCCGTTCGATGTCATCAGCTTCGAAGTCGGCGAGGGTAAGGACGGTCACGTTGCGCTCCGTGGACCAGGGGTCGACCTGGACCTCGGAGATGAAGTCGTCGACGGTGAAGCCCAGTGAGCTGATGACCCGACTAAGGCCGGCTAGGTGGGCTTGCGGGTAGATAGTTCGGCGCACCGTAGAGCTGGAGGTGACCTCGGCGTTCAGGGTCCGCTCATCGATGCGGGTCTGCTGGTCGCGCTTGTAGCTGAACAGGCCGCCAGCGCCGCCTCCGTGCAGCACTCGCCGGATCGAGGACAGTCCTTTGGCTGCGGTCTGCCAGTCGTTGGGCTTCTCTGTGATCGGGTCGAGGGAGGGGGTGAAGAAACTTTCGAGCACCATTGTCTTGACCTCGTCGAACATCTCGTCCATGTCCTCGCGGGTGGCCGAGTTGTCTTCGTCTGGTGGTACGAAGACCGCCTTATCGATCTTGATCACCTGATCATGGATGAGGCTGTCGACGACGTCGCTGATTTCAACCTCGTGGAACAGGGACCCGGAGCCGAACGTCGAGGCTAGGTGATTTTGGACCCGGGACCAGTCCGCATTGATGGTGAACTTGAAAGCCGGGCGGAGGGCGAGGAACTGCAGGCTGTACACCACGCCGACCGGCATTAGGCTGCCCTTCATGCCGGCCTCGACGACGGTGAAACCGGCTGCGGAAAGACGGGCAGAGAAGATGGCTCGGTTCTCACCGAACAGTGACGGTTTGCCAGCGTGCGCTAAGGCGGTGACGAGGCTGGTGGAGTCTGTGCCCGGAGTCACCGGGGTGGTCGAGGGCTTGCCCGTCTGCTCACCGAGCAGCAGGAACTGCACGTCGCCGTCAACCAGCGGAATGGGACTGAGACGTGGTGCCTCGTCGAGACCAGCGAGTGATTGCAATGCGCTGCTGATCTTTTTCTGTTGCGGCTCTGGCAGCCCGAGGTTGACGTCGAGTTGCAGGAACCCTTGGTCGTCCACGTCCGCGTCTATGAACTTGATCAGGCTGATGACCGGCTCGTCCTTGCCGGTCGCCTCGTTCTTGCGGAGGGCCAGGCGGGGCTCGAGCGGGGCAAAGTAGTACTGGAGCACGTCGTGGCTGTCGCGGAAAACGGAAACGCCGTTGATGATGTAGAGCGGCGGGGCGATTGTAAGCATGAGTGCGGCTCCCTAGGCGGTGGGGAGCTCGAGAACGATGACTTCATCGGTGCTGTCTACCGGTGTGGTGGAGCGCCGTGTGCTGTCTGCCATGAAAAACGTGGCTGCCCAGTTGAAGGTGGGTCGGCTGCCGTCCCTGCTCTTGAGCTGGATCGTCTGGCTGCTGGGTGGGGCTCGGAAGACGAGGCTGTTGCTGATCGTCGTGGCGTCCGCTGGATCTTCGTAGCGGATGTCAACCTTCACCAGCTTGATCTGGGTAAAGTCGAGGAGGTCGGCAACGAACTGGACTGGTACCTCCTCGAAGGGCCGTCGACCGATTCGGATCACCCAGTCCTCGGAGACAGTCTCAGGGTGGGTCTTGGGTGGGTCGTTGACGAGCTCCATGTCCCAGGAGTAGCTGAGGACGCCTTTGGACTCGTCGATGACGGGAACGGTCCAGTCGGCAAAGAGATTGTCCTGGTTGATGGCAATCGTTGTGGTCCTCACGTAGTTGTTCGCTGGCTCACGGTAGGTGAGGGCGACCGTGACATTGCGGATGTCGTCAGTGAAGTCGCCGAACGACCGGACGCTGACGATGCGTAGCAGTGTGAACGGGTCGTCTGTGTAGAAGACGTCTGAGCTGGAGGTCCCCTCGCGGGTGAGCACCGACCCGTCCTCCATTGTGAACTTTGTCTTGTAGTGGTAAGGGGCGGCCCGGGGTACGAAAATGACTTCCTGCCAACGGTGCTCGCGATGGTTCGCGTCGATGTCGAAGTGTCGTTCCAGTGGCGTGGTGATGCCATGGCTGGGGTCGGTATAGGTGAGCACGACGTGGGCCGACTTGACCAGGGAGAAGTTCAGGTCGCCGGAAAGCACAGCAATGTCGAGGACTCCGGCGTCGCTGACACCGATGGTCTGGATGGAGTCACTGATGGGGACCGTGAAGGGGCCGGCCTCGAGTTTCTTCGCCTCGTTTCGGTAGTTGACGGAGTAGCTGTAGGTGTAGGTGTTCACGCCAGGGTTTTTGGCGGCGACGAATCGGGCCACGTCGTCGGTGCTGTCGAACGCGAACTCGCCGTCGACGCCAACGGTTTCCTCATTCTCGTCGACTAGCAGCATGGGTTCCCCGTCGTAGTCCATCCGGACCTCCACGGAGTGGATGGGCATTCCCTCGAAGTCAGCGTTGACCTTGGCGTTGACGCGCACCGTCTTGAAGAACGGATGGTCGAGGTCAACCTTTTCAATGAATTTATTGGGGTCCAGCGGGTTCCCATCGATGTCGGTCAAGCTGCCGATGGTTGGCAAGGTTCCTTGGGCGAGATCGAAGTCCTCGACGATCACCTTCTCGGTATGCGTGACGCTGAAAGAGTCAATCTGGTGGTTTCGGAAGCTGATGGTCGAGTCCTCAATACCGTCCGGCGCCTTAAGCTGGTCCTCGGTCGGCGGCTCCATCTTCAGCATCATCCGGCGCTCGATGCTGTCCTCCAGGCTTCGCTGTGCCCACTCGCGAACCTTGTCGACGACCTCCTGATTCGCGGGGTCGGCGGCAAAGCCGCCCGGGTCGACTTCAACCTTGGTTGACTCGGACTGACGGAGGCGCTGTGAGACGCTCCTCCGGTAGCTGTCCTCGCCCCACAGGTCCCAGTCGACGTCAACGGTTTGGGTAAACGAGTAGAACTTCTCCGCGTTGAAGGTCCCCGTGACGGTCATCGGAGGAAGGGCGGCCAGCCAGTGCATCTCATAGGTGATGCTGGCTATCGAGGCGCCTGTCGTCCCCCGGAGAGCGGCGTCGACCAGCGCGGCCCCTTTCTCGCTCATCTCAATGCTCCACGACGCAACACGACGACCGTACTTGGAAGGCCGCCCAGGGTTGGTGATGCGCTCGAAGAAGGAGCTGCTTTCATCGGAAAGGTTTATGGAGCACTTGGCCTCGGTAAACGCCATCTCCTGAATCGAGACAGTAGGTGCCGGGTCGACGCCCCGGCGTTGCGCCTCACTGTTGACTTGAACCTGAAGCGCGGCGGTGATCTCGGCCCTCTTCTCATCAGGGACGACGAATTCGGTATCGAATAACAGCCAACCCCCTTTGGGTCCGTCGGGCCGGTCAACCCGGTCTCTATAGAAGTAGAACTTCACCAGCGGGATCTTGCGTTCGTCGACCCGCCACCTGGGCTCAGTGGGATACAGATAGAACATGTCGAACGCTGTGTCGTCGGCGAACACCGTGATGCCACTCAGGGTCTGAAGATTGAATGAGTCGAGCATGATGACCGGCCTCTCGTGCGCGCGTTCTGCGCCTCTATTGGATGGTGATGATGGCTCCGGTGACGTCCGTGGCGTGGCGGGTGTGCTGTTCGCCGACCGCCGTGGTGACGGCGGCGTCGTAGTCGATGGTCGCAGGCCCGGTGTTGGACAAATAGATCAGCAGGTCGGCCCGCCATATTGCGTCGGCGGGCCGGAAGTACAGCGTCTCGTCGAGAGCGACGGTGCCGTCGGCTCGGCGCTGCACCAGATGGACGCGGAGCCTGCGGGCGCCGGTGAGACGAAGCTGCTCGGCCTCGATGGTGAGTGGCGCCAGCCCCAGCTCATCGAGGCCGAGCAGGAGCGCGTCGTTGACCGGCGCCCGCTCACATGCAAAGGACGGGTGGCTGCCGCGGTAGCTGGTTTCAATGAGGTAGGGGACGTCGGATGCGGGCAGCCGGTCGGCCTCGGACCGGCGAAGCTCGAGCTGTTCTCCTGACGGTGCCGTTACCGTAACCGCGTTCACCAGTGTCGGCACCGGGTCCACGACAATCTGCACCTGCACAAACGGCTGGGAGACGTCCGGGTCGCGCGGGTCCGGGTCGGTGGTTGGCGGCAAATCGTCAACCATCCACGCGCCGATGTCGGCTGTGAGCTCGCTGTGCAGGGTGGTGAGGACTTCCTCGACCATGGAGACGTGAATCGTGGTTGCCGAGCTGGGCACGCTGTGGTGCAGCAGGAACGCGTCTAATGAGCGAGCAGCAGCCTCGACCGTCTGAGACCTCAGCCGCTGTAGCTCCTCGGGGGGCGTGGACGCGACGGCGTCGATCGCCAAGACGAGGACCCCTTCATCGAGAAGAAACTTCACGGCCGCAAAGCCGGACAAGCCGAGGTCCCGCAGCTCGACGAGTCGGCTTCCCACATCTCCCGAGCACGTGACGCGGACCGGGATTGAGTGCGTGGACGCGAGCGAGTATTGCAGGATGAGGTGGCCGGGATCGCCGGCGGCGGCCGCCTTGACATGATTGGCCGCCTCGCCGTCGATCATCACTTGGACAACCACGGTGAACGGGAAGATCCCGGAGGGTCGTGTGGCTGCCACAGGCACTGGGCTGGATGTGCTGTCGCCTCCCGGCGTGGACAGCACGACCGTTCCCAAACTGGCGGGCACCGGTGCGACCTGAAGCAATCGGTGGTCGGCCAGGCCCAGGATGACCGCGACCAGGGGCCTCAACTCCTCGATTCGGTCCGCGGTCGGTGCGAGCTGGGCGGACAGCTGTAGGGAGAACCGGTCACCGATTGCGATGAGGCGAAGCGGTGGGGTTCCCTTCGGCTTGGCCGCTGCGATGACGGGACCGAGGTCGAAGTACACGCGGGTCTCGATCTCGGAGTCGCGGTAGAACGTCTGTTCTTCGACAGTGAAGGCGGTGTCGTGGGCCAGCATCGTCATATGTCCGTCGGTTCGATGACCAAGTCGCGGTCGGGCGGCTGGATCGCAGACCAGTCCTCAGCGGCGCCGGCCCGGTTGATTCGGCGGAACCGGTAGCCGGTCGCAAAGACCGAGGTGCTGAACCAGATGTAGCGCTGGCTTGGGGTTCTCGGCCCGAAGGTGAGCAGGGTTCGGTGTTCGGGCAGGTCAATGGACTCTTCGGGAATGAACTCGGTTTTCTGGGTGCCGGCCTTTGCTGGTCCGAAGTTGCAGGTGACGTCGACGGCGTTGTGTCCGTAGAGCGGGAAGTCGCTGAGCGTGACCGGCCCTTCGGGCGGTGCCACCAGGCCGCGGAGGACGGCCTGCTGTCCGTGCGGTCCGGCGGCGACGAGCTGGGTCGCGCCGGCCGTGGTGTTCAGCGGAAGCGGCAGTGAACGGCTGGGGTGGGCTAAGTCGAGGTGGAACGTGAGTGTGCCAGAGTCTGCCGTGTCGACCCAGGTCGTCGTGCCGTGAAGGGTGGCCTGTTCCAGGACTGCTGTGGAGGCGGCGACGGTGACGAAGTGGACGGGGAAAGAGTCGGGGCCGAGGAGCACGGTCGTGGCGCGCGAGATGACGGTGGGGCCTTCAAAGGTTGTGCTGGACCGTGGGAATCCGTGGGCGAGCCGGACCACTGCGTTGGCTTCGACGTCAGGCGACTCGCGGGGGGAGAGCTGGAGGACGACGGTGTCGCGGTCCTCGGGTGCGGTGAGGACGACGAAGTCGTCGATCGGTGTCGGGCGCCACGGGTTAGCCGGCTTGCGGAGCCGGACCGCGGTGAGGAGGCCCGAGCGGTCGAGCGGAAGGTTGGCGCTGACGGTCACTCGGCGGAAGCCCGTGGTCAGTGGTGCGACGTCGACAAAGCGGATGTAGTCTTCGGTGTCCCCGTTGAGGATCTCGGCCAGCACCTCCTCCGGCTGCGGGAGGGCCAGAGCCACCGGGTAGAGACCCGCCTCGTGTTGGGCTAGATCCCAACTCTGGACGTCGCCGCTGAGGTCGGCGGCGATGGAGATGTGCGGTTCGCCTGCGGCGGCTGGGTCCGCGGCGAAGCTGCCGAACCGCTGGCGGACTCGTAGCGCCATCGCGAGTGCGAACTGTTCCGGCAGGACTGCTGAGGGGTCGCCGCCCACGATGTCGAACCCGAGTGCGGCCGGTTCGCCGGCGGCCCGGTGTATCAGCTCGGTGGCGAACAAGTCGTTCAGCATCGCCCAGCTGATGACCGTGCCAGTCAGGCCCGACAGGAGGGTGGCTGGGTCGAGTTTAACGACCAGGTTGACGGAGGGCGGAACGGCCAGCAGCTGGGTGTCTACCACAACGCGGGCCGGCATCTGCCCTTTTCTGAGCAGCTGCTCCGTCGCTACGGCTAGGGCCCGGTCAAGGTGTCGGGTCAGGCGGAGCAGGCCGAGGCTGGTTGTCTGCATCGTGCCGGCCGGTTGGAGCCCTTCGGGGTCCGGAAGTGCGTCCAGTATAATCCGGGCCACTCCGCCTTCGAATAGCGCCTGCCTTACCGGGGCGTTGACGCCGCGCAGTTCGAGGGCTTCGGTGGCCTGTTCGGTGCTGCTCGCCATGGTGACTCTGAGGTCCAGAGTGCCGTATTGCAGTATCCGGACCGCTGCGCTGCGAACTAGCTCGAGACGAAAGTCTGGCCGGCCTTGCGGTGTGTTGGTGAGGGACAGTGCTGTCGGGAGGAGGGTGTAGGCCCCGACGCCGTCGGCTGGCGGCCAAACGACCTGGTCGCCGACCTGGAGTGGGTCCCAGAGCCCTGGTGTGGACGCCATCGGTTCACACGCCGATCGAGCTAAGGTCCGGAAAGAGGGGCCCGGACGCCTCGATCCAGACCGATGGTGGCCGCATCCCGAGCCCTACGACGGCGACAATACGGTACTTGTAGGCAGCCGTCATCTTGTTGTGCCGAACGACGGCGTCTAGCGGCAGCGGTAGCTGTGCGGTCTTGACCACCGAGGGCACATCAGTCCCGAACTCGGTTTGATTGAAGCTCAGCGCGGTTCCATCCGCGAACTCGACCACAACGACCTTTAGCTCGTCGTGGAGCTGAAAAACGTCCCGGAACACGGTGACGGGGACCTCGAACGTCAGCCCAGCCGGCACGGAGGCGTCTAGCATGCTTTGCCAGACCAGGTCAGGGTTCGGTTCGACCGTGAGTCGGCTGAGGTCGACACGAACGTCCATCTGCTCGGCCCGTGGGACTGACGCCTCGGCTCGATAGCGCAGAACAGACATGGGTGCCAACAGTGCCGGCAAGGTCGCTGCCACGCCATCAACCTGAGGATCTGAGGTGACCATCTCGACACCCACGCCCGCCGAGTGCAGCTGGGTCGGGGGTAGCGCAGTGAGGCGTATTGGGCTCTCACACTCGTTGCGGACGCTCACGTGCGCTACGCCCGGGCGTTCCTGCTCAGAGGTCACGCTCGCCACTCCTCCAGCGAGCTGAGTCAGGCGGGCGACCAGCGGCACCGCCAAGGTATCGGTCTGCCCTATCGTCACCAGAACCTCGCCCGTGAAGAGCGGCGAGCCCCCGATCCCCATCACGGCATCGAAGACCGCCTGGAACCCAGGCAGGTCCAGGCGCAACACGTCTACGATCTCACGGTCGAAGGCCACGAATGAACCCTCCCGGACCGAGCGCTCGAAGGCACCAGACGCCGCAGGCAGCATCAGCCGATAGGTCACGCTGTCAGGGTGGGACCGCAGCACCTCGAAAGTGATTTCCGCAGCCGGGTCCAACAGCGGGGATTCGGCCCGGAGAGCAGGTTTGGCGGCTTCGATACGCCGCGTGTCGAGGATGGGGTAGGCAACATAGGCAACCTCGGCAACCAGGTTGTCGGCATTGCCATCCGGGCTGGTGAAGCGGACGCTCAGCGACGGATTCCGCGGAACCTCGGTACGCCGACCCAGCCGGTACACGTCAGGGAGGCACAGGAAGACACCTCGGTCAGAGCTCCGCTGGTAGTAGTGATGGACAGTGCCCTCGAATGCAACGGCATGATGAGTCAGCGCTGGCATTCCCGAGCCAATACCCGACAGGCCCTCGAAGATGTAACGGTGCAGCTCCTTGTCCACGAAGGGGACCGGCATGATGTTTTGCGTGAATGTCGACGTCGTCACCAGGTAGCGCGGCGGGAGAGGTTCCGGATCTTCGCCGACGATGCGGGGATCGACCCAGGCCGCCCAGTCCTGGCCGGACGACGAGCCGGCATCGACTCGAAGCTCCAAGCCCACTTGCTGGGCGCGCAGATGGGCCAGGTCGGCGGAGACGCTGTCAAGGAAGCCGGTGTACAGCTTCTTGTGCCGGAGGACCTCGACCCAATTGCGTCGCCCGTCCGGTAGGTCGTAGTGCGCGAAGACAATGAACTCGACCCCGTCGGAGTGGGCTGCTCCCCGTACAAAGCCAACCTGCGCCAAGAAGGTTGCACGGGGTGGTAATTCCACCATCGGATGGTGACCTTTGATGGTGCCGAAGTCGACCCACTTGGGATGGGTACGCAATGCACGCCGGTCGGTGCCGTCCTCCAGGGCGATCGAGGAGCTGAGAATGACGAAGCCATTGGCATCCCCATCGCTGCCGTTGAACGGCAGGGCAACACCGTCACGCGAGTTTCCGCTAGTGTCGGTCAGTTGCGCACCACCCCAGCGGGCATGTGGCGACAGCTCAAGCATGTCGATCACGACAGGCGGAGTGACCTCATCCACGGCTGAGCGGACCGCGACCCTGATGGAGCGGTCCAACCGCAGCTGCGGCTCGGCACTCGCAGTGGTCAATGCGTGGTAGATCTCGTCGCGCTCACCAAGTTCGTCTACCTGCAAGGTCGCCACGCAGCCCTCTTCGCTGACCACCACACTGAACTCGTGCGAACGCTGGACGGTACCGCCATCGGCGACGGGGGCCAGATGGATGAGCTGGAGCCGAAGCGTGCAATCGAGCGGAAGAGCGCCTTGGGGCGCGGTAGGCGGTCGCTGCGCGGTGAGCGCAACCGCCAGTTCGAACCCGTCGCCTTTGGGGGCCAAAGACATCTCGTACCGGGCCTCGGTTCCAACTCGTCGCTCGGCGAGGACGTACGTCGGCACAAAGTAAAGTTGGTCTGGTTGGTGCGGGTCGATGAAGACCGTAAATTCAGATGCGGGCTCGTCGGTATAGGGCACCTCAAGGTTGGCTCGGTCAACGACCGGCCGGTTCCTCGGTCGCTTTGCGAGTGGCAGGTCAGGGTCAAACCAATCCGGGATGTCGAGAGCACGGCCGACATGGGTTCTTTCGCCGAAAGTGATCTGGTCGTCTACTGGTCGCGAAACTACGACAAGGCCCGATGACGATGTCACGCCCTCTCGGGTTTTCAGCAGATGGGCGAACTCAGCGGGCAAGATGATGCCGTCGCTTCTCGGGATGATATCTGTAGACATGCGTCTTCGCTCTCCCCAGTGGGACCGGCCCCTAAGGTCCGGCAACGAGCCTGATATGACTTGAAACTAGATACGAAGAGTTCGGGTGCCAGGAACCCGGGTCGACCCCCAAAAAGGCCGTGCACCGGTACGAGTGCACACTCTCGTACCGGTGATGATCGCTTCTTGCATACCGCGACGGTGTGTTGTGCAAAAACCTACACCTACACCTGCGACCGGACAACCCGCTAGACCGATTCCTGACTAGAGCCACGTAAAACCTGATCGTAAGTAGACGTTGCATGAAGTTGTGGCGAATCAGCTCGCCATCATCACGCGGCTCGGTTCTGCACCCTTGACACAAGCCTTCCAAGTGAGGACGGTGAACGTCTATTGGAGGTGTCATGGGTCTTAACCGTCAGGTTCTGCTCCAATTCGAGCCTCAGAATTCCGACGTGTGAATCAAGGACCGTACCGCCCTGCATTGGGACGGACGTCAGTTGTAGCTCGCGGCAGACGAATTACCGGGGTTCGAGCGCCTCACGGCGCATTCAGGAGACCCGTCTTACGGCGAACGATCGGTCCTTTTAATTATCGCGGTTGCCTCATCGCTGACGAAGCTGGTCTGGACGCCTACCTGCCACTGTACGGGCGGTCAGGTTGAGCCAAGCTCAGAAAGCTCGACGTAAATCTCACGGTCGATCTCTAACTGCACACGAAAGCCGTGAAATCCTATGCCTGGCGAGATGCTTTGGAAGAAGAGAGCTTCGACTACCTCTTTGGGTGTCAGGCGAGCGTGGGGGGTGTCACTACGACCCCTGAACTCTACAGGTACTGCCGAGGTTATTTCGTTCGTCACATCGGGCGCAGGGTGTCCGGTCTGACTAGTCAATGTGCCGGGGACCCTACGAGCAGTGAGAACGTGGTCAAAGTTGGGGCTGGATGTAATCAAATGTACAAGGTGCAGTTGCTCGACTCCTCCGAAACAGAGGTAGGTAAGATCTGAGTTCACCGTGTGGTCCGCATGGAAATCGAGTTTGCTAAAATACACAACACGACTCACGTTCGCGACGGCACCGCGGAAAATCGGCTGCCCGCCGCGCTCGAAATGGCCTCGGTAGACAGTTCCCTCAATTGAGGAACGGGCCGGTCCGTCACCACTGGGATCCAGCTCAGTAATGTGGAACTCCACGGGTTCGAATGTGTACAAGTCGTTGTCGTCATTTGCGCGATCGGCGCGTAGGGATTTGCCCGCAACCTCATCGAATTCTACCTGAAGGATTACTTGAAAGTTGTGCGGATGTTGGAACATCGGTAGATGCGACAGGTACAGGACGTCGCCCCCGAACAGCAGCATTCCATGAACGCCCATACTTCCGTGCTCGTCATGGCCGCCGGGCCCGCTGCCGTGATCGTGCTGCTCGGTCATGCTTAGCCTCCTCAGAGTCCCTGACCTAGTCCTTCTCAAACACGAGAGCTTGCCTGAGTCGATTCAGGCAAGAGGGTCGGATACGCTAGCTCTTGGAGCTCACCTTAGAACTTGATATCCCATAACGGAAGCATTATCGGGGCCTTCGGGGATCCGACCAGCCTCGATTTTTCTGGCCGGTGGACAGTGAAATAGCGATGACAGAACTCATGCAGGATGGGAGCCAAGCCGTCACTGTTGGTTGGGGCACACAGTTCGCATCTGAACACCGACGCTAGGTTCGTGTCCTCTTTCGGCATACCGAAATTTCAAAACTTGCCGATTGTCCTCAACCAGCGCGATGCGACCTCCACCTCCATGGAACGGTGTGTGGCAAGTCGCTGGTCCTCGACTGGATGGAAACAGGATTACAGGTAAGCGTGAGCCTACATATACGGGGTTGCGCGTACTTGTCGAAGCTGGTGCACTCTGCGTCCGCTCTGGCGACGGGGAGAGGTCGCAGCGAGCGATGCATCAGGCGCAAGACTGCACCCTCAGGCCGGCGTCCTTGGCGTTATGGGTCCGGTCCTCGCGGCGGGCCCGACGCCGGTGGCGCAGTTCGAGACCCGCCATCTGGCTACCCGGACCCATTCGCGGGGCGTTTGTCGCGAATGCGGTGATACGGTGTCCGTCGGTGAGCGGACCTGGGCGCCGGGGTCGAAGCCACTGCGGAAGGCGTGGGGTACAAGAATTTTGATCTGCCCAAGTTGCTCCTGCATGGCCTCGCCGCAAACCAGGTGTGGTGTGAGATCGTCGCCCTCGCCGCCGACCTGCTCGCCCGGCTTCAGCTGCACCGACGCGGCCAATCACACCACGCTCCAAGCCCGTCGTAGGGGACCGAAACGGCTCCACCTGCGGCTACCGGTATCGCCGGACGCCTTGCGGTCAGCGGCCGCCGCACCGTCGCACCTCGCCGTCGGGAGCCGGGGGACCGGCGTCGTCCGGGCCCTCCTGACCCGAGTCCGGGCCCTCCCCACATCCAGTGGCTGACCCCAGAGTCACCATCACCACCCAGCGGCCAGGGCTATGTCGGCACCCGGACCGGCGCCCACCCCAAGCACCATCGGGGCTACTGTTCCTACCTCCGCACCACAGTCAACTGCCAGCGAGGACAACGACGTCCCGTCCCTGCGCCATTACAAGATCATGAAAGATGCGGGCTGGAAACTCACTCGCGACCGGCGTCGACACCGGCCTGCTTGCACTGGCCCTGAGTCTTATGGGGATAATGCGGTGCAATCGTGCCGCTCTATGCTGCTGGTATTTTATCCCACTTGACATTCTTCTTGAGCACGAATGCCGTTGTGCCTATAGCGAGGGTTCCTACCAAGATGAGAACCGAACTCCAAGCGGAGTAGTCGTATCCTGGCACGTCTCGAAGCGGCGTCGTTGGAAGCGAAAGGGCCCAGATAACGAAGGCTGCTCCAGCGGCGCACACCTCAAAGTACGGCACCTGAAACTTATCGTCGGCGCTGCGGTCCTTCTGTGCCCTGTAGCTGAGGCCCAAGGTAAGTGCAACTGTCACCCCTAGCAGGATGACGACGGCCGCCCAATGAGCCGTGAAGTCAGCGTCACTGATCGGATTGCCAGTCGGAGGAGTCACGTCACCGAGAGCCGCCAACACGGCAACATACAGAGTAATCGTTTCTGTCGGAACAAACTTCGTTAATTGAGCCAAGGGTCCAGATGAAACGGAACTAATTGCGCTTTGAGCCTCTGCGTGGCCGGCTTGCTTGGCCTGAGTCTTGTCGGCTGGCGTGATTGGCTGGTCGGGTGCTTCCAGTGCACCCTCGAGCGCCCGATCGATGACCTCGGCCATTGTTCGCGCGGCAGGCCCTAGCCTCAGTGCGCTGTCTTGTGCCATCGAGGAGACGCTCATCTCCACCTCCAATGCCCGTAAATAGCATGCCGCAGCGAAGCCCCATCGGCAACCACTTTTGTGGCTCTTCGTACCTGCAGTGCGGTGAGGGACACGCGGGGATGACCTGAGGGGCGGAAGGATCGAAGCCAGAACCAACTCGTCCGAGCGAGCTAGGTTTCACCAGGTTCCATTCGGCAGATCCTGCCATGGGGGATCACTTCTGCTGGTGAACCGGCGTATTGGGAACCTGTGAACGCCACTGCATCGATTGCGCGGTCTGGCTTCGGAGGATCGCGTCATCGCGGCGTTGGTGGTTGCTGGTTATGACTGCAGGGCTGCGCGAACGAAGGCTTTCCCCTGTGACGTGACGGTTATTTCTTCTGGCGCGCCGCGGTCGTTGAGGACACCGAGTGTCAGCAGTAGGTGCCGGGGCTCGCAAAGGAGTGCGTGGACGGTTTCGGGTTCCAGTTCGACTCCGGTGCGGGTCCTCCAGCCGAGTGCGCTGAGTCCGAAGGTGGCCGCACGGCACATCCTGACACAACGCCTAGCAACCCAGGGGATAGCACCGGATGGTTCATGAATGAGATACGAAGACTACAGCTTGACATAAGATAAATTATCGGCGATCAACCAACGGGAATACGTAACCGCCATCGTGCTGACCCCTCCAGTCATGGTTGGGCTGAACTCGCCCATGCAACAGGCTAGACGCG